>PXSV01000122.1:1711-11757 GCA_003022685.1 Halobacteriales archaeon SW_9_67_24 | reverse complement strand
TTCGTCCGTATCCTTCGTTCGGGTAAAAGCGCTTCCATTCGCCGAGCGCCTGGCGGTGGGGTACACGGACCGATGTCGACGCGCAGTGTGGTTATAAGTCACGTGCGAACGTGATTCGTTTCATGATCGAAGCAGAATCAGATACAGCCACGGAGCGGTACCGACGGCGACCGGAGACGCTCGTGACCGACCGTGGCGACGGCCCAGCCGTCGTCTTCGCCCACGGAACGCTGATGGATCGGACGATGTTCGACCCGCAGCTCAGCGCCCTCAGCGACGAGTACCGGACGGTGGCGTACGATCTCCGGGCGCGGACCGACCAGTACGTCGGTCCGTACGATCTCTACGATCTCGCCGACGTCGCCGCTGCGCTCGCCGACGCGCTCGACATCGACTCGTTCGTGCTGTGCGGGATGTCGATGGGCGGGTTCATGGCGCTTCGCTTCGCCGAGCGCTATCCCGACCGATTGGAGGGTGCGGTGTTGATCGATGCGATGGCCGAACCCTACACCGAAGCCGAACGCGAGCAGTACGGCCAGCTAGCGACGCAAGCGCGCGAGGAGGGGGCCTTCACCGAATCCGCGATCGAGGTCGCTCGGAGCCAACTGTTCGGCGAAACCACGCTTGCTGAGAATCCAGAACTCGCGGACCACTGGGTCGAGCGCTGGCACACCTATCCTACGGAAGCGTTCTATCACGAGATGCACTCGTGGCTCGACGAACCGGATTTCACGCCGAAACTTTCGAGTATCGACGTACCAATGCTCTCGATCCACGGCGAGGAGGACGTCTCGATAGAGCCCGAACGCACCGAATCGATGCTCGACGAGCTTCCCGATAGTCATCAGGAACTGATTCCCGAAGCCGGCCACACCTCGAACATGGAGAACCCCGAGGCGGTGAACGATGCCCTCCGGACGTTTCTCGACGAGGTGTACTGAGAACCGGGCCGTCAACTAATCGTCGGCGCTCGCGCGGCCGCCCACGGAGGGCCGGGACACCTCGCGATCGGTCGCCTCGCCCGCGATGTCGTAGGGGTACTCGCCGGTGACACAGCCCATGCAGAGGTCGTCTTCGGGGGTGTCGAGCGCGTCGGCGACCGCTCCACGCGAAATGTACGCGAGACTGTCGGCACCGATCGTCTCGCAGACGTCTTCGGTCGACCGTCCGGCGGCCAGGAGCTCCTCGCGGCTCGCCATGTCGATTCCCATGTAACAGGGCGCGACGATCGCCGGCGAGCCGATCCGGAGATGGACCTCCGCCGCGCCGGCCTCCCGGAGGAGTTCGACGAGCTGTGTGGAGGTCGTCCCCCGGACGATCGAGTCGTCGATCAGGGTGACGGTCCTGTTCTCGACCGTGGACTTGATGGGGTTGAGCTTGAGCCGGACTGCACGCTCGCGCTCGTCCTGGGTCGGCATGATGAACGTCCGGCCCACGTAGCGGTTTTTCATCAGCCCCTCGGCGAACGCCACGCTGCCGTCGCCCTCGTTCGCGGCCTCCGCGTAGCCCGAGGCGAACGCGCGTCCGGAGTCGGGCACCGGCATCACCACATCACTATCGATGCCGCTCTCGGCCCACAGCTGTCGGCCGAGTTCGCGGCGGGCCTCGTAGACCAGCTCGCCGTCGATCGTCGAGTCCGGTCTGGCGAAGTAGACGTGTTCGAAGAAACAGCGCGCGGTGTGGTCGGGATCGGCGAGCTGGTGGCTCTCGTAGCCCGCGCCGTCGGGTTCGAGCACCACGAGTTCGCCAGGCCGCACGTCACGAACGAGGTCGCCATCGAGTGCGTCGATCGCCGCGCTCTCGCTTGCGAGCACGTACCCCTCGGCCAACTCGCCGAGACACAGCGGCCGGTTGCCCTGCGGATCGCGGAGCCCGAGAACGCGGTCGTCGTGCATCACGGCGAGCGAGTACGAGCCGTGGATCTTGCCCATCGTGCGCTCGACCGCGCTCACGAGGTCGCCGTCGAGGAGGTTGCGCGCGAGGTCGTGGGCAATCACCTCGGTATCCCCGTCGGAGGTGAAGGCGTGGCCCAGTCCGGCGAGTTCGTCCCGGAGCGCGGCCGCGTTGACGAGGTTACCGTTGTGGCTTAATCCTAACGATCCGCTCTTGAACGAAACCGAGAAGGGTTGCGCGCACGACGAGTCGACGCTGCCCGCGGTCGGGTAGCGGACGTGGCCGATGCCGTTCGGCCCGTTGAGCTCCGCGATGTCGGCCTCGGAGAAGGCGTCGCCCACGAGTCCCATCTCGACGTGGGAATGCTGTTGGAATCCGTCGTGGGTGATGATTCCCGCGGATTCCTGGCCGCGGTGCTGGAGGGCATAGAGCGCGTAGTAAAGCGGCCGCGCGGCGGCGCGGTCGGCGAGGGAGACGCCGACGACCCCGCACTTCTCGTCCATCTACTCGCCGGCCTTCTCCTGCCACGCGTAGTCGCGTCGCTTTGCGGATTCGCCGAACCCACACGACGCACAGACCTTCTTCGTCTTGTGGTAGGAGGCCTCGCCACAGCGGCGGCATCTGACGTGAACGTTCTTGTTCTTCTTCCCCTGACTCGGCGTTCCGGACCCCGTCATGGTGTTATCGTCACGACGTTGTCGCCGCGGATAATCGTTGTGCTCTCGACCGTCTCGACGCCGACCTCCCCGGGCGTCGGCGCGTCGGCGTCCCCGCTCGCCGGTTCGAGCACCACGTTCATGTGCTGGTCGTAGCCAGCGAGCGACCCCGTGTAGATCTCGCCGTCTTTCAGCCGCACGGCCACGCTCTCGCCGAGGGTGGCTTCGAGCACGTCGAGGGGACGTCCGTCGGTCATACTGCGTTCTCGTTCGGTTCGGTCCTTAAGCGTACCGTCACGCGGTCGGGCCGAGCAGTCGTCCCGACGAATCACACCTCGACGGCGAACGAGTCGTCGACGTCGACGCGTCCGGCGAACGTCCCCAACAGTTCGGCGAGCGCATCGAGATCCTCGGTGTCGATCATCTCGACCGGGGTGTGCATGTACCGATTCGGCAGCCCGAGGTTCAGCGAGGGGATGCCGCCGCGCTGGGTGAAGAAGGCGTCGGCGTCGGTGCCCGTCCGCGAGCCGTTCGCTTGGAGCTGGATCGCAACGTCGTCGGCGTCGGCGGCCGCGCGCATCGCATCGACCAGGACGGGATGACTCGCGCCGCCGCGGGTCACCACCGGGCCGTCGCCGAGTTCGATCCCGTTGCTGCGCGTGCCCGGCGTCGCGGGCTCGTCGGTGGCGTGGGTCACGTCGACTACGATCGCGGCGTCGGGCGCGAGATCGAACCCGACCATCCGCGCGCCCTGAAGTCCGACCTCCTCCTGGACGGTGCTGACGGCGTACACCGTGGCGTCGACGTCGGCCTCGCTCGCGCGGCGGAGCCCTTCGGCGGCGGCCCACGTCCCGACTCGGTTGTCCATCCCGCGGGCCGCGAGCCGCGTTCCGTGGAGCTCCTCGACCGTGCTCGCGATCGTGATCGGATCGCCGATCTCGACCAGATTCCGCGCCTCGTCGCCGTCTTCGGTCCCGATGTCGACGTGCTGCTCGGCGATGTCGGCGGTCTCGTGGTCGTCGCGCAGGTGGATCGCGGCCTGGCCGATGACGCCCGGTACGGAGCCGCCGTCGGCGTGGATCGTGACGTGTTGGCCGCGCGAGACGGTTTTGTCCGCGCCGCCGATCGAACCGAGGCGGACGAACCCCTCCTCACTGACGTCCCGAACGACGAACCCGATCTCGTCGGCGTGGCCGGTAAGCGCGATGCTCGGCGCGTCGGTCGCGCCCTCGTGGACCGCGACCGCGTTGCCGTAGTCGTCGGTGCGGACCTCGTCGGCGAATTCGCTCGCGTAGTCGGTCCAGATCGCCTGGCCACGGGTCTCGAACCCGGACGGGCTCGGCGTTTCAAGCAGGTCGTCGAGGAACGCACGTTGGTCCTCGTTCACGGCCAGCGTACCGACGCCCCGGGTATGAACCGTTCGGAACCGGGCAGTCCCCCGGAACCACCCCGTGTGGCTCCGACCAGCGATCGAAGCCCAAACGAATAAGCCACCTGACGACGAACGACGATCGCATGGCAGACAAAGTTACACTGCTCGAACTCCACTTGCACAGCGAGGACAACGAGTTCACGAGCGATGTCCAGCTCAGCTCCGACATCGGCGAGCTGCTGCGCGACCGCCTCGGCCTCGGCTCCGAGGACGCCGAATCCGACACCGGGTTCTCGACCGATGACGACGACGACACCTTCGACACCGATGCTGACGTCGGCACCGACACCGGCGTCGACACCGACACGTCGTTCGAAAGCGAGCCCGACGCCGGCATCGACCCGCTTGGCGCGGACGGTGGCGCTGGTACGGTCGAAGCGACCGACGACGAGGAGACCGGCGACACCGTCGTCGAGATCGACGAGGACGTGGACGACGACGAGGAGGAATCCTCGGGCAGCGCGCTGCGCAAACTGCTCGTTCTCGGGCTCCTGATCGGGCTCGCGCTCGGCGCACAGCAGTATCTCGGCGACGACCTCGAAGACGAGTTCGCGGTCGAGGACGACGAGTTCGGCGTCGACGACGACGAGAACGAGTTCGAAGAGCTGTAGAGGCAAAACCCTTTGTTCGATCGGCGACACCCTCGGGTGTGAACCTCCTTCGTAGCGCCAGAGCGGTGTCCGAGGCCTCCGGCGACGGGCTGATCGACTGGGCCGCCGTCACCGAGGCCGCACGGGCCGCCACCGACCCTGGCGATCTCACGCTCACCCCCGACGAGCAGTCGGGCTATGCGGCCGACGTCCGCGACGCGCGCACCCGGGTTCGGGAGGTCGCCGGCGTCTCCTTCGACCTCCCCGACACCATCGAGGTCCAGCACCGCCACCACTGGATCGACGCGAACATCGCCACCTTCGAGCGGGTCATGGGAACCCTCGACATCGAGGGCCGGACGCTCGTTCCCGGTCTCGCGCGGGTGGCGAACACCGGCTCGATGACCGTCGCACTCGCCTTCCTCGCGAACAACGTGCTCGGCCAGTACGACCCGCTCCTGCTCGCGGAGGGCGACGGCCGTGGCGTGGCGGACGGTGCGGGCGAGGGCGCAGCGAGCGGGGGTGCGGCAAGCGGAGCCGCGGATCACGCGCTTTACTTCGTCCATCCGAACATCGGGCGAGTCGCCGACGAACTCGACGTCTCGCGCGCACGATTCCGGCGGTGGATCGCCTTTCACGAAGTGACTCACGCCGCGGAGTTCGGCGCGGCCCCGTGGCTCTCCGATCACCTCGAAGCCAGGATGGAGCGGACGGTCGACGCGCTCGGCGAGGGCAGCCTCGACCGCGAGGCCTTTCGCGAACTCGACGCCGCGATGACCGCGGTCGAGGGGTACGCTGAACTCCTGATGGATCGGGCGTTCGACGACGAGTACGCCGACCTCCGCGAGAAAGTCGAGGCACGGCGACGGGGCCGTGGCCCGGTCGCCCAGCTCGTCCGTCGGCTTCTCGGCCTGGGAACGAAACGCCGGCAGTACGAGCGCGGGAAGGCCTTCTTCGAGACCGTCGCCGACGCCCACGGGGTGGAGGGGGCGAGTCTCGTCTGGCAGCGTCCCGAGAACCTGCCGACGAACGCGGAGCTCGACGCGCCCGAGCAGTGGCTCGACCGCGTAGCCCGCTGAACCTCGAAGACCCGCTTTTCCTGTTCACCTCCGGAACCCGAGGCCCTGGGGGAAGGCGAGCCAGACCACGATCGCGCCGGCGACGAGGCCGGCACACGTCGCGAACGCGAACGCGAGGAGGGAGGCATCGCCCTGGAGCGTGATGAGGCCCGCCGAAAGCCCGACGAGGACGACGAACCCGATCTTGATCCGGCGCGATGCGGTGAGGCGGTCCTCTCTGGATACTGGGCCGACCATCACCGCTCCCCGAGTCCGTCGGTGTTCGGTTCGCTTTTCGTGTCGGCGTCGGCGGTGCTCACGTGCATCCCGACGAACGCCCACTCGTCGTCGCGGCGTTCGAGCGTGCCGCTCCAGCGGGTCTCGTGCTCGCGATGCTCGCCGTCCTCGCCGCGCCACGCCATCAGCACATCGTCGCTGAACCACGCGATCGAGTCGCGCTCGGTTACCGCCAGCCTGCGGCTCTCGACGGTCCAGTCGGTCGTCGTCTCGGTCTGTTCGCGGAGGCCCGACTCGATCTCGTCGTACCCCGTGAGTCGATCGGTGATGCCGAACTTGACGACCGACGCCGATTCGGCGAAGAAGGGAGACAGCGATTCGCCCGCCCGGAGCGTGTCGTAGTACGCCTCGATCGTGGCTTCGGCGGTCATACCGATCGAAGGCGGGGACGGGATTTACGCCTACTGGAAGCCACGGTTGGTGTCGTTTTCCTCGACGAGGTCGTCGAGTTCGGCATCGAGCAGGCGTTCGGCCTCCTCGAACTCGTCGGCGAACTCGTCGAGCCCCTCTGGGCGGTCGTACTGGTCGTACTCCATCGGGCCATAGGCGGGGCTGTCGAGCGCGCCCATCACGTCCTCGAAGAGGGCGTCGGGCGTCGTCGGCGCGTCGGCGTGGGTTTCGAGCACGCTTTCGAGTTCCGTCGCTGCCTGCTCGGCCTCGTCTTCGTCGGCCATCGGCGACTGGACGCCGAAGCGACCCGCCTCGCTCTCGGGAAAGAGCGGGTCGAGGTCGTCGTCGATTCGCCTGGCGATTCGACTGCCGACGCCCTGGACCTCGAAGGGATTTTTCGCGTAGGTCTTGAGCTGGAAGACGCCTGCCGAGGGGTGGCCGAGGTACATGTCCTCGCCGATTCCACGATTCCGATCGCCAGCGACTGCTCGCCAGCCGCCGGGGTCGGCCCCCGAATCAGTTACTTCTTCCAGAATGTCCTGCCAGTCGCGAACACGCATGCCTTCTCTATCGGCGTGGTCCGTATCAACCCACCGCTCGTATCTCGGCGTCGGATTTTGGTTCGGTAGCTGCGGTGGCGGTGCGGTGCCTGGCGGATCGAGGGCGAGGCGCGCTTCGCGGGCCGAGGGCTCGGGCGGTGCTGTGCGGTTTGCGGTCGTGGAAAGTGTAGCATCCGCGCAAGCGTAGCGAGCGCGGTTCATCGCGAACGAGGCCGAAGGCCGGGTGAGCGGATGTTTTTAGTCCAGGTTTTTGCGAGGAGCGGTGCCCGCAGCGCGCCGGAGGCGCGCGAGGACACCCGATAAAGTAAAAAAGTGGGTCTTAGTAACTGCGAACCTTCGGCTCGTACTCCTTGTCCTCGCCTTCGAGGATCACCGGCTTGTAGTAGAGATCGGGCGCACCGTCGTTCCACGCAAGCATCGAGTGTTTGATCCAGTCCTCGTCGTCGCGTTCTTGATAGCCCTCGCGCCAGTGTGCGCCCCGGAACTCGGTGCGCGCGAGCGCCGAGAGGGTGATCGCCTCGGCGAGGTCGATGAGATTCCGGGTCTCGATGGTGTGTTGGAGATCGGTGTTGAAGGTGCGCGAGGGGTCGGAAACGTAGACGTCGTCGTAGTCCTCCCGCGCCGCACGGATGTCCCGAAGCGCCTGTTTCAGGCCCTCCTCGTTCCGGAAGACGTTCACGTTCTCGGTCATCGCCTCCTGAAGTTCGGCACGGATCGCGGCGTGCTGGCGACCCTCGTCTTTGTCCATCAGGTGTTCGATGCGGTCGCGCTCGGCTTCAAGCGCGCGCTCGACGGTCTCGTCGATCCCGGCGAGTGCCGCACCTCCGTCGGTTGCGGTCGGCTCTCCGTCATCCGACGCTCGACCGCCGTCCGCTGCAACGTCGTCGTCGGTAGTGCCGAGCGCGCCCGGCGACACCGGACTGTCGTACTCGGCGCGCTCGATGCTCGCCGAGGGGCCGGTCTCGATTTCGGCGGTTTCCATCTCCTTGCCCGCGGCGTGGCGACCCGCACGCGCCCCGAAGATGATGAGTTCGGGCAGCGCGTTCCCGCCCAATCGATTCGAGCCGTGGACCGAAACGCAGGCGCACTCGCCCGCTGCGTAGAGGCCGGTGATGCAGGTTTCGCCGTTCTCGGAGACCTCGATCCCGCCCATCTCGTAGTGCTGGCCCGGTTTGACCGGCATCGGCTCTTCGAGGGGGTTGACGCCCTCGAAGTCCTCCGAGAGGTGGATGATGTTCTCTAATCGATCGGTGATGCGCTCCTCGCCGAGGTGGCGCATGTCCAACATTACGTGGTCATCGTCGAACCCGCGGCCCTCGTTGACCTCCGTAAGCTCGGCGCGGGCGACCACGTCACGGGAGGCGAGTTCGCCGACGTTGTTCGCGTACCCGTTCTCGAACATGAACCGCTCGCCTTCCTTGTTGTAGAGGATACCGCCCTCGCCACGGACCCCTTCGGTGATCAGGACTCCTGTCGAAGGGAGCGTGGTGGGATGGAACTGGACGAACTCCATGTCTTCGAGGGGGACGCCCGCACGATAGGCCATCGCCTGGCCGTCGCCGGTGTTCGCCACCGCGTTGGTGGTGTGATCGTAGACCTGGCCCGGGCCGCCGGTCGCGAGGATCACGCCGTTGCGAGCCTTGAAACCCTCGACCTCGCCGGTCTGGACGTCGTAGGCGATCGCGCCGTGACAGACCCGATCCTCGGGATCGTCGTGGTCGGTGACGGCGAGCTGGGTGACGTACCACTCGTCGTAGACCTGGATGCCGCGTTTGACGACCTGCTCGTACATCGTGTGGAGCAGGTGATGGCCCGTCTCCGCGCCGGCGTAGGTCGTGCGGGGGAAGGATAGCCCACCGAAGGGGCGCTGGCTCATCCGGCCGTCGTCCTCGCGAGAGAAGGCCATCCCCCAGTGTTCGAGCTGGATGACCTCGCTCGGGCTCTGCTGACAGAGGGTCTCGATCGCCGGGGCATCACCCAGATAGTCGGATCCCTTCATCGTGTCGTAGGCGTGGTCCTCCCATGAGTCGCCGTCGCGGAGCGCGGCGTTGATCCCGCCTTCGGCGGCCCCGGTGTGGCTCCGCACGGGGTGGAGTTTCGAGACGAGCGCGACGTCCGCGCCCTCCTCCTCGGCTGCGATCGCCGCGCGAAGGCCGGCCCCGCCCGCGCCGACCACGATGACATCGTGTTCGTACATTGTTCGCTCTTGGCCATATCTTGAACCTATTCCCCTATGAGGGTTTGCTTCGAGGTCGTTTCCGACCCCGACCAGCGCCGTTCGATGGTCGGTCCCCACCGACCGAAAACGACCCTCGGTTCAGCGTGCGTTCATCGGAGAGACGATCCAGGCACTCCTCGATGATCCGTGTAGGCGCAAACGGAACGGCCAGATTGATTACTCGGTCGCCTGCACGATAGGGCATCTCACCGATGTCCGCCGAGGGTACACGGACGGCGTTCGACGTGGCCGAGTTCGAGACGGCGGTGACCGACGCCGACGAGGCGCGACTTATCGAAACGATCGCTGACGGCATCGGCCGCCTCCGCGACCAGATCGACGACGACACGCTCGACGAAGTGTTCCGGGCCCAGCCGGGCCGGTACACGATGCGGTCGGACTTCACTCGGGACCGGTTGGACCCGGAGCCGCTGACACAAAACCGGGTGATCGAACCACTGCTGGATGCGCTCGGCTACGACGATTATGGGTCCGAAGCCGGCGACTTTTCGGCCGAACGCGGCGAGCAGGCCGACTACGCGATCCCGCTCAGGGACATCGAGGGCGTGGACTCCTCGCGGCTCCTGATCGAGGCCGAACCGATCAACAAGCAGCTGGAAAACCGCGGGCACGGGCTCGACCAGGTCGAGAGCTGGCTTAGCCAGCGCGAGTTCGAGTCCGATTTCGGGTTCGCTACCGACGGCCTGCGGTGGATATTCGTACGGTACGACCCCGACTCGTACACCCACAGCATCATCGAGTCGGTCGATCTGCGTCCGGTGTTCCTCGCACTGTTCGAGAACGCGACGACCGAACAACGAGCACCGACAGCCGCACTCTCCGACGAGCACCGGGAACTCGTTTCGACGCTGCTTCGCCCCTTCGAGTACGGCAACTTCGTTTCGATCATCGACGATGCACGCGAGGTTATCAAGAAAAAACAGGAGGCGAT
>PXSV01000122.1:0-1636 GCA_003022685.1 Halobacteriales archaeon SW_9_67_24 | reverse complement strand
TGTTCGCGGTCGATCTGATGAACCGGCTGCTCTTTATCAAGTTCCTCGAAGACAAGCGCATTGTCCGCTCCGACCTGCTCGATACGCTCGCCGATACCTACGGGGATGGCACCTACACTCGTTCGTTCTACGAGACGTTCCTCGACCCGCTGTTCTACGAGGTCTTCAACGAGAAACCCGAAAACCGGGACCAGCGAATCGCGGATCTCGACGTGTACGCCGACGTTCCCTATCTGAACGGCGGGATCTTTCGGCCCGAACTCGACGGCACGGCGGTGGTCGACGAGCGGGACTTCGACGTGCGCGACAGCGTGCTGGAGTCGATCATCGACCTGCTCGAACGCTACGAGTTCTCCGCAGACGGCGGCCCGACGGACATCGATCCCAGTGTCCTCGGCAACGTCTTCGAGAAGACGATCAACTACCTCACCACTGACCCTGGCGACCGGAACGCCGACCTCGGGGCCTACTACACCCCGAGCGAGATAACCCGCTTCTCGGCCGAGGAGACCGTTCGCCCCGCGCTCCTCGAACGGTTCAAGCGGGTCCTGGCCGACGAGCGGGGCTGGCCCGACGTGGAACTCGACCAGTATGACGCGCTGTACGAACTCATCGACGGCCTGCCGGGGTCGGGCGATCTCATCACCACCCTCCTTGCGGAACTCGATTCGTTCTACGTGGTCGATCCGGGGATAGGCAGCGGGCACTTCCTGATCCCCGTCGTCGAGGAGATCGTCGGCGTTCGCCAGGCGCTCTACGCCCGGATGGAGTCACACCCGGGCCGACACGGACTCAAGAAGGCCACCGTCCAGCACAATATCTATGGTGTCGACATCATGGAGCCGGCCGTCGAGATCGGCAAACTCCGCCTCTGGCTCTCGATCATCGCGGAACTCCGCGAGGACGACGTCGAGACCCTCGATGTCGAGGAACTCGCGCTACCGAACATCACGTTCAACGTCCGCCAGGGCAACAGCCTGATCGGCTACGTGGGATTCCCCGAGGAGACTGAGGACGGACTCGCAACCTTCGAGCGCTGGTCCGAGGACAGCGTGCGCTCGCGCTACGAGGACCTGATCGAGCAGATCGACGCCTACGAGGAGTACAGCGCCTTTCCCGAGCGCGCCGAAGGCCACCGCGAACGCGCCGAGGAACTGCTCACGGAGTACCGGGAGGAATTGGACGACGAGATTTTCGAGGACTTCCGGGCCGTGGTCGATGGCGTCACCGAGGACGATCTCGAAGCGTACACGCCCTTCCACTGGGTCCTGGAGTTCGCGGAGGTCTATGCGGAGGGCGGGTTCGACGTGATCGTGGGGAACCCGCCGTGGAATCGAATCAAACCAAGTCGTGACGATTTCTTCAGCCGATACGATCCAGCGTTCACCGGTCTCAGAGGCGGCACGAAGGACGCACGGGAAGAAGAACTGCTCCAGCAGGAGTCGGTTGCAGAGGCGTGGGAAGAACATCAGCACGACGTTCAGGCTCAGGCCGACTACTTCAGGGATAGCCAAACGTACTCGATGCAAAGTGCGAAGATCGGCGGACGAACGCAGTCGTCCGAACGAGACTTATCGGCGTTGTTTTTCGAGCGAGTCTTCAACCTAACTGCCGATGACGGATATATCTCTCAGGT
>PXSV01000121.1 GCA_003022685.1 Halobacteriales archaeon SW_9_67_24 | reverse complement strand
GCGACTCGTGCGGGGTCTGCGCGAGCGAAAGTGAGCGCAGGCTCGTCAGAGCTCTGTTCTGACGGTGGATGAGCGAACGGAGTGAGCGAATCGGCTGGGGAGGCGTGTGGCCTACGGTTTTCAGTTGTACCGTGATTCGCGGTCGATTGCGTCCTGCCTGAGTGGTTCTCTCAGGGAACGACGGACCAGTAATCAGGCGTCTCGGAACCGATCCCGCTCACGACGATCGATCGTCGGCCCGCCCATCGAGAACCGCCTCGCGCTCGCGGGCGGCACGCACGTCGTCGACCGATTCGTTCGCTACCAGGCGATCGAGCTTCCGTTCGAACGCCGCCTCGTCGATCTCGCCCGCGACGTACCGGCGTTTCAGGTCGTCGAGGGCGTCCTCGGCCGACGGCTCCGGCGGAGCCACGAGGTCGGAGAGGCCGAACCCGTCGACCGCCGGGTGCTCGCGTTCGATGCGCTCGGCCGCCGATCGGAGCCGTTCGCTCCGCGGGATCGACAGCCGGCGCAGTAGCTCCCAACCGAAGCCGAGCCCCGAGACGATGGCGACGACGAGCAACAGCGCGACGATCGGGAGGTACGGGAACGCGAGCCCGGAGAGGACGCCGACGACTGCCCCGCTGCCGATCGCGGTGGCGACAACGAGGGCGACGTACCCGAACACGACGGCGAGGAGCGTAGCGGAGACGAGCAGCAATCCCAGCCAGACCGCGAGCGCGTTGTCCCGGAACCAGGCCATCTCGTGGGCGATCGGTCGGCCAGGTATCTATATCTCACGCCCGCAACCACCCGACCCGACGGCTCTCGTCGGTTCGAGTCAGGCGCGAGCCGCGACTCGGACGTGGTTTCGGTGCCTCCGCTCTCCGGGGCGATGTGAGCGTCGCCAAGCGAGGCCCGACATCGATCGAGACGGTCAGACCCCTGACGTCGAAGAATCGGGGGTTTGGGATCGAACCGACCGGACGGGTTAACTTCGATCGCAAAGTGTAGAGTGTCGGTGATCGGCTGGCTCGCTCGAACTGGCCGTCACCGCCGTTGTCCGTGTTCGCTCTATCGGTTCTTCGGTCGAACGACGCGCCGGAGACCGCCGCGCCGGCGGAACAGCCGCGTCAGGAACCGCTCGACGCGGGTCGGCTCGGCCGACAGCTGGGCCATTCCTGGGAGGTACGGTTCGAATCCGTTCTGGTCCGTCGTCTGCATGGAACGTTTCTCCATGCACTCCCTTGGCCCCGGGACGGTTTAAACTCTGTGAGATAAAGTTCGCCAATGCCAAAGCAATAGTTCACATAGTGAAAAACCCACACGGTAAGTCCCGATCCGGGGACGGCCGTCGGTTCGTGGATGGGTTCACGACGAACCGTCCCCGCTGGAGAGGATCGCTCGTCGCGACCGACAAGGGTTATCTCGCGGCCGCCCGCAGGAGTCGTCGATGCCTCACGCCATGATCGTCGGCGGAACGCGGTTCATCGGCCGTCACACGGTTCGGGAGCTGCTCGACAACGACTACGAGGTCACGGTGTTCAACCGTGGGAACCACGAGAACCCGTTCGCCGACCACGAGGCCGTCGCGCACGTCGCGGGCGACCGGACGAATCCCGAAGACCTCGAGCGCGCCGCCCGGGAGGTCGACCCCGACATCGTGATCGACTGCGTGGCCTATCACCCCGGAGAGGTGCGCCACGCGACCGACGTGTTCGCCGACTGCGAGGCCTACGTCGTGATTTCGAGCGGGTCGGCCTACGGCGACGAGGAAATCCCGAAACGGGAGGACGAAACGGCGCTGCATGGGTGCACCGACGAGCAGGCGACTGACGACTCGATGGCGAGCTACGGCCCCCGGAAGGCCGAGATCGACCGGATCGTCGCCGAGGCCGCCGCCGAGGGCGTGAACGCGATGAGCGTCCGCCCGCCCGTGGTCTACGGCCCACACGACTACACCGAGCGGTTCGATTACTGGATCGATCGAGTACTCGATCACGACCGGGTGATCGTCCCTGGCGACGGCGACTGTCTCTGGCATCTCGTCTTCGCACCGGACGTGGCGAGCGCCCTCCGAACGGTGGCCGAGGAAGGCGAGCCCGGCGAGACGTACAACACCGGCGACCGCCGGCTGCCCGTCCTCGCCGAGTGGGTCGAGCTGATCGCCGACGCCCTCGACACCGAGGTCGAGATCGTGACGGCGAACGAGCGCGAACTCGCTGCGGCCGACCTCGCGCCCGACGACTTCCCGCTCTACCGGTCGTACCCACACGTGCTCTCGACCGCGAAGCTCGCGGACCTGGGCTGGGAGGCGACGCCGATCGAGACCGCGCTCGAACGCACAGTCAACAATCACCGCGAGAGCGAACGCACCGGCCGGGAGAACGGACCCGATCGAGAGGACGAGAAGCGCGTGCTCTCGGTTCTGGATACGCTCTGACGGACGAAACACCGCCGTGTCTTCCCGCCGCTATGCGCCAACAGACAGCTTCTTTCGGTCGACGGTTGTAGCCGCACTATGAACCATACCACGGCCGGCGAACTCGACGGGAAGACGGCGCTCATCCCCGGCGCGTCGTCGGGGATCGGCGCGGCGACCGCGGAGGCGCTCGCGGCCGAAGGGGCAAACGTGAGTCTCGCTGCGCGCCGCAGCGATCGGCTCGACGAGACCGCCGAACGGATCAAAGACGCGGGTGGCGAGGCGCTCTCGATCACCGCAGACGTCACCGAGGAGACGGACATCGAGGCGATGATCGATGCGACGACCGACGCGTTCGGCGGGCTCGACGTTCTCGTCAACAACGCCGGCGTCATGCTGCTCGCGCCGGTCGGGCGCGCCGACACCGACGACTGGCGACGGATGGTATCGATCAATCTGACGGGCCTCATGAACACCACCCACGCCGCGCTCCCCACACTCAAGAAGGACGAACCCGGCCACGTCGTCAACATCTCTTCGGACGCGCGGCGGGGTCCGGGTGCCGGGTTCGGCGCGTACGCCGCGACGAAGGCCGGCGTGAGCACGTTTTCGGAATCACTTCGCGGGGAAGTCGCCGGCGACGGGGTTCGCGTGACGACTATCGAACCGGGCGCGACCGACACTGAACTGCCGGAGCATATCCCCGATGCGGCGGCAAACGAGAACGTCGAAGCAGCGATCGAGTCGATGCGGACGCTCGAAAGCGCCGACATCGCGGCGGCGATCCGGTACGCGGTCACGCAGCCACCGCGCGTCAACGTCGACGAACTTCTCGTCCGTCCGACGGACGCCGGGTGATCGGCGCATGGATACCGGTCTCCCGTCGTGATTAAACGATCCTTGCACCTGCAGGTCTCACCGATAGGGAGGCGGGCCCCGAGCATGTATACGATGCTTATCGCTGGCAAATGTCCCCCGGAACCGGACGCGCTCGCCGCCGTGGCCGACCGGGGGTTCGAGGTGGTAGAACTGTATCTCGAAAAGGACCACCTCGAATCGGTCGTAGAGTGTGCCGCAGCCGTCGAGGCGTCGGCCGTCGAGGCCGTCTCGGTTCACACGCCGCACGTCCCGCTGGCCGAGGCGGAGTATCTCCACCGGACTGACCGTCTCGCGGTGGCACTCGACGCGTTCCTCGTTCTCCACTCGGGACACCTCAACCACGTCGACACGCCGGAACTGGAGACGCTCGATCTGACCGCGACGTACGGCTACGAGAACAAGACCGGAGTGAGCGTTCGTCACCTCCGACACATGATACTGGAGCCGGGTCACAGCCTCGCGCTCGACGTTGCCCACCTGTTCATGGCGGAGACGGACTATCTGACCGCGATCGAATACCTCCTCACTGAGTACGGCGATCGGATCGGCCCGGTGCATCTCTGTGACTCGACGCCGGTTCAGGACGGACTGGCGTTTGGCGCAGGTGAGATCGACATCGGCGCGGTCTGTCGCCTCGTCGGCCGACATTTCGACGGCACAGTGGTCCTCGAAGTCATGCCCGACGACCAGCGGGCTGCGCTCGAAACCATCACTGAGCACCAAGCCGAGATCGACCTGTCGCCGACTCAGTCGGTCGCCGGCAACTGAGCAAGGCGAGGACCAGAACGCGAAGAACGGAGTTGCATGGTACTATCGTCGGAATGTGATCGGAAGAGGCATTGCACTCGATTACGCGTAACCGAGATCTTCGAGGTGCCGCCGCGTCGCGTCCGAAACCGCCGTTCGATCGCGGGTGTCGCGTCGGTCGATCCGGTCGCGGTGCGCCTCGAGCAGCTCGTCGAGCGCTAGGTCGGTTTCGCCGAGAACCCGAAGACCGTCGGTTGTCTCGTAGCCGTAGGCCCCGTCCGCTGCGACACCGAACAGCTCCTCGTCGAATCGGGCTGGATCGTAGCCGAGGCGTTCGATCTTCTCCCGGTTTCGTGGGTTCGGGCCCAGATACTCCGCGGCGCACGTCCGATCGCTCGGTGCGATCGTGACCTTCTTCGAAGCGTCGTCCGGTACGTCGAGCAGCATGTTCCCTGCCGAGTCGCCGTCGACGCCAGCGAGGTCGAGCACCGTCCGATGGACGTCGAGGAGGCTCACCGTCTCCGCGCGCGCCGCGTTCTCGATGCGATCGCCGGAGATCACACAGGGGACGTGAGTGAGTTCGGGGTAGACACCGTACGAATGTTGCCAGACGCCGTGTTCGCCGAACAGTTCGCCGTGATCCGAGAGCGTGATCACGACGTCGAACTCCTCGCGGAGTTCGGCGTGGATCTCGCGGTAGACGTCGGCAAGGTAGCGAACGCTGTCGTCGTAGGCCTGCATGAGCACCTCGACGTCGGCGTCGGGGCCGTCGCCGGCGGTCGCCACAAGGCCGTTGTATTCGGTCACATCGCTGATCGGCTCGTCGGTGTCGGTGGTCCGGTACGCCTCGGGCGGCGTGTGCGGCATGTGTGCGTCCATCAGGTTCACGAACAGGAACTCGCGGCCGCCGAAATCGGTTCCGCGGACGTAATCGAGCGCCTGCTGGGACCCTTGTTCGTCGAGCGGGTCGCCACCGGAACGAGTGCTTCCGAACCGACCGCCACCGAGGTCGCGCAGCGCGACCCGCGCGCCGCGTTGTAGTGACGGCCACGTGTCGTACTCGCCGACGATACACTCCCGTGCTGCCCCAAGGTAGGTGTCGGGACCATCGTCGTCCTCCTCGGCGAAACTCTCCCAGTCGAACACGTCGCCCGAGAGCGCCCGAAACGTCCACGTGCCGGTGTACTCGGCGAACCCGCGATCGAAGTCGAACGGTCTGGCGAGGATGATGTTGCTGGNGGGTGGTGTAGCCAGCGTCGTTCAGGAGTTCGGCGATCACGGGTTCGGGACAGTCGAGCGCCTGGTTGTCGACGTGCACCCCGAGTTCGCTCGGATACTTCCCAGCGAACAGCGACGCGTGGACCGGGACGGTCCAGTGACTCGGTGCCCACGCGTTCGTGAAGCGAACCCCCGACAACCAGTCGAAATGCTCCTCGAACGCGTCGTACCGCAGCGTGTCGAGGACGACGAGCGCGACGTTCATCGACACCGATACTCGACGGCATGGGATACGGTTTGTGCTCGCCACTGCAACGTTCGTCGCCGCTGTTCCCGTCGATTCTGTTCCATCGAGCAACGATCCGGAGGGCAAACGGTTTGACGCGCGGCGGCGAGTGAGAGCCATGTTGGACAAATCCACCTGGATTCGCCTGCCGCGAAACGTCGTGGTGGGCCACGACGTCCTCGCCGAAACCACTGAGGCCGTGGCCGAGCTCCACCTCGCCGGGCGGCCCCTGGTCGTCACCAGTCCCACGGCGCAAGAAGTCGCCGGCGAGCGCGTCGTCGAGGGGTTCGCCGCGGCGGGAACGGAGCCGGCGACGGTCGTGATCAGGGAAAATGGCGAGCGATTCATGGGGTATGGGGTTCGTCTCGGTGCCGACCGCCGCGAGCCACGACGGGATCGTCTCCGGCCGTGGCTCGGTCCCGGAGGGCGATACCCGCCACTCGGTCGCCGCCGAACCGCCGCTCGCCGTCGTCGCGGACACCGGGGTCATCGCCGACGCGCCGTGGGAACTGACGACGGCGGGGTGTGCCGACATCATCTCGAACTACACCGCGGTCCGGGACTGGCGACTCGCCAACCGACTCCAGGGCGTCGAATACTCCGAGTACGCGGGCGCACTGAGCCGGATGACCGCCGAGATGCTCGTCGACAACGCCGGTTCGATCAAGCAGGGCCTGGAGGAGTCGGCGTGGGTCGTCGTGAAAGCGCTGGTCTCCTCGGGCGTCGCCATGAGCATCGCGGATTCCTCCCGGCCGGCCAGCGGCGCGGAACACCTCTTCAGCCACCAGCTCGATCGGATCGCCCCCGGAAAAGCACTCCACGGCCACCAGGTCGGCGTGGGATCGATCCTGACCGAGTACCTCCACACTGGCGACGAGGGCCAGTGGCGCAACGTCCGCGACGCGCTCGCGAGGATCGGCGCACCCACCACCGCCGAGGAACTCGGGATCGACGGGGCCGACGTGATCGAGGCGCTCACGACCGCTCACGGGATCCGGGATCGCTACACCATCCTCGGCAACGGGATGAACGAGGCCGCCGCGCGCGAAGTTGCGCGGGTGACCGGCGTCGTCTGATAGGGTCGGCTGTAACCGTTTACCGGTATTCGCCGACCCGGTGTCGGCGAAATACAGGAAAGACTTACAACCGACCCTGTGAGACGCGCCGACACCGACTCGACGTTCCGCTGGAGATCGGCTCACGACTCGTCCTCGCCAGCGTAGTCGGCGTACACGCCCCACGAGGAGTCCACGCTCGGTGGGTCGATCCGCTCGCCGTCGACGTGCGCACCGGACCCCGCTGAAACAGTGCCGACGACCGCCGCGATCGTTCCTCGGTCGTCGAGCGCCGTGAGGACGTTCTCGATGCCATCGGGACCGACGGCGATCAGGAGCGTGCCGGAACTACTCGCCGTCCACGGGTCGATGTCGAGGTATTCACAGACCGGCTCGACACCGGGACGGAGCGGCACCGCCTCGCGGTCGATGTCGAGGCGGACGCCCGCGCTGTCGGCGAGTTCACAGAGCGCGTTTTCGAGTCCGCCCTCGGTGACGTCGTGCATCGCGGTGACTGGCCCGGCGGCCGCGGCGGCGAGCGCGTCCCGAACGGTGTCGGTGTCGTCGAACCGTTCTTTTGCGATGTCGAGCGTTTCCTCGGGGAGGTCCATCCGGTCGCCGTAAAGCGTCGTCAGGAGGCTGACGGCCTCGACGCCTGGCCCGGTCGTGAGCACGAGTCGGTCGCCCGGTCGCGCGCCGTCAGGCCGTACGATCTCATCCGGGTCGCCAACGGCGAGTGCGGTCGCACCGCCAACCCACGGGAACGCACACCCCTCGTAGCGAGCCGTGTGGCCCGCCACGACGCTCGTCCCGAGGTCGGTGGCCTCACGATCGATGGCATCCCAGAGGGTAGCGAACTCCTCGTCGGTCATCCCCGGCGGGAGCGCGAAGTTGATCGAGAGATGGGACGGCGGGAGGCCGCTGACGGCCACGTCGGCGAGCACCACGTCGAGCGCGAACCGACCGGCCCGCTCGAACCCCAACTCGGGAAGCACCGAAATCGGATCGGTCGCGATCACGACCCCACGACCGCCGATCTCGATGACCCCGAAATCCACTCCGTGTTGCGGTCCGAGCGCGATGTCCGCTCGATCGGCACCGAGACGTGGGTAGATGTGTTCGTCGAAGAACTCAGCGTCCACCTTCCCGTAGTCGGCCATGCGGAAACAG
>PXSV01000120.1 GCA_003022685.1 Halobacteriales archaeon SW_9_67_24 | reverse complement strand
CTCGCGGTAGCCGTGCGTCGTGGCGACCTCGGTGACGCGCTTGACGTCGGTCTCGGTGAACGGACACCGGTATGATCCCCCATGAAGTTTGAGCGTGTCCCGTGCGAGGGTCCGGGCGAGTTCCCCGGTCGGCGGCGTCCAGTGGATCGGGGGCCTCGCGTCGCCCGAGAGCAGCCCCGGTACGGCCCCGGCGTGATCGAGGTGGCCGTGCGAGACCACCACCGCTTCGGGGTCGACCGATCCGACGGGGAATCCCGGCGGCGTGCCCGATCGCATGCCGTAATCCAGTAGGAGGGAATCGTTGACGAGAACGGCGCTCCGGCCGACCTCGCGAGCGCCGCCGAGAAATCGAAGGTTCATTGCCCTCACTACCGGATGGACGCGTTTCGGCCCGTCGGTTCGTGGTCGCCCGACCCGTCGGCACGGCCGATCCGCCGACCCTCGGAGCCGCCCCGAACCACCACCGACCGGCGTGCTTCGTTGCGAGTCGAGTGGCCCATGATACCGACCCCCAATGAATAAGTACCCCCGACGATCATGTCGATAACGGAGTTTCCATGCATCCGATGGCCCTGTTCCCCGCGTTCGTCGCCCCGCTCCAGAGCGGTCTCGTTCCGGACGGCGGCCGCGACGAGATATTCCGGGCGATCTTCGTCGTGTTTCTCGTTCTCGGAACGATCGTGGGGGTCGTCGTCATCGGGTACATGCTCTACAATGGCTACAAGTTCCGGGATCGGGGGGACCGGGACGGCGAGGACGGGATCGACCGACCCGAACTCGGCGAACTCCCCGAGGGCGGCGGTGGCGGACGGAAGCTCGCGCTGTCGCTGCTGTTGAGCGCCCTCATCGTGATCACGCTCATCACGTGGACGTACTTCGCGCTCGTGGACGTCGAAACTCGGGCGGTCGAGAACGACGACACTCTCAACATACAGGTCGAGGGCTACCAGTTCGGCTGGGAGTTCATCTATCCGAACGGTAACACCTCGGATACGCTCCGGGTGCCGGAGGATCGGACGGTACGGCTCACCGTTACCTCCCGGGACGTGTTCCACAACTTCGGGATCCCCGCGTTCAAGATGAAAACCGACGCCCTCCCTGGCCAGACAACCGACACGTGGTTCCAGCCGAACGAGACCGGGACGTACCAGGCGCAGTGTTTCGAGCTGTGCGGCGCGGGCCACTCCGCGATGAACGCGAACGTGAGCGTGATGGAACCCGAGGCGTACGAGCAGTGGTACGCGAACACCACCTCCGACGACGCCGCCTCGGGCAACGCGACGGGAACCACCGCAGCCACGGCGGGTAACGCGACGACGGCGAACAACGGGACCACACCAGCATGACCGACTCATCGGAACCAGCGCCGGACGGCGGGTACGCAGGGGCGACCGACGAACTCCCAGCGGCGACCGACGAAGGGGGCCATGCGACGACCGAATCCCACGGTCTCCCGCCGTACGGGTCGGTCAAGCGGTGGTTCGTCACCACGAATCACAAGGACGTCGGCATTCTCTACACCGTGACTGCGCTGTTCTTCCTCGTGTTCGGGGGCGTGCTCGCACTGCTCATGCGGGTCGAACTCTTCGCGCCGGGCGCGAGCGTTCTCAGTGCGATCGGGTACAACCAGACCGTCTCGACGCACGGCCTCATCATGGTGTTCTGGTTCCTCTCGCCGTTTGCCTTCGGTTTCGCCAACTACGTCGTTCCCCTCCAGATCGGCGCGAAGGACCTCGCCTTCCCGCGGCTGAACGCACTGAGCTACTGGCTGTACCTCTTCTCAGGCCTCCTACTGGGGGTATCCTTCTTCCAGGGCGGGACGTTCTCGGGCGGCTGGACGATGTACGCGCCGCTCAATATCCCGACATACACGCCGAGCATCGGGGCCAGTACGGCGATCCTCGCCCTTGTCCTGTTCGTGGCGAGCGTCACCGTCTCCTCGGTGAACTTCCTGACCACGATGCACCGGATGCGCGCGGAGGGGCTGACCATGCGCCGGCTCCCGATCTTCACGTGGACGATTCTGCTCACCGTGTGGATGATGCTGTTCGCCTTCGCGGCGCTGCTCGCGGCGCTGATGATCCTCTCGTCGGACCGCCTCCTCGGGACGACGTACTTCGCCGTCACCAGTCCGGGCGGGTCGATCCTCTGGACACACCTGTTCTGGTTCTTCGGTCATCCCGAGGTCTACATCGTCTTCTTCCCCGCGCTCGGCGTGATGGCCGAAACGTTCCAGACCTTCACGGGCCGGCGGATCGTGGGTCGGAAGTGGTTCATCGCCGCGATGGTGCTGGTGGCGCTCCAGAGCTTCGTCGTCTGGATGCATCACATGTTCCTCACCTCGATCAACCTCCAGATCAAGACCCTGTTCATGGCGACCACCATCGGCATCTCCCTCCCCTTCGACCTGATGGTGTTCTCGCTGATCTACACCACGATCAAGGGGAAGGTGCGTTTCGCCACCCCCTTCCTGTTCACGTTCGGCGCGCTGATCCTGTTCATCGTCGGTGGGATCACGGGCGTCTTCCTTGGAGCAGTCGTGCTCGATTACCAGTTCCGGGGGACCTACTGGGTGGTCGCACACTTCCACTACGTGATGGTCGGCGGCGTCACCGCGCTGATCGGCGGGCTCTACTACTGGTTCCCGAAGATGACGGGGAAGATGTACGACGAGTTCCTCGGCAAGGTCCACTTCGTCCTCTATTTCATCGGGTTCAACCTGCTTTACTTCCCGATGTTCGTGGCGTGGGAGACCCCGCGCCGGGTGTTCGAGTACCCCGAAGCGCTCACGGTCTGGCACCAGCTCGCCACGGTCGGCGGCTTTATACTGGGGGCCTCCTTCCTCGTGATGTTCTACAATCTCACGAGGAGCCTCGTGGACGGCGAGGCCGCAACGGGCAACCCCTGGGCGTACTCGACCACCGCCGAGTGGGCGATCCCCTCGCCACCGCCGCTGGAGAACTTCCCCGGCGTCCCGAGCTATCGGAGCGGCTCGCTCGACTTCCTCGGGGGATCGGGGGCCACCGACGGCGGCGAGGTCACTGACGGCGGCGCGGTCGTCGCACGCGACGGCCAGGCTCACGAGACGGGGACCCAGGCGGCACATGCGGGCGAACCCGAGAGCCACGCGAGCATCTGGCCGTTCGTACTGAGCGTCGGGGCCTTTTTCGTCTTCCTCGGGCTCTCGGGCCTCCAGGAGGGCAGCTTCGTGCCGGGGCTCGCCGGCGATGTCTATCTCGCGCTCGCGCTCGTCGGCGGCACGATCACCATGGGGTCGTTCGTGGGGTTTGGGCTCGAACATTTCCACGCCCCCACTGGGCCGTTCGGCGAGAGCTGGCCGTTCGAGGCGGTTGAGAACACCAAGCTCGGCGTCTGGATCTTCCTCGCCTCCGACGTCGTGCTGTTCGGCGCGTTCATCGGAACGTACGTGTTCGTCCGGATCTCCGCGGGCTGGACCGGCTGGGAGCTCGTCCCCGGCGATCCGATTCCCGGCCTGATGAACACGTATCTGTTGCTCACGAGCAGCTTCACCGTGATCCTCGCGCTGGTCGCCGCCGAAAAGAAGAGTCGGTGGGGCGTGATCGCGAGCCTGACCACCACGATCCTGCTCGGAATCGGTTTCCTCGTGAACAAGGGCCTGGAGTGGAATCACCTGTTCCACGAGGGGATCGCCATCTCCTCGAACGTCCGCACGTCGACCTTTTTCCTGACGACGGGGCTTCACGCCGCTCACGTCGTCTCGGGGCTGGTGATCGCGGTGTACCTGCTCGCGCGGGCGTGGCGGGGCGCGTACCTCGATGACGAGCGCCCGATCGAGTACTTCGGGCTGTACTGGCATTTCGTCGACATCGTGTGGCTATTTTTGTTCCCGCTGTTTTACATCCTGTGAGGTAATCACGCATGCCATCAACCAAACTCTACGCCGGGATCTACGTGGTGTTGTTCGCCTTCGCGACCGCCCAAGTCGCGTTCGAGTTCGTCGGGCTGCTCGAAAGCGCCTACTGGATCGCGTTCGGGGGGATCATCGTGCTCTCGCTGATCAAGGCGCTGTTCGTCGCTGGCTACTACCAGCATCTCCGGTACGAGCCACGCTCGATCACGTTCGTCGTGCTCTCGGCGCTCATCGCGGCGCTCGTGCTGACGATCGCCTCCTCGTACTCGATCACCTGAAATGAACCCGATCGTCTGGGGCGTCGCGATGCTCGTGGTGCTCCCGCTGTTGCAGCTCCCGCTCATCCTCTACCTCTCGCGCCGCGTCGAGGCCGACGAGGAGTCCCTCCCTCCGGTAGGGTGGGGCGACGGCGTGTACCCACCCGATCCGAACGTCGCCCGGTCGGCGGATCACGAGTCGTCCCGCGCTTCGACGGCGGAGCGATCACCACCATCGAGACCGCCCGAGTCCACAGCACCCGACCCGTCCGCGCCGTCGGCGGTCGTCTGTCGGCGCTGTGACGCCGCAAACGACCCGTCGTTCACCTACTGCCACGACTGCGTGGCGAGGCTGTGATGGAACGAACGGATCTCGGCTACGCAGTGTTGTTCTCGATGCCGGTCGGCGTCGGCGTGTCGATGGGTGTGCTCAGGATGGTGGGCGGCGGACTCACGAACCTACTCGTCGTCGGCGCGGGCGCGGTGGCGGCGCTCGTGCTTTTCGTGTTGGTCGTCGCGATTCTCACCACCGGATCGCCGGACGACGAACGAAGAGCGGCGTGACGAACCGGCGATCCGAACCACCGACCGGGTGGTTTATGATACCATGACCCGTTCACCGGCCATGCAACGCGAACCGCTCGTCTTCGGGCTGACCGTTCTCGGGGTCGTGGTGGGCCTCGCGATCCTCCTGGCTGCGGAGGCAACGGACGCCGGCGAGACGATGATCGTCCTCGGTGGCCTGATCGCGCTCGTCGCCGTCGGCGGGCTGACCGGCCTCGTCGGCGCGCTCGACGGTTGAACACCGGCCACACTCTCTTTGCCTGGTCCTCTATTGATGGGTTATACTGTCGGACCGAAATACATGAATATCGATCGGCCGAAGACGCCGGACAGCAACTGGATGTTCCAGCACCGTTTTCGAGACAGTTCTGTCCAACAGTATTAGCCCTGGAGTCCGAGGACGATCATGTACGCGAGCACGTACACGGCGTACAGCAGGCTGAGCGCGCCGACGACCTTGAGGTGGAAAACGAACAGGTCGTCGGACTCGTCGTCGACGGCGGCCTCGTAGGCCGCGCGCTCGTCGTCAGTCCACGTTTCGCCATGTGCGTCGCCGAGGTGGAGCGTACACGCCTGCTCGGTCCGGAACGGACGCGAGCAGTACGGACACTGCGCTGCGGGCGTCTCGGCGTCCGGGATCGCGGTGTCGGGGACTGATGCGCCGTCGGGCGTTGCTGAACTGTCGGCGATCGATGGGTCGGTCATAGGTAGGGGGGTTGCGTGTACGGCTGGCCGACGATCCACATGCTGAAGACGGTGTAAAACACCATCACGAGGACGAACGGGTACTGGCTCCGGATCGGGGCGAGCCGGCCGGGGAAGATCGCAAAGGAGCGCGCGTGGGCCACCCAGACCGCGAGCATGTGCCCCGCGAGCACGAAGGCGAGCTGGAGCGTGCCGAACCACGCGGGCAGGACGAGCGTTCGGATGGCCGCCGGCGGTGCGATCGGCTGAGCGATGACCGCGACGAGCGCGGGCGAGAGACTGAGGAAGTACCCCAGGAAGTGCGCGAGGTGATAGCCGGCGGCGATGGGGACCAGGGCGGGCGCGAACCAGTCCCGGAGGTAGCGGGCGGTGACGTAGGTGTCCGCCGTCCGACGCGACCAGCGTGCGGCGACCCGGTAGATGTAGAGGAAACAGCCGAAGCCGGCGATCGCGGTCCCGAGATAGACCGCGGACGGCGGGAGCCCCCACCCGACGACCGTACGGATCGCCGTCGCCCACGCCGGCGTCGCGACGAGCCCGTCGTAGGTGGTGACCCAGAGCAGCGCGACCACGAACGCGGTCTCGTCCGCGCCGCTCCGCCCGTCCGCGAGCGCGCCGCCAGGCAGCACGAACTCGATTCCCCTCCCCGTTCGCTGGAGCGGTGCGACCCGGCCGTACCACCGGAAAACCCGGGCGATCGGGTCGACGACGCCGAACCACGTCTCGCGGCCGTAGACCACTGCGCCCGCGACCGTCACGACCGAATAGCCGGCGATCACCCCGACCAAGGTTCGTGGCTGCTGGGCGATCGGGCTGATGACTTCGAGCCAGACGAGTCCTACCAGTCCGACGACGCTCGGCCACGCGCCGAGGCGCTCCGGGTAGCGCCGGGTCGGTCGGTCGAGCACGCGATCGCGGAGCAACGCGCCGAGCCCCGCAAGCGGGCGCCACGGGTTCACCGCGGGCCACGTGTTCCCGACGAGGTAGGTGGTCATCGTGTAGCCCGCCCACCAGCCGGCCCAGACCCCCACGATGGCGAGGTTCGCCGCCGCCACCGACGGGCCGGTCGAGCCGATCATCACGATCGCGGCGAGGACGCCGACGCTCAGCCACCGGACGCCGCGGACGGCAACGGTTCGCGCCGTCGTCCGGGTCGGGAGGGCGGCACGCCACTCGGTGACGCCACGAATGAACGCGTGGTCCGTTACGAGGCTCGTGAGCAGGAAGGAGGCCCCGATGACGCCGCCACCGGTGGCCACCACCAGCCACGACGGGACGGCAACGGGTTTGAACGTCCCGCTCAGTCCGCCTGCGTGTGCCGCCGCCTCACCGGCGAATACCGTCGCACAGACGATTCCGAGGGCCCACCGAGCGATGGATGGTGACCGACTCATCCGTGTTCGTCAACCCTGCTCGGTGGTTCGTCCCGCATGTCGGTCAGGCCATGACGAGTTGCGCGACGACCACGACCAGCAGAACCATCCCGAGCACCCAGAGTCCGACGCCCGTCGCCTGGGCGCTCTCGATCCCGCGGTATCGCACGGAGTGATAGACGCCCCAGAAGAGGTAGCCACACATCACCGTCGCCGCCACGAGCACGAGCATTACCCCGAGGGCCTGGCCCACCCCCGCCGGAATCGCGCCGGTCAGGAACGCGAGCACCCCGCCGCCGATCACGAGGACTAGTCCGAGGAAGGCGACGGTCCAACCGAGCGGGCTCCGCACCGTCTCGGTGAGCGTCGTGACCGCGCTCGTATCGCCCGTTCTGACCGCCCCGGGGGTCGGGGCGGCGCTCCGCCACTCCCGGCTGCGCGCGAGCGCGGCGACGAGGCCGACGACGACGAGGCCGGTCAACACGGCGCTGGCGATGTAGGTGAGTGGTGCCATGGGGATCGGGTGGGATGGCATGGTCTTCGTTGGCACTCCACTTCATTCTTCGGTCGCACCCCGAAGACGATCGGGGGCCCGCGAGTTCGTGATGCCGGTCGACGGTCGATCGGCGTTCGTCACTGAAACGGTCGAAAGCACGTGCGACGTGGTCGGGGCGGTCAGTCCTCGCCGCTTTTGAGCCGCTCGACCCAGCCTGGCTGTTCGACGTCCGTCGAGCCGACGCCCGAGAATCGCAGCTTCTCCACGACGGTCGCCGGCTCGCCGGAGCTGAACGCGTCGGTCGTGCGCTCGGTTCGGAGCTGGTGGACGACCCCGGTCTCGGGATCGAGCACGAGCGTCGCGCTGAACCCGGTGATCTCCTCGTCGCGGAACAGGACCTCGGTGTCGACGCTGTCGGTCTCGTTGGCGACGTACACCGCGAGCTGCCGGCCGTCGCGGATGATCGTGCCGTCGCGCTCGAACTCGACCGCCTGGATCGTCTCGGCGACGATACGGTCGGCGAGGAGGCTCTCGGCGAGGGGCCGGCCGAGCTCGGCGGTCTCGTACGTCGGCTCCTCGAACGCCTCCTTCACCTCTTTTTGATACGCCGTTGCGCCCTCAGCGTAGGTGTACCGAGTCGCCTCCGCGGTCGGCCGGGAGACCTGGTAGGCTGTGTTCGCCCCGAGGTCGACCCGTGCCCCGTCAGTGGCGCTCTCACCCTCTGCCCCACGGATCGCCGTGGTGCTGTTGACGGTGAACGTCCCCGCCGCTTCGAGCCCGCTGACGTGACCGCTCGCGACCGCGCCGGCATCGAGCGGCGGTGCGGACCCGATCGCCGGCTCCAGCATTGGGGTGGGCGTCGGCGTCGCAGTCGGTGTTGCCGTCGGTGTCGGCGTTGCGGTGGGTGTTGCCGTCGGCGTCGGTGTTGGCGTCGCAGTCGCCGTTGGCGTTGCGGTGGGTGTTGCCGTCGGTGTCGGAGTTGGAGTTGGAGTCGGCGTTGGCGTCGCAGTCGGTGTCGGCGTTGCAGTTGGCGTGGCTGTCGCCGTCGGTGTCGCGGTGGGCGTCGCCGTCGGCGTCGGAGTCGGCGTTGCCGTCGGTGTCGACGTCGCGGTTTGCGTGGCGGTTGCCGTCGGTGTCGCGGTAGGCGTTGCCGAGTCAGTCGTCGTCACTGTCGTCGTGTCGCTCTCGGTGATCGTCTCGGTCGGGGCCTGGGTGGTGCTGGTCGAGTCCGCCCCGCTGTCAGCCAGCGTACTACAGCCGGCGAACAGCACGAGCACGGCGACCGCGACCACGAGTACCGTCCGTCGCGTCATTGGTTACTCGCCCCAGCCCACGCATAAATATCCTTTTGCCGTTCGTGATCCTCGTATCGACGGGGCGATAGCTCGGCCGTCCTCGGTCCGGCTCGCCCCGGTCGAGGGGTCTCGAACCCGTTCTCGCCCGTCCGCGGTTTCAATACGCTTTTGAGTGGCGACCGGTTTCGTCCTCCATGGCAGACTTCACGGTCGTCGTGGCCGATCCCGACGAGGGGGCGGCCCACCAGCGCGCGGTCGACGGACAGGACGCGAACCGCTTCATCGGCCGCTCGATCGGCGATGAGGTCGACGGATCGGCGGTGGGCCTCGACGGCTACACCGTCGAGATCACCGGCGGCTCCGACACCGCCGGCCGACCGATGCACGAAGACATCGCGGGCCCGGCACTCACGTCGATCCTCGTCGACGGCGGCACCGGGTTCGAGCCGACTCGCGAGGGTGAGCGCAAGCGGATCACCGTCCGCGGGCGCGAAGTCGGCGACGAGACCCGGCAGATCAACGCGACCATCGCCGAGCGCGGCGAGGGGGCGGTCGCGGACCTCCTCGGCGACGGCGACACGGACGACACGGACGACGAAGGCGACGAGTAGACGTGCCCGAGCGGGTTCCGCACGACCATCCCTCGGTCGAAACGGTGCGGGCGACGCTCGCCCGCCGTGGCCGGAGCTCCGTCACAACACCTCCCGGGCGGCCAGCGCGGCCGGACTCGTCGCGATCGACGGCCCGTTCGACGACATCCGCGACGTCGCGGGCTACCGCGAGCGCATGCGGGACAACCAGGCCAGGGGACAGCTCGGCATCTGGTCGCTGACGCCCGGCCAGGTCGTCGAGGCCAACAGGAGCCCGCTGCCGCCCGCAGAGGGTTACTGGACCCTCTCGGCCGGCGGTCGCACCGTCGAACTCGACAGCGAGGACGGCGTCGAGATGTACGACGGCGACCTCGTCGACCTCGAGGAGGCGAACGGCGGCTACGAACTCGAGGTCGCCGGCGACGAGTACTTCCTCGAGACCGACGGGGACCTCGCCGGCGAACTGCTCGACCTGCTGGACTACGTGCCGAGCCTCGACGACATCGTCGACTCCATGGAGGAGTTCGAGGCTGCCAAGGAGGCCGGCAAGGGTGCCATCGCGATGACCCGCGCCGCCACGGTCCACATCGACGGCGTCGAGGTCGACGTCGCCAGCGACCGCATGTGGGACGAGGCGACCTACCAGGCGCTGCAGACGCCCATCACCCTGTTTCAGGACGTCTACGAGAACCGGCCCGACCAGCACGAGGACCTCGCGGAACTGTACAGCGAGGACGTCGTCGAGCGGGCGATGGACGTCGGGAGCTAACGCACCCACCTTCTACTCGTCGGGTTTCCTCCGGCGCTCGCCTCGCTCCCGCCCTGTGAGGACCACTCCCTGCTGGCGGGCTATCGAGTCCTGTCCCCGCGCCGGGCGACGTGCCCGGTGCCGGAGCGGCCGGGGGCGAAAAGCCCCACCGATACCGCCACGACCCGGAGGCTTATAGCCGTGTGAGCCGTACCCACACGAAATGACTGGCGCGGACGACGACCTTCGGTCGGTGCTCCTGGACCACTCCGACCACCAGGCGGTGCGGAACGTCTTCGGGTCCCACACCGGCGGTGGGACGGCGACGCTGGACGACTACGTCGAGGCGATGCGGGCGACCGACGGGGAACTCGCGGTGGTGGCCGACGACGGCGCCGCCGACGTGTACGCCCGCTGGAACGGCACCGGCGGCCGCTACGAGCACCTGACCATCTGGCCGCCGTGGTCGATCGGCGGCTTCGACCACA
>PXSV01000119.1 GCA_003022685.1 Halobacteriales archaeon SW_9_67_24 | reverse complement strand
CTTCGCGGTCGCCACCCATGAAGATCCCGACCGACTGGATGCGGTTGGTCCCCGCCGTCCCGGAGACGTAGAGGTCCTGGCCGCGTTCCAGCGTCCCCGAAAACAGCCGTCCGGTGGCGATCTCGCCGGCGTGGGGGTCCATCCCGATGTCGGTCACCATGAACACCACTTCGCCCTCGTCGTCGACCAGCTGCATTCCCTCGGCGATTTCGGACTCGTCGTCGCCACGCCACACCGTCGGAACACGTTCGGGCTGGGCCTTCACGGGGTTCGGGAAGTGCTCGGCCACCATGTCGAGGACGACATCCGAGAGCGGCGAGCGCCGTTTGAGCTCCTTGATCCCCTCCTCGTCCTGCCGGTTGAGGTCGATGATGTCCCCGAAGTCGATGCCCGTCTCCTGCATCGAGGGGAGCGAGACCGCCCAGTTGTACAGCGCGGAGCCGAACGCCACGGTGCCGTCCTGCACCGAGACCTTCCAGTTGTCCTCCTCGTAGCGCTCCTCGTCCATCCCGCGGATGAGCTCGTTGACGTCGCCGATAACAGTCTGGAGGCGTTCCTGCATCTCCTCGGGACCCTCCTGAAGCTCGTTGATCAGGCGATCGACCTTGTTGATGAAGAGGGCAGGTTTGACGTTCTCGCGGAGCGCCTGCCGGAGGACGGTCTCGGTCTGGGGCATCGTGCCCTCGACCGCGTCCACCACCACGAGCGCGCCGTCGACCGCGCGCATCGCCCGGGTGACGTCGCCGCCGAAGTCGACGTGGCCCGGGGTATCGATGAGGTTCACGAGGTGGTTGGTGTCCTGGTACTCGTGGGTCATCGAGACGTTCGCCGCGTCGATCGTGATCCCGCGTTCCTGCTCGTCCTCCTCGGTGTCCATCGCGAGCTGCTCGCCCGCGAGGTCCTCGGAGATCATGCCCGCGCCGGCGAGCAGGTTGTCCGTTAGCGTCGTCTTGCCGTGATCGATGTGCGCGGCGATCGCGATGTTCCGGATGTTCTCCGGCTCGTCCATCAGCCGCTCGCACTCCTGTACGATCTTTCTACGTCGGCCCATTATGTCGATTCGTACCGGAACCAGGGTCAAAAGGGTGCTGTTTCGTCCGAACGGAGTGAGGACGAAGCTCGTTGCGAGCGGAGCGAAGCAACGGTGTTTCGCCGGAGTGAGTGGAGGGAACGACGGCGAAGCTCGATAGGCGAACGGGTGAGTCTGTCGGTGTTTCAGCTGAGCGATAGCGAGGCGGAAGCTCGTTGTGAGCGAAGCGACGCATCGGTGTCTCCACTGGACAGCGCGGCTGTGAGAGTCGCCGGCACAAGAGTCATACCCGTTCCGGCCTGTGATGCGTACACATGGATGTCCGCGTGCAGTCAACCGGCCCGACCGAACCGTTCCTCGGCGCGCGCGACCTCTTCACGACCGAACACGACCTCGCCCTTCCGGTCGATGTCCACGTTCGCGACAACCCCGACTCGCGGACGTGGACCGCCCACTACGACGACCATCATGTCCTGAATATCTCCCGCCAGGCGGCGAACTCCGCGATGGCCCGCCCGCTCGCGCTCCACGAGTATTCGCACATGCGTCGCCACGAAACCGACCACCCTTCCCACGTCCAGTCGACGCGGGAAGCGCTCTACCTCGCCCTGGCGGGCCACTCGGTCGAACGGCGCACCCTCTCACACTGCTATCAGATTGCCAATCACATGAAGGACATCTACGCCGACGACATCACCCTTACCGTGGCTCCCGCTGATCGCCTGGTGGCGTTTCTGGAGTCGAGCCTCGCGGGCGCGCTCGCGGATCGGCCCGCCGATCCACCGTCGTGGACCCGGCTCACGCCAGCGGCCGACCCCGAGATCACCGCGGTCAACGCGGCGTTCGCGCTCGCACTCCTCGAACGTCACGACTGCATCGACGACGATCACCGGTTGTACGACCTCGCACACGCCGCCGCCAAGGACGCCGCCGGGATCGAACTCGCCGCGTTCAAGCGCCGATTCCGGGATCTCGGGGCCGATCCCGACGACGGCGAGTATCGCCGGGCGCTGGTCGAGGCGACCCGCGAGTACGCGACTCGAACGAACTACGCCGCCGACTGACACCGCCGCTGCTCGGCGGCCGAAAACAGGGAAAACGGAAAACCGACGATCGAACCGAAAACCGACTTGACCGGCTCAGCGAGCGGCAGCCGCGACGCGCTCGTTCTCCTCTTTCTGGTTGATCGCGTACGTCTGGACGTCGTAGTTCGCCGCGCCGGTGAGCTGGTTGGCGAGCGCCTCGTGGGCGTCGGTCGGCGACTTGAACGATGCGTTGTACGCGCCCTCGGCGAGGAACTTGAGTGCCTGGTCAACCCGGCGCTGGGGGGCGACGTCGACGGCCTGTGGGACCGAGATTCCGCCGTATTTCAGCCGGACGGTCTCCTCGCGCGGGGCGGCGTTCTCGACCGCGGTAATGAGCACCTGAATCGGGTTCTCGTCGGTCCGATCGTGGACCACCTCGAACGCCTCCCGAACGATCCGGGTGGCCTGCTGTTTCTTGCCCGTGTTCGAGTCAGACTGCATCAAGCGGTTGATGAGGCGCTCGACGATCGAGACCTCGCTCTTCTGGAACTGCTTGCCGGCGTGGCGACCCATCGTGTGCTCCACGGGAGTGATCGTGATGTAACGCTTGGTCGAAGGGTCGTTGTACTCGAACCCGGTGACCGACCAGCGTTCGAACAGCTGTGCGTCGGTTTCGCTCTCCTCGTCGGTCCCTGCCGGCGCGTCCGGCTCGGGGGCGTCCTCTTCGGCCGACATTATCGCACCGGCTTCTCCGCGTTCCCGCGGACGAGTTCGATCAGGCTCACGCCGTTGACCTTCTCGACTTTGTAGTTCACGCCCGAGATGTCACCCATCGCGCGGCCCTTCGCGCCGCCGATCCCCGCGATCGTGACCTCGTCGTGTTCGTCGATGAAGCTGATCGCGCCGTCACCGGGACAAAAGGCCGAGACCTGCTTGCCGTTTTTGATGAGCTGAACCCGGACACACTTCCGGATCGCGGAGTTCGGCTGTTTGGCCTCGATGCCGACCTTTTCGAGCACGATGCCGCGTCCCTGGGGAGCGCCTTCGAGCGGGTCCGACTGCTCGCGCAGCCCGCGTTCCCGCCGGGCGTACTCCGAGTCGGACCACCGGTGGCTCTGGCGGTCCTTCTTGAGTTTCCGCGCCGCGTACTTGCCGTTGGCCATATGGACTCCCGTATCCGATGGGCGCACTTAAGCCTCCCTTTTCGGGGCGTGGAGACGGCTACTACTGAGGGCGTGTGATCGAGACGGGTGTACGTCGGAGACGGATGGCGCGCGGCGGGCGGGTCGTGGTGCGGGGGCGCGCCCGCTCGTGCGGGGTCTGCACGAGCGAAGCGAGTGCAGGCTCGTCAGAGCGAAGCTCTGACGGTGGATGACGAAGCGAGCATAGCGAGCGAAGGAATCGGCTGGGGAGGCGTGTGGCCGTCGTGAGGCGGGCTGAGGCGGTTTCTCGTTTGCACCGGGATCGCGGTTCGATTTTCGTTTCGGCCTCTCCCACGCTTCTTCGGGGTTGCTTCCCTCGTTTGGAGTGTGTCTCCAGTGTCGCTTCACGCGAGTTCGATGTCGTCGATGTCGAAGTGGCGCTTCACCAGACGACGCGCGGTCTCGATCCGCCGGCCGTCCGCACCGATCGCTGCGCCCCGATCGGCCCGGTCGACCTCCGCGTAGGCCACCGTATCCTGGTTCTCGCTGATCGTGACATTATAAACCGCGGCGGGCGCGAGCGCGTTGGCGACGAACGCCTCGGGCGTGTCGGCGTTCTCGATGAGGGTGACCTGGCGATCGAGACGCTGCTCGACTTTTTCGACCGTTTGGCCGTCGGGGCCGATCGCGTCGGCCATCTCGCCGGCCGCCACGAGGAAACACACCCGATCGTTCGCCTCGTCGAACAGACAGTCGACGGCCGGCGCGCCCGTGACGTCCTCGAACAGCGCGATGTGTCGGCGCGCCGCGTCCGAGAGCGTCACGCGCATCTCAATCGGCGCGACTGTCGTCCGCGCTGCCGCCGGTCGCACCGCCCATCTGGAGGTTGACGTCGCCGGTGCCGAGCTTGATCGGCTTGCCGACGATGACGTTCTCGGTCACACCGTTGAGGTCATCGATCTCGCCGTGGACCGCCGCATCGAGCAGGTGATTGACGGTGACCTCGAACGCGGCGCGGGCGAGAACGGAGTCCTTCGATCCCGAGATGCCGTGGCGGCCGATCGACTCGATCGTGCCCTCGGCAGTCATGATGTCCGCGACCAGCATGAGGTGGCGGATGTTCACGTCGCCGAGACCCTGCTCTTCGAGTGTGTTCATCGTCTCCTCGATGATAGTCTCGCGCGCGGCCTCGACCCCGAGGTTGCGGTGGATCTCGTGGATGTTGTTACAGGTGCTGCGGGAAGCGTCGACGCCCTCGATGTCGAGCACGTCGCCGAAGGCCGACCCTTCGGTATAGAGCACGAACTCCTCGCCCCGGTCGGTCTCCTCCTTTCGGATGACGACCCGCGAGACCTCGTCGATCCCCTTGAACACGATCTCGCGCAGCTCCTCGACGAGCTGGAGCAGGTCCCGGTAGCTCGGCTGGTCGGGACCGAACTCGACGGTGGTCCCCGACTGGACGACCTCGACACCGAGGCTGTCCTCGATGATTTCGGCGACCTCCTCGGGCGTGATCATCCGTTCTTCCAAGGTCTGCTCGTTCAGGTCGACCTGGACCAGCATGTCGGCGACGTTGGTCGAGACGTCCCCGAGTGCGAGGATCCGCGTCGCCTCGATCCGCCAGACGACCTCGTGGGCACGCTCGCGGTCGCCGGCGTGCTCCTCGTCGAGGAAGACGTGCATCGTCGGCGTGTCGGGCGTCTTCCGGGCGTCGACGAGCTCGATCAGCCGCGGCAGTCCCTGTGTAACGTCGATCTCTGCCACGCCCGCGTAGTGGAACGTGTTCATCGTGTTGTGCGTCACGACACCCTCAGCGGTCGTGAACGTCTCCAACCCCTCGACGGAGAGATCGTAGACGAACTCGTCGCGGCGTTCGATCGTCTCGATCGACTCGATGCGCTCCCACGAAGCCATACCGACTACTGACGTCGTCCCGGTTTCAACGAACTGAGCGCGAACTCCACCGTCGGTTGCGGCAGGCGCTAACGGGTTGAAGTCGGCCTGGCCTGCATCGGGGTCGTACTCGCCGAAAACGGGGATTTCGTCATCGATAGAGAGAGTGTCGCCACGAACCGGCTCGATGTCGCCACTCACCATCGTCACGAACGAGTGGGCTTTCGTCGCTCGGATTGTCCGTCCGGATTCGAGTTCGAGGCGGAGGAGTTCGTCGGGCGTCTCGTGCCGGCTCACCTCCTCGATCGGCTTCCACGCCAGCTGCTCGTCCGCCCCGAGGCTTAGCGCTTCGAACCCTTCGGGGGCGAGCGCGACTTCGTGTTCGTTGATTGTTCGTGTTTCCCGTCCTTCCATCAGGCGATCGACGAACGGCCCGATTTCCGTTACGGTCGTGTTGCCGTCATGCCGAACCAGGACCCGTTCGTCGGCTGGAAGCGACATCTGGGTGCCTGGCTCCCCGATCGACTGCGCCGACACGGTGCCGACGGGATCGAGCGGGTCGACCCGGCTGTCGAGGTACTGCTCCTCGACCGCGCGGGCGATCTCGTCGGCCTCCTCGGCCGTCACCTCGCGGCCCTCGATCGTCTCGTACACCTCCTCTTTGAGTCGTTTCGGGAGGTCGGTTCCCTCGACGGTCGACTCGATTGCGCTCGTGATCTCAGTCATCGTTCACCTGTGGCACCTCGATCGGCGAATCCGTACGATCGTCGATCATCCGGTCGTCGGCGTCCTCCGAGAGGTTGGTCGTCGGCTCGGCGATAAACGCCTCGCCCTCGTCCTCGAACTCCGCCGCGAGGACGTCGTCCGCGATCGATTCGACGTCGATCTCGTGGTCGGCGCTGGAGGAAACCTCCACCGGGCTGGTGCCGTCCTCGCCGAACTCGAACTGGACGATGTTGTCGTTGGTGTCCCGCACGGTGCCGTCGTACTGGGTTTCGAGCTCCGACAGCGCGTTGATCAGCCGGCGCTGGAGGTAGCCCGATTTCGAGGTCCGGACCGCCGTGTCCACGAGCCCCTCGCGGCCGCCCATCGCGTGGAAGAAGAACTCCCGCGGCCCGAGCCCGCTCCGGTAGGAGTGCTCGACGAACCCGTGAGCGTCCGCCGAGAGGTCGTTCGGCCGGTAGTGACTGAGGGTGCGGTCCTCGTACCCGCGGTTGATCCGCTCGCCACGGACCGACTGCTGGCCGACGCAGGCCGCCATCTGGGTGAGGTTGAGCATCGAACCACGCGCGCCGGATTCGGCCATGACCACCGCGGGATTGTCCTCCGCGAAGTGGTCTTCCGCGATGTCGCCCGCCGAGTCACGGGCCTTCCCGAGCGTCTGCATGATCTTCATTTCGAGGGTCTCGTCGACCGTTCGCCCTGGCAGCGATTCGAGTTCGTCGTTCTCGTAGGTCGTGATGAGTTCGTCGATTCGCTCGTAGGCATTCGCAATGCTCTCGTCGATCCGGGTCTCGGCGTCGGCGGAGATCGACTCGTCGTCGATCCCGATCGAGAACCCGAAGTGCATGATCGAACGCATCGCCAGCGACGCGACCTCGTTGATAAGTACGCGGGCGCGGGTCTCGCCGTGCTTTTTCACGACGGTATCGACGACCTCGCCGCCGAACGCCCCGACCGCGTCCTCGTCGACGGTCCCCTCGAGGAGCTGGCCGTCCTCGATCACGACCGTGTCGCCGGCCGACGAGGTGAACTCGAGATCGAGTCCGTCCGGCAGGAGTTCGGAGAAGATCGTCCGGCCCGTCCAGTACGGACCGGTCTCCGTCTCGCCGTCGGGGTCGGGCAGCCCGTCGACCGCGGTCGCCCGGAGCAGATCGAGGGCCTGGGTCTCGTTGAAGCGGGGCACCCCGCCGGTCTCGGGATCGTCGTGGGTGAGGAGATAGGTTCCCGAGACGTGGTCCTGGATCGCGCCGATGATGTTCCCGCCGAAGCGGGGCGAGAGGATCTGCTCTTGGACACGCATCAGCACGCGGGCCTCCGCACGCGCCTCCTCGTTCTGGAGGGCGTGCATGTTCATCTCGTCGCCGTCGAAGTCAGCGTTATAGGGCGGACAGACAGTCGTGTTCAGCCGGAAGGTCTTGTACGGCATCACCACGACCTCGTGGGCCATGATACTCATTCGGTGGAGCGACGGCTGGCGGTTGAAGATCACGATGTCGCCATCGGAGAGGTGGCGCTGGACCTGCCAGCCCGGCTCGATCCGCTCGGCGAGCTCCTCTTTCGCCTGGTCTAAGATCTTCATCACCTTGCCGTCGGGGCGGATGACCCGGTTCGCGCCGGGATGGGTCTCCGCGCCGTTGCGAACGTACTGGCGCGCTTCCTCGATGTTGCGCTCGTTGACGTTCATCGTCTGGGTCATCTCCTCCGCGACCCGTTCGGGAACGCCGACCTCGTTGAGGCTGAGGGTCGGGTCCGGCGAGATAACAGTACGGGCCGAGAAGTTCACGCGCTTGCCCGAGAGGCTGCCCCGGAACCGACCGTCCTTGCCCTTCAGCCGCTGGGAGAGGGTCTTGAGGGGGCGGCCCGAGCGGTGTCGCGCGGGCGGCGTGCCGGAGATCTCGTTGTCCATGAACGTCGTGACGTGGTACTGGAGCAGCTCCCAGAGGTCCTCGATGATGAGCTGGGGCGCGCCGGCCTCGCGGTTCTCCATGAACCGCTGGTTGATCCGGATGATGTCCACGAGTTTGTGGGTCAGGTCGTCCTCGCTTCGCTGGCCGTTGTCGAGGGTGATCGACGGCCGGGCGGTGACGGGCGGCACCGGAAGCACGGTGAGGACCATCCACTCCGGCCGCGAGCGCTCGGGGTCGATCCCGAGCACTTCGACGTCCTCGTCCGGGATCGCCTCGAACCAGTCCCGGACATCGCTCGGCATCAGCTTGTTCATGTCCTCCTCGGTGAGGTCGACGTCGAGCGCGCGCTCGATCGCCTCGCGGTCGGCCTCGCGCGGCCGGAACTCCCCACCCAGAATGTCGTTGATCCGCGAGAGATCGATGTCGGTCTCCTCGGCGAGCTGCTGGGGCGAGCTCCCGGGATCGCCCGATTCCTCGTCGGGCTGCATCGCCGCGGCGATCAGTTCGGGGTATTCCGCCGCGAGGACATCTTGAACCTCGTAGTACGTCGTCGGCTTCTCGTGTTGGATGTCGTACTGCTCCTCGCCGCAGTACGTACACCGATCCTTCTTTCTGGCCTGGCGGATCGCCGCCTTCGTCACGTCATTAACATCGTTGTCGAGTTCGCGCGCTCGCTGGAGACGCTCGGCGAACTCGTTGCGCTCGGCTTCGTCGAGCAGCAGCCGCGAACACTCCCGGCAGGTGCCACGGAGCAGTCGTCGCATCAGCTTCGTGAACCCGACGTGAATCACGGGCGCGGCGAGTTCGATGTGGCCGAAGTGGCCATTGCAGGATCCCGAGTGCTGACCGCAGGTCTTGCACTCCAGGCCGGGGTCGATCACCCCCAGTCGAGGGTCCATCAGCCCCATGTCGATGGGGTAGCCGTCGTCGTCGTAGGTGTCGGCGGTGATGATCTTCGTCGCGCTCATCTCGCGGTACTCCTCCGGGTTCATCAGCCCGAAGTCGATCGAACCGATCTCCTTGGGTGTTGCGTTCGTGCTCATGTGTTGGTTGGTGGTGTCAGTCGGTAGATCAGACCGCGTCTTCGAGTTCGAGCCGCGGGGCGATCCCCAGCGCCTTCATCTCGTCGAGCAGGAGTTTGAACGCGTAGCTCATCTCGATCTCGTGGATCTCGGTCTCCTCCCCGCAGTTCGGGCAGTACACCCGACGCTGCTCGACGTTCTCGACCGCGCTCATCCCGCATTCGCCGCAGACGTAGACGAACTCCCGGTCGGACTCGTCGAGCAGGCGCTCTTTCAGCGCCATCGCCGCACCGTGCCCGATCAGCACATCTCTCTCCATCTCGCCGACCCGGAGGCCACCCTCGCGGGCACGGCCCTCGGTCGGCTGGCGCGTGAGCACCTGGACCGGTCCGCGGGAGCGAGCGTGGATCTTGTTCGAGACCATGTGGTAGAGCTTCTGATAGAAGATGGTCCCGACGAAGATCTCGGCGTCGATCTTCTCGCCCGTCACGCCGGAGTACATGATCTCCTTCCCGCTCGAATCGAACCCGTGCTCTTCGAGCGATTCGCGGAGCTCCGCTTCGTCCTCGCCGGTGAAGGCCGTGCCGTCGACCCGCCGACCCTCCAGCGAGCCGACCTTGCCGCCGAGCATTTCGAGGACGTGACCCACCGTCATCCGCGACGGCAGCGCGTGCGGGTTGATGATCAGGTCGGGCACGACGCCCTCCTCGGTGAAGGGCATGTCCTCTTGAGGCGCGATGTGGCCGACGACGCCCTTCTGGCCGTGCCGACTCGCGAACTTGTCGCCGAGTTCGGGTATTCGCTGGTCCCGAACCGAGACCTTCGAGAGCTTCGAGCCGTCCTCGCCCTGCATCAGCGTCACTGTATCGACGACACCCGATTCGCCCGAGCGCATCGTCACCGATGTCTCGCGGCGCTTCTGGGGCGAAAGGCCACCCATGTCGTCGGGCTCTTCGAGGAATCTCGGGGGGCTGGTCTTCCCGAGCAGCACGGCGCTCTCGTCGACCGGCGTCTCGGGGTTCACGAGCCCGTCCTCGTCGAGGTGGGTGTACGCTTCCTCGCCCCGTGCGCCGCGCACGTCGTCGTCGGGCATCTCGAAGCGGTCCTCCTGGCCGCCGGGATACCGGCGTTCCTCGCCCTCGTAGGTGCGGAAGAAATGCGACCGCGCGAGCGCCCGATCCACGGAGCCCTCGTTCAACACCAGGGCGTCCTCGATGTTGAATCCTTCATACGACATCACCGCGACCACGAAGTTCTGGGCCGCGGGGCGGTCGTCGTACCCGATCTGCTCGGTGGTCTGGGTCTTGACCATCGACAGTTGGGGATAGTGCAGCAGGTGCTGGCGGGTGTCGGGCCGAATCCGATAGTTCGCCGAGGGGAGCCCGAGCGACTGCTTGATCATCCCCGCACCCATCGTGATCCGGGGTGAGGCGTTGTGCTCGGGGTAGGGGATCATCCCCGCACCGATCCCGAAGATGAGCTGTGGGTCGATTTCGAGGTGGGTGTGATCCTCGGTGAGGTCGTCCTCGTCGACGCCGACGAGGATGTCCTCCTCCTCCTCGGCGTCGATGAACTCGACGTAGCCCTGCTCGACGAGATCCTCGAACTCGGTCTCGCCGTCGGTGAGTGCCTCGACTTCGCCCTCGGAGATGAGCGGTTCGCCCTCCTCGACCACGATGAGGGGGCGTCGCGCCCGGCCAGCGTCGGCGTTGATGATGACCTCGTCGGTGTGGTCCTTGACCGAGACGTTCACCGTCTCGGCCACGTCCCCGCGGCGACGTGCCTCCCGTACTTGATGAGCGAGCTGTTCGGGCTGGTCGTGCGTGCCGAC
>PXSV01000118.1:13383-38925 GCA_003022685.1 Halobacteriales archaeon SW_9_67_24 | reverse complement strand
CTAACGCAGGGATTTGAAGTAGACGAGTCACAGCCCGCGCAGCGACCGCAGGGAGCGGGCAGGAATGTCTCGGCGTGGTTCAAATCCCGTCCCGGCGCTTCTGTGAGGGTTTCACGAGCGAAGCGAGTGAAACGTCGCGACGAGTGGAGCGAAGTCACGGAAAACGAACGTGATGAGCGAAGCGACTACAACGGGGATTTGAATACAGTCGGACGTGTTCACTCGCTGTCGCTCGTTGTGCGCGACCTCCCTGCACAAATCCCCGTCCTGTCGTTCTCGTGAACAGCGCGGGACCTTCGATCCCGCGGACCATGCGAACGGTGGCTTCGCCACCGTGAGCAGACAAAGTGAACGAGAACTCGGAGCGGCTTCGCCGGTCCGGCGGTCTGTCGAGCGAAGCGAGGGAAAGGAGGGAGCAGCTTCGCTGCGCCGTGTTTTTACGGACTTCTCAACGCTCCCCACCAGTCGCTGATCGTTCGCCGAGGTCGGCCCAAATCACAAGAGACCGATGTATGCCGCCCCAAAGAACAGCCCGAACACGACGACGAGCACCAACAGCAGACCGATCATGTACTGATACATACCATCGACCGACGTCGGCGACGGGAGATCCATAGGCGACCCGTGCCAGCGGAAACGTTTAGCGTTACCGTCACGGCCGCGTGGCGCGCGTCGATCGTCGCCCCGTGCTTCGACCGGATCAGAGCGCCGAGAGCAGCCGATCGACGTCCTCGGCCGTGTTGAACGCGTGGACGGAGACCCGGATCGCCTCGGGCGACGGAATCGATCGGACCCGGATGTCCTCAGCCGCGAGCCGTTCGACGGTGGCGTCGGGATCATCGACGTCGACGGTCACGAGACCCGATTCGTACTCGCGCGGGCTCAAGAGTGCATCGTCGTCGAGACTCCGCTTGAGTCGGTCGGTGAGGCGCTCGATCCGGCCCTCGATCGTATTGAACCCGATTGAATCGAGACACTCGATCGCCGCCATGAGACCCGCGTGTGGGGTGGGCGAGGCGGTACCGACTTCGAGTCGGCGCGCGCCCGCGGCGAACCCTTTCTCCAAATCGTTCGGGTCCGCAACGCTCCGGTAGCCGACGCGCTGGGGTTCGAGCGCCGCGGTGGCGTCGTCGGCGACGTAGAGAAAGCCCGCACCCCAGGGTCCGAGCAGCCATTTGTGGCCGGCCCCGACGACGAAGTCCGCGCCCCATGCGTCGAGGTCGACTGTGGTCTGGCCAGGCGACTGGACCGCGTCGACCAGAACGCGCGCGCCCGCATCGTGGGCCATTTCGACGATCTCCGCGATCGGCAACCGAGTACCGTAGTTCCACGTAATCGAGCTGAGGCAGAGCAGGTCCGCGCCGTCGAGGGCACTCGCGAGGCCGTCACGATCGAGTCGTCCGCGTATGGTCTCGACCACGCGCGTCTCGACGCCGTGGCGGTCGGCGAGGCGCTCCCACGGCAGGATGCCGGCGGGATGCTCACAGTCGGTGCGGACGACCACGTCGCCGGCTTGCCAGGGCAGCGCGGTCGCGATCCGGTTGATCCCGTCGGCGGTGCTCCGGGTCAGCGCGATCTCGTCCGGGTCGGCCCCGAGGAACTCGGCGACCGTTTCCCGGGCGTCGTCGAACGCCGCAAAGAGCGCGGGATACATCCCCTCCGCTGCGGGCGCGACGTACTGGTGGTGTTCGACACAGTCGGTGACGGCCTCGACGACGGGGCGCGGGGCGGGGCTCGCGGCACCCGTGTTGAGGTACGTGATCTCGTCGAGCGCCGGGATCGCCTCGCGGAGATCGAGCGGGTCCATGCCCACAAAATCGGCCCGGAGGGGTTGAAACGTTTCCCCGTGAGAAGTCGGTATGCGGGAGACACCGTTATCCGACCTCCGCTCGACGTGGCGATATGTACCTCGCGGATCGGACGTGGCCGGAACTCGACGAGCACGTCGCGAGCGAGTCGCTCGCGGTCGTTCCACTGGGGTCGACCGAACAGCACGGTCCCCACCTCCCGCTCGCCACCGACCACCTGATTGCCGAGCATCTCGCCCGCGAGGCCACCGATCGGGCGGACGTTCTCTGTACGCCCACCGTGAACGTCGGGGTAAGTCCCCACCACCGGCAGTTTCACGGCACGATGTGGGTCGACGCACCCGCCTTCCGGGACTACATGGAAAGCCTCGCGCGGAGCCTCTCGTATCACGGGTTCGACAGGCTAGTGTTCGTCAACGCCCACGGCGGCAACACCGTCCACCTCCGGGAGGTCGGCCGGCGGCTCCGCGACGACGACACTACCTACGCCATCGAATGGATGTGGAACGACTCGATCCCCGATCTCGTCGACGATCTGTTCGAGAAAAACGGGCCGCATGGCGGGCCCAAAGAGACCGCGATGATCCAGCATATCGCCCCCGACCTCGTTCATGAAGACCAGTTCGAACGCGCCCGCAACGACGGGGTCGCCGATCTCGACGAGGCCGACGTGATTGTCAATGGCGCGCGCACGTTCTACGATTCGATCGACAGCACCGAGAACGGCGTGCTGGGCGATCAGACAGACGCGACGGCGGAGAAGGGCGAGCGGCTGTTCGAGGCCGCGACCGACCAACTCATTCAGCTACTTGGGTGGCTCGACGAGCAGCCGCGCGACGCGCTCATGGCGAAACCCCACGTCGACCCGCAGCCCGATAGCAGGCGGTAGCCACGCAGCAGGGAGTTCAGTGACAGACAGGAGGTCGAAGACCGCAGATCGCGGTGCAAATGAGAGACCGCGAGCCACGCCCTTCCCAACCGATTCCTTCGCTCCCTACGGTCGCTCATTCATCCCTCGCGCGAGTCGCGCCTTCGGCGCTCCCGCGCGCCACCGCAGATCTCTAGGCTGCACGCGCTTGCGACGTGACGGCGATCCCGACGAGCACGACCGCACCGCCGACGACGGTGATCGCGCTCGGGACCTCACTGAGCAAGACGAGCGCGAGCAGCGCGCTCCCGATGGGTTCGCCGAGCAGCGAGACGCTGACCACGCTGGATTCGACGTGAGCAAGCGCCCAGTTCAGGACGGTGTGGCCGAACAGCCCGGGGCCGACCGCCATCCCGAGAAAGAGCAGCCACTCCTGTGGTGGGTAGTCGACCAGGGCCGCGCCGTCGGCAACGGTGAGCCCGAGCAACACGACCGCACAGACCGAATAGACCACGATGACGTACGGAATCAGCGGGATTCGCTGGCGGAGCGAGCGCCCGGCGAGCACGTAGCCCGCCGCACAGATCGCGCCGACGAGGGCGAGCGCGTTGCCGTACAGCGGGGCCGTGCCCGCGATGTTCGCGCCAGTGAGTGCATCGCCGACGGACATCACCGCGATGCCGGCGAGTGCGACGACCATCCCCGCGAGGGTACGGCGGGTGACGCGCTCGGCAAGCAGGAGGGCTGCGCCGGCGGCGACGAAGAGGACCTGGGACTGGACGATCGTGACCGAGGCGGCGACGCTGGTCCATTCGAGGCTCTCGAACCACGACGCGAAGTGGATCGCGAGCGCGACCCCGCCCGCGCAGGAGGAGGGTGGTGCACAGGACGCGATAAAGGGCCTTCACGAGGCTCGGGGCCGAGCTGTAGCGGACGAGGATCGCACTGGTGCTGACCGCGACGACCGCGACCGCGAGCGCTGCGAGCGGCGGCGTTGCGCGCTCGACCCGTCGAAAAACGCCGGTACTCACGCCCGGTTCGACGAACGGCGAGCGCTTACGGGTTGTGATGAACGACGGGCGCTACCGAAACGAGTGACCGCAACAGTATTGCGGAGAGTGAACCGCGATAACATGATCTCGGTGGCTGTAGCTGTCGTCGAAACCGCCTCGACGCCGATGCACATGAGAACCGCAGGCCACGCCCTCCCCAACCGATTCCCTCGCTCGGGCCTCCGGCCCTCACTCAGTCATCCCTCGCACGAGTCGCGCGTCAGAGACGCGCTCCCGCGCGCCAACTACGCCTACTCGGCGTCAGCAGGCGTATCGAAGTCGTGGAAGTGCTCGCCTTTCTCCTTCGTGAGCACGTTCAGGGCGGCCGCCGCGCCGTCGCCCGCAGAGATGACTGCCTGCCACTCCTCGGCCCGGACCATCGCCCCCGTTGCGTAGGCGTTCTGTACTGTGGTTTCCATCGTCACGTCCACGTCGACCACGTCCTCGTCGGTGAACCCACAGCCGAGGTCGTCGGCGAGATCGCGATCCGCGCCCGTCGCGAGAACGACGTACTCCGCCCCGTGCTCGCCGTCGTCGGTCTCGACGGTGAACCCGTCGCCGTTCTCGGCGACGCCCGTGACCTCGGTTTCCTGGTGGCGCTCGACGCCGAACTCCTCGACCTGCTCGCGCGAGTCCTCCATGAACGCCGAGCCGTCCTCGCTCTCGATGCCGAGGTAGTTGAACAGGTGGGCCTTGTGCATCCACGTCTCGTCGGTGTCGAACACCTGTGTGCTCAGGCCGTTCTTCGCGGTGAACAGCGCCGCGCTGAGCCCCGCCGGTCCGCCGCCGACGACCGCGACGTCAGTTTCTGTCATGCGGTGTCACGTACCGCGGCGAGCCTGATAAATCGTGGTGGCGGGGCCGCACGGGGTGCGGCCGGCTGTGGTTGCGGAGCGGTGCAGGAGGCGGCTGCGGGGCGGTGGCGGGCCTGGCGTCCTGCGTTCGCTCCGCGAACGCAGGGCTCAGGAGTGCTTGCTTCCAGCGCGTGTCGGTAGCGAGGGAGCTTTGCTCCCTCGGACCGTGCGAACGGGCGCGAAGCGCCCGTGAGCAGACGCGACAGCGCCGACCGCGCAACTGCGGGCCTGGTGGACATGAAAAGGGCGAGGAACCGCCGTCAGGCGTCCGGCCGACCGCAGGGAGGCCGGATGCGCGGGCCACCGGCCCGCGCAGTTCCGAGGGCTTTCAGCGGCCAGCACTCACGTACGCCATCGGGGCGATCACGAGGAGCCCGATGCCGAGGTAGAGATAGAGGTTCGGACCGTCGATGCTCGGAACCAGCATGAAGACGAGCCCGAAGACCATCGTCTGGAGCGCGACGATCTTCAGCGACCGCTGGGTGAATGCGGCGAGGGTCGCAAGCACGAAGACGAGCAGCAACACCTGGCCCAGATTGTACTGGAGCAGGAAGTTGTCGATCACCTGCAGCGGGGGCGCGAACATCCTCGCCCGAATGTCCGCGGGTCACTGGCTTCAAGCTTACGAGTCCCGGGCGGGTAGTATGCAGAGAAGCCGATTCCAGACGAACCCTTACCGCGCCTCGCGTTTCAGAGGGATTTTGCGACCGTTTGCCGGTAGCCGCCGACCCCGTGTCGACGGCATACCGAAACGACTTACGACGATCCCTAACAGCCTTCTCCGAACACTCCTCCCATCCCCCGGCTCACCCGTTGACGGTGAGCGCGCCGAGCGCGTGGTAGAGCCGCTGGACCGCGGTGAGATGGCCGACGACCGCGAACACGACGAGCAGCCACGCGACGGGCCCCAACCCCACGATTTCGGGTCGGACGAACGCCGCGAGTCCGGTCACGATCCCGATCAGCGCGAGCCGGTCGGCCCGCCCGAGCAGGCCGCCGTACACTCGATCGAGACCGACGGCCTGGGCCTGGGTGCCGAGATACGAAGTCAAGAGAACGCCCGTCACGGCGGCGAGCCCCAACGTGGGACGCGAGACGCCGAGTGCGAGCCCCACCACCAAAACGAGGTCGGCGTACCGGTCGAGAACGTGATCCAGCAGGTCGCCAGCGGGCGAGGCGGTCCCGAGCCGGCGCGCGAGCGCGCCGTCGAGCAGGTCGAGCGCGCCATTGAGCGCGACACAGATCGCGCCGACGAGATACCACAGCGGCGCGCCGTCGGCGAGGACGTACGCCATGCCCGCCACGACCGCGAACGCGAACGCGATCACGCTCACGGCGTTCGGCGTCAACCCGACTCGGGCCGCGAAACCGACGAACGGGTCGAGGAGGCGGTCGGCGGTCGAGCGGTACTCGTCGAGCGTCATGGCTGATGGTTCATCGATTCAGAGGTACTCGACGAACGAGACGGTTCCGGCGCCCGGTTCGCGCTCGCCCGTGACGACGGCCGCGATCTCGCCGGCGACTGTCCCTTACGGTGGCGTCGGGCTCGTCGCGTGCGGCGAGCCGGTCTTCGAGTTCGGCAGGGTGACATCGAAGAACGACCACGCGACCGGCGTTGAGTCGGTGAGCGAGGTGGGATTCGACGAGCGTGACCCCTGCGTTCGTCGTGCGTTCGTCGAGCCAGGCGTCGGCCGCATCGAGATCCGCCACGAGGCTGCCGCGCTCCGCGTCGGTCCCGGCCGACAGCCCCTCTTCGCGGATGACCTCGTTCAGGTGAACGACATCGAGCGAACCATCGGTTTCGTTGAGGGGGTCGCGATCCGCGGCGAGCCTGTCGGTCGCGGTCGTCTTGCCGGTGCCTGGCGTCCCGGTGACGGCGACCCTCACCCCACGAGCACCTCGTTCAGCACGGCGACCGCGCGCTCGGTCTCCGCACGGGTGCCACACGAGACCCGGATACAGTCGGGGAGCCCGAAGCTCGTACAGTCCCGAACGATCACGCCACGGCGCTGGGCCGCCTCCGCGACCGCGGTCGCGTCGCCCACGTCGACGAGCACGAAGTTGCCCGAACTCCCGTGGGTCCTCGCGTCGAGTTCGCTGTCGAGATACTCGCGCGCCCACACTGCCGACTCGACCGTTCGCTCGACGTGTTCGCGGTCGTCGAGCGCGGCGAGACCGGCGCGACACGCGACCGTGTTCGCCGCAAAGGGCGTGTTCACCCGGGCGTAGGCGTCGGCCCACGGGTCGGGAACGATCGCGTAGCCGAGCCGGAGCCCCGCGAGGCCGTACGCCTTCGAGAACGTGCGGAGCACCGCGACGTCCTCGCGGGCGTCCCACCCGTCGCGGCCCTCGATCAGCCGGATGGCACTCTGTGTTTCGGCGAACTCGCCGTAAGCCTCGTCGACGACCACGAGCGTGTCCTCGTCCGTTCCCTCGGCGATCCGTTCGATGTCCGCGAGGTCCACCGTTGTCCCGGTCGGGTTGTGCGGGCTGGTGAGGTAGACGATCCGCTCGCCGTCGGCGGCATCGAGCACCCGCTCGGCGTCCTGAGCGAAGCCGTCCTCGGCCCGGAGCGAATAGCTGCGCACCTCGCCGTGGTGATAGCGCGCGCTCATGCCGTAGTAGGCGAACCCCGGTTCGGGAACGAGCACCCGATCGCCGGGATCAAGCAGCGCACGCGCGAGGTAATCGAGCGCGCCGTCGCCGCCGTTCGCGAGCCACACCTGGGCGGGCGCGAGTTCCCACTCTGCGGCGATCGCCGCGACGAGATCGGTGTGGGCGGATTTGGGGTAGACGTGGACCTCGCTCGCGGCCGCGCCGATCGCTTCGATGGCTCGCGGACTTGGGCCACCGGCCCTGTAGACGGCGTGCGCCGAGAGGTCCCGTGGCTGCATACCGGAACGAACGGACGCCGGGGCTTAAGCGTGCTCACACAGCGGCGAGGCGCTGGTCCCACGCGTTCGAGTCGATAACCATGACGTTACGACCGGTGAACGACCCGATTCGTGGCGAAAAGAACCCGGCGATGCACGTCGGGGTGTTCGGGTTGTAGTAAGCCTCGTCGCGGCCTCGATAGCCACCAATGGCTCGATACCGATGCCGGACCGATCGACGGAGCACGTCAGTTCAGTCGTCTGTCAATCGAAAACGTCGATCGCTACGTCGGGACTCCGCACCGATATTCAGCGAGGCGGTGTGAGCCTGATCGTGGTTAGCTCTCGCTTTGGAACTCCTCCCCGTTTCGAGTGACACTCACGTCGGTGTCGGTGTTGAGGCTGAGGTCAGTAATTACGCCGGAGTAGACATAGGTGTCCTCGCCGTTGCGGATAGCACCACGGGCTGTGTCTCCATCGATGCTGTCTTCGCCGGTGAGATGGGTTCCACCCTTGATCTCGCCGCTCACTGAGAAGCTGTAGGAAGCGTAGCTTCCGGCCCCTTCGAACGTGATCGTGTTGTAGAACACCGTCGGCGAGACTTCTTGGCCGTTGATGACAACCGCTGCGTCGCCGTCGAGATCGAGTCCTCTGAGAGTACCGGTGAACGTGTACCCGTCGCTGCCGCCAGCGACCGCGCCACTGGCACTCGGTCCATTGACAGCATCCTCGCCGGTGAGGCTCTGTTTGTCGGTGATCCGACCATTCTTTACCGCGAAGGTGTAGTTGGTGTGGCTTCCGTCACCACGAATACTCATCGTCGACTCATAGTCGTCGGGATCGATCTCCTTCCCGTCGAGGTACACCGTCGCATCACCTCCAACATAGAGGTTTTCGAGACTCCCCTCGAACGTGTAGGTGTCCGCGCCGCCACCAACCGCGCCGGAAGCGGTCGATCCCGAGACCGTGTCCTCGCCGGTGATGCCCGATCCTGCGAGATTGCTGCTCGCACGCAGCGAGTAGTACGCGAAATCGCCTGCCCCCTCGATGCGGAAGGTGTGTTGCTGATCGCCCACGTTCTCAGGATTCACCTCGTAGCCGTAGGGCACGGTGCCCGTGGCGCGCTTTTCCGGAGCCCACGTCGCGGTGAGGATCGTCCGGTCGAACTCGCCGTTCGGCAGCGATTCGAGCGAGAGGCTGTCGGCGTCCGCGAAGGTCTTCGGGCCGTACTGCTCGACTTCGGTCGCACCGTTCTCGCCGATACCCAGAACCGAGAACTGGTATCGGAACGGGTTCTCCCGCGCCTCGCGAAGGCTTTCGAACGGCTCCGTGGTTGTACCGGAGTACGCTTCGCCGCCGACGTTGGTGCCCGAGACCCCGATGTCACGGACGTACCAGCCGGGCCGGGCGGACGCGGGATCGGTGATGTACCGGAACGAGACCAGCACCTCGCCATCGCTGGCGTACTCCGAGAGGTCGAACTCCTCGGTGACCCAGCTACCGTTCGTGTCGCCGGTGAACCCGGGGAGGTACTGTTGGACCTTCGGATCGATGAAGTTCGGACTGCCCCGAACGCTGGTCGTGTTCTCGTTTTCGAGGCTGGTCCACGTCTCGCCGCCGTCGGTCGAGACCTGAACGAACCCGTAGTCGAATCCACGCTCGATGTCGTAGTAGGTATCGAACGTGAGCGTCGACGAGTCCGTGGGATCGACGCTGAAGATAGCGTTGTTGTCGAGGTTGTTCCCGTCCTCACTGTAGAGGACGTCGTGACCGGTCTCACCGAGCGGGTTCACGACGGATTCCCACGGCGTGCCGCGGAAAGCGGTGCCGCTGACGTTGAGCTCGTCGACCGAACCATCCTCGGGGGCGAGCGTGTTGAACGCGTTGCCGTAGGCCGCAGTCATGTTCTCCCTCGTGAAGATGACGTCATCGCTCGTGTTGACATCGAAGTCGACGTTCTCAATCTGGTAGCGATCGGGAACGTCCCGACCGTCAGTCACGAGCGCGGTCGAGAAGTCCTGGTAGAACGAGTAGAAGTCCCGTTCCTCGCCAACGTCGTCGAGGGAGTTCTCGACGCTCTGGATGCCGTTCGCGTCGTCGTCGAACACCGCCTTCGTGAACTCGGTGCTGGTTTGCTGGCTGCCGTAGAGTTGGAACAGCCCCGCCCCACCGTAGTCCGCGAGGATGCTGATCGGTGCTATGCTCTCCTGATCACCCCACTCGATCAACGAGTTCGAGGGATACTGCTCGTAGAACGGGATGCTGCTCGGCGTCCCGTAACCGACCCGGTATGGGGTGATCTCCGAGAGACCTTCGTTGATCCACGTCGTCTCGTCCGGGTCCTCGTAGCTGTGGAGCAGGTGTTGGTACTCGTGGGCGGTCGTACTCTCGATCCCGAAGGCGGACTCGTTCTCGGGATCGTCTCCTTTCCACGGTTCGTCCTGATTCCCGAGGCGCTGGTCCCACGCGTTCGAGTCGATGACCATCACGTTGCGGTCGGTGAACTGACCGATGGTCGGCGAGAAGAACCCGGCAATATAGGTCGGGAAATCACTGTCATAGTAGTTCTGGTCGCGAACGTTGTCCACGAGGAGTACCGTCCGACTCTCGTTGTCCGCCGACTGGTAGTAATCGTCGGGCAGAGTGCCGTTCGGACCCGGTGGCCCGTACAGCTGCGATTCGTCGCCGTACTGCGGTTTGGGGTCGCGATAGAGTTCGGATTCCTTCGGCTCGATGTTGTTCGTGAACTCGTCACCGAGGTACAGGGTCTGACTGTCGGTGACCGTCGGGACCGAGCGGTTGTCCCCTTCGGGGTACGAGAGATCGTTCGCGACCCACACCTCGACCTCCGGACTGACCACTTCGAGGGTGTAGTCCTTGAAGTAATACTGGGAGGCGTTTTCCGGTCCGCTCTGGGCGGTAGCGTCGAGCGAGGGCCAGAGCAGCTGTGGGCCGTTCGTCCGATACTCGGGTGTCGGTTGTCTCGCGGCGTCACCGTCCGATCGACTCACGGAGCCGGCACTCGGTCGAACCGCATACCCCCCGTTGCCCTCGACCGTTGCCGGGAGCGTCGACATATCCAGCGAGCCGTTTTGGAGTTGGCTCGGCGGAATGTCGATCGGTACCGGTTCCCCGCCTGCCTGGGGACCCGCGGCCTGCTGTGCCCCGGCAGTCCGTTCGTCGGTGCCGTTCGAATCGTTCGTCTGCGCGGTCGCCTGCTGTGCCTGGCCGGACGCTTGCTGTGTCGATTCCTGTACCGAATCGGCCGCGGTCGCAGCGGACGCGCCGCCGACGCCCGCAACCGCCATCGACAGTACCATCACCGTCGCCAGGATCAGTGCTCTGCCTTTCATGCTGGTTCCGCCAGTAAGCGTGGCCGTCCGTCACATAAATACTATCCAACCGAACTGATAGATCGGACACAACAATTTTTCGCCAACAGGGAAGGCGTCGCCGATAACGCGTTCCGGGCGGCGTGTCGTAGTGGGGAGGGTCGGCTACGACCGGACGGGTTTTTGTCGCTCCGCGTCGCACGTGGTGACAATGAGCGCGGAGTCAGACCACGATTCCGGACGCGACACCGATCACGAGCACGACTACGAGGCCCTGGGTCTCGTCGCCGGCCTCGAAATCCACCAGCAGCTCGACACCGATTCCAAGCTGTTCTGTGGCTGTCCGACCGACCGGCGCGAACCAGAAGCATCGACCCATCGATTCCGTCGCTTCCTCCATCCGACGCGGAGCGAACTCGGCGAGATCGACGTCGCCGCCCTCGAAGAGGCGAGCGTCGAGCGCGAGTTCGAGTACCTCGCCTTCGATTCGACCTGCCTGGTCGAGGCCGACGACGAACCCCCTCACCGGATCGACCGCGAGGCGATCGCTGTCGTGCTCGAAATCGCCGCGCTGCTCGACATGACGCCCGTGGACCAAGTCCACGTGATGCGCAAGATCGTGGTCGACGGCTCGAACACCTCGGGGTTCCAGCGCTCGGCGCTCGTCGCGAGTGACGGCGAGATCAGCACTGCGGAGGGCCCGGTCGGCATCGAGGACCTCATGCTCGAAGAGGAGAGCGCCGGGCGGGTCGCAGAGACCGATTCGGGGGTGCGGTACGCACTCGACAGGCTCGGGATTCCCCTCGTGGAGATCGGCACCAAGCCCCACATCACCTCGCCCCGCCAGGCGAAGGAGGCCGCCGAACGTATCGGCATGCTGTTGCGCTCCACTGGTACCGTGAAGCGCGGGCTCGGCACCATCCGTCAGGACGTCAACGTCTCGATCGCGGAGGGCGCGCGCGTCGAGCTCAAGGGTGTCCAGAGCCTCGACGACATCGACGACATCGTGGCCGGGGAGGTCGGCCGGCAAGTAGAACTCCTCACGATCCGCGACGAACTCGCCGATCGAGGGGCGAGCGTCGACGATCCCGTGGACGTGACCGAGGTCTTCGCCGATAGTGCGGAGCGAAGCTCCGCAAACCATACAAGCGGGCGAAGCCCGCGAGTAGACACCGACAGCGGCGTGATCGAGGGTGCGCTCGCGGGCGGCGGGCGCGCGATGGCCGTCCGGCTGGAAGGCTTTGCGGGACTCGTGGGCCACGAGATCCAGTCAGACCGCCGGCTTGGCACCGAGTTCGCGGATCACGCGAAACGCCACGGCGTCGGCGGGATCTTCCACACCGACGAACTTCCGGCATACGGCGTGACCGAAGCCGAGGTCGACGCGCTCCGCGGAGCGGTTGACGCTAACGAAAACGACGCGGTGGCGATGGTCGCCGCCGCCCCCGAACCGGCCGCAGCGGCGATCGAGGCGGTCGCGGAGCGCGCCCGCGCGGCGATCGCGGGCGTACCGGAGGAGACTCGCGGAGTCCAGGAGACTACTTCGGAGTACCTCCGGCCGCTGCCTGGCGCGGCGCGGATGTACCCCGAGACCGACGTTCCGCCCGTCGAACTCGACATCGAGAACGTCGAACCCCCGGAGCTTCTGACCGAGAAAGTCGACCGCTACGAATCAGAGCACGATCTCGACCTTGGCCTCGCCGAGCAGGTCGCGTACGGCCGCCGGATGAGCCTGTTCGAGGCGGCGGTCGAGCAGGGTGTCGATCCCACGCTCGCGGCCCAAACGATGGAAAGCACCGTCACCGAGCTCCGTCGTGACGGCGTGCCGGTCGAGGAGTTGGACGACGAGCGTTTCCTCGATGCCTTCTCGCTACTCACCGAGGGGAAGGTCACGACGGAGGGTCTCCCCGATCTCCTCACGGCGCTCGCCGAGAATCCCGATCTCTCGCCGGCAGAGGCGGCGGAACGCGAGGAACTCGGAAGCGCGGGCAACGAAGAGGTCCGCGAGGTCGTCGTCGAGGTGGTCGAGCGGAACGAGGATCAGGTCGAGGTCGAAGGGATGGGCGCGTTCTCCGGGCTGATGGGCGAGTGCATGGGCGCGCTCGGCGGTCGCGCGGAGGGCGACACCGTGAGCGAACTCCTCCGCGAGGAGATCCAGAAACGAGCCTGAACTGCCGCGCTGTCGTCATGCGGCGGTCCGCCTGATGAGTGGGTTTCGAGCGTCCCACTTGTTTCAACTACTACCAGTTTGGGGCGGTGGAAACACGCTCTCCGTCTCAGCTGTCCGCTCTCCTTTCCCTGTAGCTCATAGGGTTGGTTGGAAGTCCTTCCGGGATCGACCGTACGATGGCGTGCGGTCGCACCGGTAACCGCTTCCAACCGACCCTATCATTTGATACACATCGAACGAGGTCGAAGAATGTGGAAGATACCGACGAGCAGTCGGACAGTGGGGATAACAGCCCCGAGCGCAATGACGATTCCTGCCAGCTCCTGGTCGCCGACGCGGACGCTCCCCGGAACGACTCCGCCACCGAACAGGCAGACCACGCCGATCCAGAAAGCTGCCTTGCGCTGTGAGAGTGCGGTGAGAGTCGATTCGTCCATGTTTCGAGGTTAGTTGTCGCCCTCGAAATAACTTCCGGGCAGCTGCGATCGGTCAGCGCCCCTCGAACTCGGGATCGCGGTCCTCGCGGAACGCGGCGGTGCCCTCGGCCACGTCGTCGGTGCCCATCAAAATCGAGAAGCCCTGGCGCTCCAACGTCAGCGCCGCATCGAGGTCGGCGTCGGCCCCCTCGTTCATCACCTTCTTCGCGACTTCGAGACCGACGGGGGGACCGTTCACGATGTCCGAGACGACTTTTTCGACGGCGTCGTCGAGTTCGTCGCCTGACACTGCGCGATTGATCATCCCCCAGTCGGCCGCGGTCGCGGCGTCGATTTGGTGGCCCCGGAAGACGAGTTCCTTCGCGCGCGCGGCACCCACGAGACGGGTGAGTCGCTGGGTCGCGCCGCCGCCGGGGATCAGGCCGAGCCCGATCTCGGGTTGGCCGAACGTCGAGTCCTCGGTTGCGATCCGTATATCACACGCGAGCGCGAGTTCGTGGCCGCCGCCGAGGCAGAACCCCTCGATTTTCGCGATGACGGGACGAGGAAACTCCGCGACGGTCTCGTAGGTCGGCGTCGCGCGGAGCACGTCCGCTGGCTCGGTGTCGGCGAACCCGGTGACGTCCGCACCGGCCGAGAACGCCTTCTCACCTGTGCCCTCGATGGTGACACACCGGATGTCGCCTGAATCTACCGCCTTGAGTAGATGGTCGATCTCGTCGAGGAGATCCCGCGAGAGCGCGTTCAAGCGTTCGGGCCGGTCGAGTTCGATCGTGAGCACGCCCCGATCGTCGATCTCGTAGTTGAGGTCGTGGTAGGTGCGATCTTCGCCGTCGCCATGTGAGTAAAAGCCCTGCCCGGCGTCCGCACCAGTCATCCCACTCTCGACGAGTTCGACGAGGTGGTCGGCGGGGGCGAACCGCTCCTCGCCAGTCTCGTCGTGGAGCGCTTCGAGTTTTTCGAGGATCCGACCGAGTCCGATGTCGTCGGCGCGTCGGCACGGACCTTCCGGGAACCCCGCTCCGAGGCGCATGCCGGTGTCGATCGCCTCCGCCGTCGCCACGTCCTGGCCGATCAGCTTCGCGGCCTCGTTCACCATTTGGGCCTCGACGCGGAGCGTGTCGAACTCCTCACCGTCGCCTGGCTCGTAGTCGGGACCGTCGCCATCGTCGTAGTCGTAGTAGCCCTTCCCGGTCTTCCGGCCCAGCTCCTCGGCTTCGACTTTCTCCTCGACCAACGGCGGGTTCTCGATCCCGGCCTCCTCCCGTACTGAATACCCGATGTCGATCCCGGTCAGATCGCCGAGTTCGAACGGTCCCATCGGGTAGCCCCGCTGGTGGACCATCGCGGCGTCGGCCGCCTGGATGGTGGCCTCGCCATCCGAAACCATCCACGCCGGCTCGACCATGAACGGTCCCAGCACGCTGTTGACCACGAACCCTTGCACGTCTTTCCGGACGTAGATCGGGGTCTTGTCGAGCGATTCGACGAACCCGTGGGCGGCCTCGGCGGTCTCGTCGGTGGTGTCTTCGCCGTAGATCACCTCGACGAGGTCCATCTTAACTGGTGGATTGAAGAAGTGTGTGCCGACCACCCGCTCGGGTTCGTCGACTGCGGTGGCGATCTCGGTGATCGAGAGCGACGAGGTGTTCGAGGCGAGAATCGCGTCGTCGGGTGCGAGTGCGTCGAGCTCGCCGTAGATCTCCTGTTTGAGCGCCATCCGTTCGGGCGCGGCCTCGATCACGAGATCGACGTCGCCGACCGCGGTCTTCAGATCGGTCGTGGTGTCGATTCGGCCCAGAACCGTCTCGGCGGACTCGTCGATCCGACCTTTCTCGCCGAGTTTGTCGAGGCTCCACTCGATATCCTCGTAGCCGGACTCCACGAACTCCTGCTCGACATCGCGCATCGTCACGTCGTAGCCCACGATCGCGACGACCTCGGTGATGCCGTGGCCCATGTTGCCCGCGCCGAGCACCGCGACGCGCTCGATCTCACTGGCGTCCATGGATACGGAGCCGCCCGGCACGGGGTTAACTCCGTCGCCACCGGCCGCCGGATCCCCTTGGAACCGGCGGTCGGTCGTCGTCAAAACAGGGACGATCGGCGGTCGGTTCTGGGCAACGCTTTAGCCAGCGGCAATCCACGTGAGAGAGGAACACATGACGGATACCGTGTCGAACGACAGGAGTACGAGCGGTGGAACCGGCGAGGCGATCAAATGAGCGATGGATCGAGCGACGACGCGGTGGTGCTCGACGTCACGGACGGCGTCGCGACGCTGACGCTGAACCGGCCGTCGATGCGCAACGCGCTCACCAGCGAGGTTTCGGCGGACATTCTCGACACACTCGACGAACTGGAGGGCGGCGACGCACGCTGTCTCGTGATCGAGGGGTCCGGCGGGGCGTTCTCGGCCGGCGGCGACATCAACGCGATGACCGAACGGCTCGCGGGCGACGTGCCACTGGAGGAGGCCGTTCGCCACGTGGCACAGGAGACGGCCCGGACGGTCAAGCGCGTCGCGGAGTTCTACCTCCCGACCGTCGCCAAGATCGACGGCGTCGCCTTCGGCGCGGGCGCGAACCTCGCCATCGCCTGCGATCTCCAGGTCGCAACCGAAGAATCCAGAATCAGTTTCGGCTTCCGCCAGGTCGGGCTCGCGGTCGACTCCGGAACGTCGTATCTCCTCCCACGGATCGTTGGCGAGAACACCGCGAAGGAACTCGTCTTCACGGGCGAACTCGTCGGGGCCGACCGTGCAGAGTCGCTCGGTTTGTTCAACCACGTCTGTCCCGACGAGTCCTTCGACGAGCGTGCGGACGAACTCGTCGCGGAGATCGCGACGGGGCCGACGGTGGCGCTCCGGGCCTCGAAGCGACTCATCCGGCAGGGCTTGGAGAGCTCGTTGGACCAGGCAATGACGAACGAGGCCGCCGCCCAGGCCGCGGTGTTCGAGAGCCACGACCACCGCGCGGGCGCGGAGGCGTTCATCGCGGACGAGGAACCCGAGTTCGAGGGCCGATAGTCGGATTCCTGCACCCGGAGCCAGCCGCTGATCGGTCGCCGTCCGCCGCTTTCTCGGCGATTCAGGACGTCGGCACTCTGTCGTACCACCAGTCGAGCCACGCCGCCAGCGGTCGGCGATCGCCCTCGACCTGGACGTGGACGGTGCCGTCGAGTCCCCATCGAGCGCGGTTGGCCTCCTCGCCCCACGCCATCGGGATGTCGAGTTCGAACTCGTCGAACTCGCATTCGAGCGCCCCCTCCCGTTCGACCGTCTCGTCGAGCACCTCCTCGGCGGTCCGCAGCCACTCCTCCCACTCCTCGGGGTCGCGTGGCGTCGTCGACTCGGCTCGCTCGGCGCACATACTCCCACAATATCCCGGTTCCCCTATGGGTGTTTGGGGACCGACCCCGATCCACGGTCTGACCCCGGATCGTGAACCACGAAACCGGCCCGTCAGGTGGGTGAGCGTAACGCTGTAACCGCTTCGCATCCTTCGAAGTATATGAGCACGCAGCCACCAGGCCCCCAGGACCTGCCGGTTCTCGGCAACACGCATCGCTACTCCCGCGACCCGTTCACGTTCATCGAGACGCTCACGCGGAGCTACAACGGCCTCGCGACGTTCACCCTCGGGTCCGAATCGACGTACCTCGTCACGGACCCGACGGACATCGAGCGCGTCCTGGTGAGCGAGGCCTCGCGGTTTCGGAAGGCACAGACGATGCGAACGGGCAGCATCGACGACCTGCTCGGCGACGGTCTCCTGATGAGCGGCGGCGAGTTCTGGCGGCGCCAGCGCCAGCGCGCCCAGCCCGCGTTCGCCCCCGGCCGTGTGGCGAACTTCGGCGAGGAGATCGCCGGGTACGCCGAGACGATGCTCGACGGCTGGAACGAGGGCGACGTCGTCGCAATCGACCCCGCGATGGCCCGAATCACGGTGAAGGTGATCGTCTCGGTGATGTTCGGCACCGAACTCGACGACCCTACCACCGAAACGGTGCAGAACAACCTCGAACCCCTCGGCAAGATGTTCGAGCCGAAGGCGGCACAGTTCCTCCTCCCGGAGTGGGTGCCGACGCGCGAACGCATCGAGTTCGAGCGCGCGGTCGACAACCTCGAAGGCGTCCTCGACTCCTTGGTTCGACAGCGCCGGGGAACGGAGGACGGCGAGATGGACCTGCTCTCGATCCTGCTGCGCGCACAGGGCGAGGTCGATGAGGTGACCGACGAACTGGTTCGCGACGAGTTGATGACGATGTTGCTCGCGGGCCACGACACCACCGCGCTATCGCTCACCTACACGTGGTATCTCCTCGCCCAGCATCCCGAGATCGAGCGCCGTGTCCACGACGAGATCGACGACGTGCTCGGCGGCGAACCGCCGACGGCCGACGACGTGCGCGATCTCGATCTCACCGAGCGCGTGATCCAGGAGGCGATGCGGCTCTACCCACCAGTCTACACGATCTTCCGCGAGCCGTCCGAGGACGTCCGACTCGGTGGGTACGACGTCCCCGAGGGATCGCTCGTCATGCTCCCGCAGTGGGGCGTCCACCGCGATCCTCGGTGGTACGACGATCCCGAGACGTTCCCGTTCGGCGGCGGTCCGCGCCACTGCATCGGCAAACACCTCTCGATGCTCGAAGCCCAGATGATCCTCGCGACGGTCGCGCAGAACTATCGGCTCCGGCTCGCCCCCGAGCAGAGCGCGGAGCTCGACTTCGCCCCATCGCTCACGATGCATCCGTCCGAGCCGATCCGAATGGAAGTACAGAGGCGATAGCGCCCTCGGTACGGGTGCGGGGCGTCCCGACTGGAGCCGGCAGCTTTCGACCCCATGGCGGCCGAGCGGTCAGTCGAACGTGTCGATCACCGGAATCCCCCGGGTCTCGAACTCGCTCATCGCGGCGAGCTTCGCCGACACGTCGTCGAGTCCGACCGTCTCGGAGACGACGGCACTCGGATCGAGCGCACCGTCGGCGACCATCCGGAAGATCTCGTCATACCGGGTCGGCGGCATGCCGAGCGAGCCGATGAACTCGATCTCACTCATCACCATCAGATCGGTCGGGAGTTCGACCGACCCCTGCTCGTCGTCGGTGCTGAGACCGACCTGGACGTGCTGGCCGCGCGTGCCGAGGCTCCTGATCGAATTACGGCAGGTTGTCGCGATCCCGAGCGCGTCGACCGAAATCGCCGCGCCGCCGTCGGTGATCGCCTTCACTTCTCGGGGCACGTCGTCGACCTGGCTGCGACGACGTTCCCGCCGAGTGCGGCGGCGATGTGAACCGCCGAAAGTCCGACGCCGCCGCAGCCGTGGACCGCGACCCAGTCGCCAGCGCCGAGATCGGCCTGGTGAGCGAGCGCGTGAAACGCAGTCATGAACCGACAGCCCAGCCCCGCCATGTCGACCGCCGAGACGCCGTCGGGGAGCCGGACGGCGTTGTGATCCGCAACCGGGACGTGCATCTCCTCGGCGAACGCGCCCGGGACGGCCTCGTTCAGCCCGAGCGGGACGATGTTCTCGCAGATGTTTCCGTGACCGGTCCGACACTGGTGGCAGGTCCCGTCGCCGAGGTTGAACGGGACCGTGACCTGGTCGCCCTCGCTCACGCTCTCGACCTCCCCGCCGACCTCGATCACCCTGCCAGCCGGCTCGTGGCCGAGGATCTGTCCCTCCGGCGGCTTGAGCCCGAGCCAGCCCCACTCTCCCTGCCAGCCGTGCCAGTCGCTCCGGCAGATGCCACACGCCTCCAGTTCGATCACCGCGCCGTCGGCCACGGGGTCGGGCGCATCGACCTCGGTCACGTCGAGCGGTTCGCCGTACTCGCGGAGGACTGCTGCGCGCATACGGCCGAACCGACGGGCGTGCTCGCGATAGTCGTTCGCCCCGAATCGGCGTTCGAGTTACCGTTGTTCAACACTGGGGGGAAGGTACTTTTCGATGGAAGCACAGTAAAGAGTATGTCGTTTCAGCTATCGGACGAGCAGGAGGCGATCCGGAGCGCGGTCCGGGAGTTCGCCGAGGAGGAGATCGCACCCGTCGCGCGCGAACACGACGAGTCGGGGGAGTACCCCGCAGACCTCCGGCGGGAGGCCGCCGAGTACGACTTCGTCGCGCCGAACATTCCCACCGAGTATGGCGGCGCGGGGATGGTGAACAACGGTAACTCGAACGCCGATTCGGGGCGAACGACTATCGCGAGCACGCCCGTCGGTTCGGCCGTATGCGCGCAGCAGTCCTCCGCGAGCGCAATCTCCGAGCCCGCCCACGGCTCGAACGTGGCGGGCATCGAGACCCGTGCCGAGAAGGACGGCGACGAGTACGTGCTGAACGGGAACAAGATGTGGATCACGAACGGCACGGTCGCCGACATTGCGGTCGTGATGACGAAGACCGATCCCGGCGCGGGCCACCAGGGGATCACGGCCTTTCTCGTGCCCACTGATACGGAAGGATTCTCGACCGAGACGATCGACAACAAGCTCGGGATCAGAGCCTCCGATCTCGCCGAGGTGCTGCTCGACGACGTGCGCGTACCCGAGAAGAACGTCGTCGGCGAGGTGAACCAGGGGTTCTACCAGCTCATGGACTTCTTCGCCGCCGGACGAACGAGCGTCGCCGCCCAAGCTGTGGGGGCCGCCCAGGGCGCACTCGACGCCGCGCGGGAGTACGCCGGCGAGCGCGAGCAGTTCGACCAACCCATCGCGGAGTTCCAAGCGATCCGACACAAGCTCGCCGAGATGGCGACGAACGCCGACGCCGCGCGCTCGCTGACATACCGTGCAGCGACCCACGTCGAGGCGGGCGACGACAACGCGGTGCGGTTCGCGAGCATGGCGAAGCTCTTCGCGAGCGAGCACGCCGTCGACGTGGCCGACGAGGCGATCCAGGTGTTCGGCGGGGCGGGCTACGTCACCGACCACCCTGCCGAGCGGTACTACCGCGACGCGCGGATCACTAAGATCTACGAGGGCACCAGCGAGATCCAGAAGAACATCATCGCCGACCGGTTGTTATGAACCACGACGAGTGGGCTGCCGGTCAGGAAACGACCACCGTGACGGTCGACGGCCACGACCTCTCGATGGCATACCGCGACGACGGTCTCGGCAGCCACAGCGGCAGCGGAGGTCTCGACCGCCAAGGCGACGAGAGTGGCGACAATGCGACCGGAACCGACGAGCCGCCCGTCGTCTTTCTCCATGGCATCCCGATGTGGTCGTTTCTCTAGCGCGATGTCGCCCCGGTGATCGCCGAGGATCGGCGTGTCATCGTGCCCGACCTGCTGGGGTACGGAAACTCCGCGATGGCGGATGGGTTCGACGGATCGATACGGGCCCGGGAGACGATGCTCGCGGCGTTGCTGGAGGAGTTGGGCATCGGGACGGTTTCGATCGTGTCCCACGACATCGGGGGCGGGGTCGCGCTGCGCTACGCCGCCCATCATCCCGATGCGGTCGCCCAACTAGTCTGCTCGAACGCCGTGTGTTATGACTCGTGGCCGGTGGAGTTCACTACCGACCTCGGACTGCCCGGCACGGCCGAGATGCCGCTCGACGACCTCGAAGAACAAGTGAGTGCGGCGTTCACGCTCGGCGCGTACGGCGACCCCGATCCGGCGTTCGTCGAGGGACTGACCGCGCCGTGGCTCTCGGAGGCGGGTCGCACCTCGCTCGCGCGGTGTGCGGTGGCGACCAATACGAATCACGCGACCGAGATCGACTACGACGCGATCACCGCCGACTTCCTCGCGCTCTGGGGCGCTGGTGACGACTTCCAGCCGATCGAATACGGCGAGCGCCTCGCCGCCGGTCTCGACGGCGGGGTGGTGGGACTCGACGAGGCCTACCACTGGGTGATGGCGGATCGGCCCGACGCCTACGTCGCGGAACTCCGTGAGTTTCTTACGCCGGGTGCGGGATGAGCCCCGTAAGAACGACCTCATGACCGACGATGCGCCCGAGTGGGAGTTTTCCCACCGCGACGTGGTAATCTTGCGCGAACTCGCGCGCGATCCCCAGGTCTCCTCGCGCGAACTCACCGACATCCTCGCCGAGAAGCACGGCATCGACGTCTCGCACGTCACGATCAGCGAGTCGATCCGCCGGATGCGCGAGGAGGGGGTCTTCCGCGAGGCGATCATCCCGAACGAGGAGTACTTCATCTTCGGGCTGTTCGAGTTCAAGTTCGACCCTGAGCACTTCGCCGAGGAGTGGCGCGCGGCGATGGAGTACATCCGCGACTCGCCGAACACCCTCTTTTACTTCCTCTCGGACGGCGAATACCAGTGGAAGACGGTGATGATGTTCCCGGCCCGCGAGGCCGAATCCCGGTGGATCCACGAGTTCTACAAGCAACACGGGAAAGTCGTGGCGAACATCCGCAACTCCGTGGTGACGAACGTCCTCAAGTTCGGGACCGACCCCGAACTCCTCGAAAGCCTGAACGACGAGTGAGCGACGGGTCGCGCGTCGTCCACCGCTCCGACATCCCGTTCCGGTGTCATCTCGCCGTGAAGCCGTCGGACGGACACGAGCAGGATCCAGCACGCATTCCCATCTGAAAGCGTCTGCCGCCCTCGAACGAAAACCCGCCCCATCGACTGCTGCTGATGTTCATTCCACCGATGGATACGGAACGACCGCGACCGGCTCGCCCGGTTCGAGCGCGGTTTCGGTGAGCACGAACCCGTCGGCGAGCGTCGCCCGCGTGCTCGCCGCGACGAGCCCTGGCGCGAACCGATCGTCGTAGAGCGGGAGCGACGAGTCGACGTGGCCGAGCGCCGTCGCCCGGTCGTCGTTGAGGACGACCGGCAGTGCGTACTCGCGGTCGGCGTCGGGCATCTCGACACGCCGTTTGGGAATCGCCGTCACGGTCGGCAAGTCGGTTTTTCCGGCGAACAGCGGTCGCGCAACCAGGACGGCCGCGGTGTGGGCCGCGATCGGTTTGCCGGGGAGCGCGACGACGGGCGTGCCGTCGACCACGGCGGCCATCACTGGCCGGCCGGGCCGGAGGCGAACGCCAGCGAACAGGGGGTCGTGACCTGCGAGGGTGCTCGAAACGTGATCCGCCGCCCCGACGCTCGTGCCGCCCGTGGTGAGCACGACATCGTGGTCCGCAGCCACGCCCTCGATCGTTTCCCGAACGGCGGCGGGGTCGTCGGGAACAGTTCGAGGACTCGCAGGCTCGTGGCCCCACGACCGGACGAGGTTGGCGAGGAACTCGGAGTCGCGGTCGGGCTGGCGGCCCTCGTGGATCTCGGTGCCGGTCGCGACGATCCCGACCGCGAACCGCTCGCGGACCGGAACGGTGTCGAGCCCGACGTCGCGGCAGAGCGCCGCGTGTCGGGGGGCGAGTCGCTCCCCGGCGGCGAACAGCCGCTCGTCGGCCTCGGCGGTAGTGCCCTGCCGGTGGACGCTGGTTCCGGCGGCGAGGTCCCAGGTCGTGAGCCGACCGTCCGCGACGGTCGGCCGCGGCGGCGTAGCCGTCCATCGTGGCGTAGTCGTGTGGCGGAACGTCGTGGGGCGCGTGGACGTCCGCGGCGAGCGTCCGTCCCGCGATCGCGTCGAGGGCGACGCGTTCGGTGGCGGCGTTCGCGAGCACGGTCGAGCGACACTCGACGATCCGTTCGACCGCGACCGAGCGGGACGGGAGCTCGCGATCCGGCATATCGGACCGTGGTTCGAGCCCGTCATATCCTTTCCGCCGACGCCGGACGATCGGGCGACGAATGGGTGATCATGCGCGCACGGCGCGAGACCATGGCAATCTTTTTGCTTACATGGCGATATTGTAGGGTGAAGGTGTCTCACACGCCTTCCGGGAGCAGTTCACACATGAAATTCAGTGGGACGTTCGAACTGGAGGACACGACAACCGAGGAGGTGTGGCTCGCGCTCTCGGACCCGGTGATGATCGAGAGCGCGTTGCCTGGTTGTGAGTTTCTCGTCCGGGTCGGGGAGGGCGACGTGGATTTCGACGCGCTCCGCGAGGAACACGCCGGCCGGGACGTCGAGCCGACCTCGGACCCGGAGACGATCGCCGAGCGGGCGTTCGAGGAGGGCGAACGCTACGCCGCCGTCATGCAGGTCAGCGTCGGTCCCGTCAATCCGACCTTCGAGACGGTCGTCACGATCGATCACCGCGAACAGCCCGCAATGGAGGCCTCGGGCGAGGGATCGACCGGCGACAGCTCGTTCGAGATGCACTCGTGGATGGACCTCACCGCGACCGACGACGGCATCGGGGTCGACTGGGAGACCGAGGCCGACGTGTTCGGCCGGATCGCCTCGATGGGTCAGCGAGTCATCAACCCGGCGGCGAACCAGGTCGTAAAGCGATTCTTCTCGTCGGTCCAGTCGGAGATCCGCGAGCGCGAGATCGCCGAAGGCGGCACGGTCGAAGCGGCAGAGGCGGCCGAGGAGACCAGTGACGATCGCGGCATCGTCGACCGGATTCTCGGTCGGTCGGAGGGCAGTTAGCACACATGACAGAACACGACATCGAGGTAACGGTCAACGGCACAGCACACGAACTCACGGTCGACTCCCGGACGCTGCTGGTCCACGCCCTGCGCGACGGGCTGGGCTACACCGGGACGAACGTCGGGTGTGAAAGCTCGACCTGTGGGGCCTGTACGGTGCATCTGGATGGCGACGCGGTGAAATCCTGTACGATGCTCGCCGTCCAGGCCGACGGCGCGGCAATCGGCACCGTCGAGGGCCTCGCGGAGGACGACACCTACGCTCCGATCCAAGAGGGGTTCCAGAAGGAACACGGCCTCCAGTGTGGCTACTGCACGCCAGGGATGATGCTTGCGGCGAACGACCTCCTCGATCGGAACCCCGACCCCGACGAAGGGGAGATACGGGAAGCGATCGAGGGCAACCTCTGTCGGTGTACCGGCTATCAGAACATCGTGAACGCGGTCGAGTTCGCGGCCGACGAGATGGAGGCGGCGGCAGCGACCGACGGCGGCGAGGACGTGACGGAAGCGACGGCCGCGGACGGCGGAGGTGACGACTAATGGGTATCGAAACAATCGAATCCGACGAACTCGACGTGGAATCGGTGCTCGGCTCGGCGGTCGAGCGCCGCGAGGACCCCTCGCTCATCACGGGCGAGGCCGAATACACCGACGACATCCAGCGGCCGAACATGGCGCACATGGCCGTATTGCGGAGCCAGTACGGCCACGCCGGGATCGACGGCGTCGATACCAGCGACGCCGAGGCGATCGAGGGCGTGATCGGGGTCTACACCGCCGACGACCTCGACGTTCCTGGCGAGGTGCCGGTCGGCTGGCTGCTCGACAGCCTGGAGACGCCGGTCCATCCGTTATTGGCGGATGAGACCGCGCGCTATCAGGGCGACGGGATTGCCGTGGTCGTCGCCGAGGAGCGCTACATCGCGAGCGACGCGGTCGACGCCATCGACGTCGACTACGACCGCCGGGATGCAGTCACCGACCCGAAGGAGGCCGTCGCCGAGGGCGCACCGGTCGTCCACGACGATCTCGACGACAACACCGCCTTCGACTGGGAGATCGGGGACGAAGACGCCACCGACGACGCGTTCGACGAGGCGGCCCACACGGTCGACATCGACCTCGAAAACCAGCGGCTGATCCCGAACGCGATGGAGCCGCGGGCGACGGTGGCGGAGTACAAACCCGGCACCGAGGAGCTGGAGGTCCACATGACCACCCAGAACCCCCACCTCCACCGCCAGCTGATGTCGGGGGTGCTCGACGTGCCCGAGCACAAGATCCACATCGTCGCGCCCGACGTGGGCGGCGGGTTCGGCTCGAAGATCCACCACTACCCGGACGAGGCGCTCGCGTCGTGGTGTGCGATGGAAACTGGACGACCAGTGAAGTGGACCGCGACGCGAACCGAGACCTACCTCACCGACGCCCACGGTCGCGATCACGTCACCCACGGCGAACTGGCGATGGACGACGAGGGGACGATCACCGGGATGCGCGTAAAGACCTACGCGGGGATGGGTGCGTATCTCTCGACGTTCGCGCCCGCCGTCCCGACCTACCTCTACGGCACCCTGCTCTCGGGGCAGTACGACATCCCGGCGATCCACTGCAACGTGGTCGGCGCGTTCACCAACGGCGTACCCGT
>PXSV01000118.1:3472-13374 GCA_003022685.1 Halobacteriales archaeon SW_9_67_24 | reverse complement strand
GTTCAGACGGCAGAACTTCGTTCCCGACGACGACTTCCCCCACCAGACGCCGGTGGCGGTGGAGTACGACAGCGGGAACTACGAGCCGGCGCTCGATAAGGCGCTCGACACTGTGGGCTACGACGACCTCCGGGAACGGCAAGCGGAACTCCGCGAGGAGGGGCGGTACCTCGGCATCGGGTTCTCCTCGTACATCGAGGCCTGCGGCCTCGCACCCTCGGAACTCGCCGGCCAGCTCGGCGCGCAGGCCGGCCTCTGGGAGTCCGGCCTCGTTCGGGTCCATCCCACGGGCAAGGTCACGGCCTTTTGTGGCACCTCGGGCCACGGTCAGGGCCACGAGACGACCTACGCCCAGATCGTCTCCGACGAGCTCGGGATCCCCTACGACGACATCGAGATCGTGGAGGGTGATACCGACGAGATCCCCCAGGGGATGGGCACCTACGGTTCGCGTTCGGCGGCGGTCGGCGGGTCGGCGCTCGCGACGAGCTCCCAGAAGGTGGTCGAGAAAGCGAAGCAGATCGCGGCCCACCACCTCGAAGCGGGCGAGGAGGACGTGGAGTTCGAAAACGGCGAGTTCGGCGTGACGGGCGCACCGGAGCGCTCGATGCACATCCAGGACGTCGCCGCCCAATCCTACCTCGCCCACGACATGCCTGACGGGATGGAGCCGGGCTTGGAGGAGACCTCCTTTTACGATCCCGACAACTTCGTGTTCCCGTTCGGGACCCACATCGCGGTCGTGGAAGTCGATCCCGACTCCGGCGAGATCGAGTTCGAGAACTACGTGGCCGTCGACGACGTCGGCCCCCAGATCAACCCGAAGATCGTGGAGGGTCAGGTCCACGGCGGCATCGCCCAGGGAATCGGCCAGGCGCTCTACGAGGGGGCCGAATACGACGACAACGCACAGTTGGTAACGGGATCGATGCAGGACTACACCGTGCCGAAGGCCGAACACATCCCCGAGATGGAAACGGATAGCACGGAGACACCCTCGCCGCACAACCCGCTCGGGGTGAAGGGCGTCGGCGAGGCGGGGACCATCGCGGCTCCCCAGGCCGTCGTCAACGCCGTCACCGATGCGCTCCAGCCGTTCGGCGTCGATCACATCGACATGCCGCTCACCAGCGAGGCGGTCTGGCAGGCGGTGAACGACGGCGCTGCGGCCGACGAGGGTGGGGGCGGCGGCGAGGCGGTCGCGGACGGGGGCGAGGAAGCCAGCGGAGGTGAGAACTGATGTACCCCGACGAGTTCGACTACTACGAGGCCGGAAGCGTCGGCGAGGCGCTCGACTTACTCAACGAGCACTCGGGAGCGGAGGCCGAACTCCTCGCCGGCGGTCACAGCCTGCTCCCGGCGATGAAGACGGGGCTGTCGAGCCCCGACGTGCTGATCGACATCAGCGGCATCGACGCGATGCAGGGGATCGAGGCCGACGGCGACACGCTCTCGATCGGCGCGATGACCAAATACAGCGACCTCACGGAATCCGACGCGGTGGCCGAGCACGCGCCCGCGCTCGCGGAGGCCGTCCGTCAGGTCGGCGACGTCCAGGTCCGCAACCGGGGCACGATCGGCGGCAACCTCGCCCACGCCGATCCAGCCGCCGACCTGCCTGGCGCGGCGCTCGCCTCGGACGCGGCGCTCGTCGTCGAGGGCCCGGACGGCGAACGCTCGATCCCGGCCGACGATTTCTTCTTCGGGATGTACACCCCCGACGTCGGGCCGGACGAACTCCTCACGCGGGTGGAGGTCCCGTCGGCCGACGGCGGGGTCGGCGCGTACGCGAAGAAGCCGAGTCCTTCGTCGGGCTACGCGATGGTCGGCGTCGCGGCGCTGCTTGATACCGACGGCGGCACCGTCACGTCCGCCCGCGTCGGCGCGAACGCGCCGGCGACGACCTCGACGAGGACATGATGATGTCGGACCTCCAGGCCTCGAACGAGTTCCGCGCCCAGCTCCTCGAAGTCTACACCGAGCGGGCACTGACTGCAGCGATGGATCGAGTGGGTGGGTCCGCGGCGGCCGACTGACTTTCCCTCGTCGGTCGTCGTCGATCGGCAGCGATCGCAGCGGTCGACAGCAGCCGCCGGCTTTCAGGATGACACGAGCACGACTCCGACCAATCGGTTATCAGTCTCGAACTGCTACGATGGACGAGAACGTGACGCAATCGACACTCGACAGGGAACGACATGGAACTCCCCTCCCTCGCGTGGCCCGGGTCCGAGGACCGAACTTGCGAACCGTCGTCGGCCGCCAGCCGGTGACGGCACGCCGGGCAACCCGATGACGGCCGACCGCACCGCCGCGTTCGCCGACGCGACCGAGGCCGACGTCCGAGCGGCCTTCGACGCGGAGAACTACGTCGCGGGCGACGAGATCAGTACGACGGTGTCGCTCGCGCTCCAACTCGGCAAGCCGCTGCTGGTGGAGGGCGAACCGGGGGCCGGAAAGACCGAGCTCGCGAAGGTCCTTGCTGGGGGGTTCGACGCCGACCTGATCCGGCTCCAGTGTTATGAGGGGCTGACGGCCGAGAGTGCGCTCTACGAGTGGAACTACACGAAACAGCTGCTGACCATCCAGGCCGCTGGCGGTCCCGGGAGCGGGGCCGCCGATCATGGAACCGGCGACGAGGTCGGCAGCGACGGGTCGGGCGGGAACGACGAGTCGACCCGAGCGAGCGAGTCGGTGTTCGCCGAGGAGTTCCTGCTGGAGCGGCCGCTGTTGCGTGCGCTCCGTGGTGATAGGGCCCGAGTGTTGCTGATCGACGAGGTCGATCGGGCCGACGAGGCGTTCGAGGCGCTCCTGCTCGAAGTGCTCTCGGACTTCCAGGTGAGCGTTCCCGAGCTCGGCACCGTGCGGGCGGAAACGCCGCCGGTCGTGGTCATCACCTCGAACCGGACGCGCGGCCTCTCGGACGCGCTCAAACGCCGGTGCCTGTACCTCCACGTCGCGCCGCCCTCGCTCGAAAAGGAGCGCGCGATCCTCGAACGTAAGGTCCCTGCACTCGACGGCGCGGTGGCCGCCGAGCTGTGCGGGGCGGCCGGCCGGCTCCGCGAGGAGCCGCTGTTGAAGCCGCCCGGTGCGGCCGAAACGATCGACTGGGGGCGGGCGATCGCCGCGCTCCGCCGCGACGGAAACGGGGAATCGCTCGACCGCGCGGAGATCGAGCACACGCTCGGCTGTCTCCTGAAGGAGGTCGAGGACATCGAGCGCGTCGACGACGACCTGCTCGCGACGCTGCTCGATGCCGCCGATGCGGCCCGTGTGGAGGCCGACCCATGACCGACGAACCGCGATCCAGCGGGCTCGATCACCCGGACGACGACCCCACGACCAATGGTGTCGGCGCTCCGAAAACGAACGGTACCGACGTTCCGGATTTCGTCGCTGCGCGCGATCACGTTCGCGACGAACTCGTCCGGTTCGCGCGCGCGCTCCGGCGGGCCGGCGTAGACGTGCCCGCGAACGCGGCGACGACCGCCGCTCGCGCCCTCGTCGTCGTCGGATTCGACGACCACGAGCGCGCGCGGACCGCGCTCCGGGCGTGCCTCGTCACCGACCGTGCCGACCGGGCGACGTTCGACGACCTGTTCGCCGAGTTCTGGCGACGACTGACCGCGGGCCTCGATCCGGGAGGACCGGCTGAACGGGCCGACGACGGTCCCGACGGCGGGTTCGCCCCGCTTGACGCCGCACCCGCCCCGGGGGACCCCGACCGCGCTGGCGAGGAGAACGATGACGGGACCGAGGACGCTGACCGTGATCGGAAACGGTGGGACCACGGTGCGGTCGTGGGCCGCGGCGAGAACGCGGCCGACGACGAGGAGGCGACGACCGCGCGCTACAGTCCGTCGGGCCGGCGAACCGCGGTGTCCGTTCCCGGTTTCTCGGAGGGAGGACTCGACGATCCGTTCCGTGCGCTGACGAACGCGCTCGCCGAACTGGCGGGGCGGCGGTGGGGACCCGGCGACGACACGCCCGACGTCCGGCGCGCGCTCCGGGCCAGCGTCGGTACTGGCGGGACGGTCATTGACGTCCCCGAACGCGAGCGCCAGCGAACTGCAGTGCGGGCGTGTCTCCTCGTCGACGTGAGCCGATCGGTGCTCGACGTGCTCGATCGCTCGTTCCTCGTCACCTTTCTCCGGCGAGCCACGGCGGAGTGGCGCGACGTGCGGGTGTTCTTCTTCGACGAGGACATCCGGGAGGTCACCGAGTCGTTCGACGCGCGGACCTCGAAAGGGGCGATCGACGCGCTCGAACGCGCCGAGACCGAGTGGGGCGGCGGGACCAGGATCGGTGCGTCGCTCGCGCGGCTCCGCACGGATTCTCCCGAAGCCGTCTCGCGCGAGTCGGCGGTGTTCGTGCTCAGCGACGGTCTGGAGATGGGCGATGTCGATTCGCTCGAACGCGAGGCGGCGCGGCTCTCGCGGCGCGCTGGCGCGGTGTTCTGGTGCAATCCGCTCGCGGCCTCCGTCGAGTACGAGCCGACCGCCCGCGGGATGGCCGCTGCGCTGCCGTACGTCGACGGACTGTTCGCCTTCAGCGGTCCCGCGGATCTCGCCGAGATGGCGCATCAGCTCGATCGCCGGGGCCAGCACGGCCGGATCGGCTACGAGTACGACCCGCGGCGGATCGGCACCGACCACCACTCGGCGACACATCCCACATCATGAGTGACTCGAACTGGAGCGTTCCCGAGACCGAAGTCCTGTCGGCCGTCGGCGACGCGCTCGACGCCGACCGCGAGGCCGTCCTCGCGACGGTCATCGACGTCGAGGGCAGCGCCTACCGGCGGCCCGGCGCGAAGATGGTGATCGAGGACGGCGAGAGCGCGGGCTCGGTCACCGCCGGCTGTCTGGAGGACGAGGTCCGCACGCTCGCCGCCGATGTCCGCGCGGCCGGCGAGCCACGGGTCGAGACGTTCGATCTCACCGGCGACGACGGGACGTGGGGGCTCGGCATGGGCTGCAACGGGATCATCACGATCCTGCTCGAACCCGTCAGGGAAGCGGACGGTCTTTGTGATCGGAGGACTTCTCGTCTTCAGCGTGGTCAACTTGGCGCTTGGCTTGGTGACCCAGTACTGGCAACTCTTTATCCTGCGGATCGTGCAGGGCGGGGCGGCCGCTTTTACGATCACGGCAAGCATCGCACTGGTCAACGAAGGGAGCCAGGCGGACAGCCGGGGCCGTCACATGGGCATTTATAATTCGTTCCGACTCGTGGGGTTTGGATCGGGACCCGACGTCGGGCCGGTGGTCGACCTCGCGAAACGGGTCGACTTCCGGGTGACGGTGGTCGGTTTTCGGGGTGCTCAGGCGACGAGCGAGGCGTTCCCCGCTGCCGACGAAGTGCTTGCGAGTTCGCCGGCGAACGTCGAGAGCGCGGTCGCGTTCGATCCCGACACCTACGCGGTCGTGATGACCCACAACTTCGTCGACGATCGGCTCGTGCTCGAAGCATTGCTCGACACACCGGTCCCGTATATCGGCCTCATGGGCCCCACGGAACGCTTCGAGGAGCTCCTCGACGCGTTCGCCGACGAGGGCGTCACGCTTCCGGAGGATGCTTTCGAACGGATCCACACCCCGATCGGCCTCGATCTCGGCGGCGACTCGCCGTACCGGATCGCCTACAGTATCGTCGGCGAGCTCCTCACGGTCGCGAACGACCGGACGCCCCAGCACCTCTCGGAGCGCGAGGGACCGATCCACGACCGGACTACGGCCGATCCCGAAACGGCGGACCGGACGACTCCCGAGTGATCGATCGGCGACCGTCCGATCTGCCTGCGGGCGATCGTTCGATCGGCTTACGAACAGTCGCGGTCCGAATCGGGGGGGAGTCGCAAACACTGTTAGGCCCCCCGCCGGAGGGCCGTGCATGGCGGTTTCCAGCGCCCCTGGCAAGGTCTATCTCTTCGGCGAGCACGCGGTGGTCTACGGCGAACCCGCGGTCCCGTGTGCGATCGAGCGCCGGGCGACCGTCGACGTCACCGCGCGCTCGGACGGGCGGCTCCGGGTCGACGCCGGCGATCTCACGCTCGACGGCTTCACGGTGGAGTACGGCGGCGACGGCGCCCCCGACGTCGACGTTCCCGAGTCGCTCGTCGAGGCGGCGACGGGCTACGTCGACGGCGCGGTCGAACAGGCTCGCGAAGCGGCCGACGCATCCGAGATCGGCTTCGACGTCGACATCGAGAGCGCGATCCCGCTCGGGGCCGGACTGGGCTCCTCCGCAGCGGTCGCGGTCGCGGGAATCGACGCCGCGACCCGCGAACTCGGCGTCGAACTCCCTCCGGAGGAACTCGCCGAGCGGGCCTATCGGGTCGAACACGACGTTCAAGAGGGCGAAGCCTCGCGCGCGGACACGTTCTGTTCGGCGATGGGTAGCGCGGTACGAGTGGAGGGCGAGGACTGCCGACGGTTCGATGCGCCCGCACTCCCGTTCGTGATCGGGTACGACGGCGGTACGGGCGACACCGGCGCACTCGTCGCGGGCGTGCGCGAACTCCGCGAGGAGTACGACTTCGCCGCCGACACCGTGAGCGCGATCGGCGACCTCGTCCGCCAGGGCGAGCGCGCACTTGCCGAAAACGACCGCGACGAACTCGGCCGGTTGATGGACGTGAACCACGGCCTGCTCAGCGCGCTCGGGGTCTCAGCGCGCTCGCTCGACGCGATGGTGTGGGCCGCCCGCGAGGCGGGCGCGCGCGGCGCAAAACTCACCGGCGCGGGCGGCGGCGGCTGTGTGGTCGTGCTCGACGAGAGCGAGAGATCTCGGACGGCGCTTCGCTACACGCCAGGCTGCGAGGAGGCGTTCCGGGCCGAACTCGACACCGAAGGCGTGCGCCAGGAGGACGGATGACCGATTCGACGCGACGGCTCCCCCAGCCAGTGCGGGCGGTCCGGACGGCCACGGCCCGCGCGCATGCGGGCCTGGCGGAATCGCAAAGGGCGAGCGCGCGAGGGCTTTGCTGGTCGGTCATTGCGTCGCCCGTGCCGACGATCACAGCCGAATTTCACGTGCCATGACGACCGTTCTCAAACTCGGCGGGAGCGTCGTCACCGACAAATCGAAGCCCGAGACGCTGGACGAGGCGAACCTCGCGCGTGCTGCCGACGCGGTGGCGGACCACGAGGGTCGCCTAGTGCTCGTCCACGGCGGCGGGAGCTTCGGTCACCACCACGCGAGCGAACACGGTCTCACCGACACGAGCGGCAGCCACGACTCGGCGGCGGCGCTCGCGGTCCACGGCGCGATGCAGGAGTTGAACGACGCCGTCGTGAGCGCGCTCCAGAATCGAGGCGTCCCTGCACTCCCGATCCACCCGCTTTCGGCCGGTGCGCGCGACGATGCGGGGAGACTCTCGCTTGCGACCGCCGGGGTCGAGACGCTGCTCACCGAGGGGTTCGTGCCCGTGCTCCAGGCCGACGTGATCGCGCACGCGGGCCGCGGCGTGACGATCGTGAGCGGCGACGAGCTCGTGGCTGTGCTCACCGAACGCCTCGACGCCGACCGGGCCGGGCTGTGCTCGGCGGTGCCTGGCGTGCTCGACGCCGACGGCGACGTGATCGACCGGATCGAGTCCTTCGAGGCGGTCGCGGACGCACTGGGCGAAAGCAACGCGACCGACGTCACGGGTGGGATGAACGCGAAGGTCCGGACGCTGCTCGACATGGACGTACCGGCGTGGGTGTTCGGGATCGACGATCTCGACGGGTTCTTGCGGGGAGAATCACCGGGAACGCGGGTCGGAAAACGCGAGTAGCCATCAGCAAGCACTTCTTCTGCGGTTCGAGGCGATTCGAGCCGATAGAAACCGTCTGCCGATCTACCGCTCGATGGTCGCGGTTTGCGGTTCCCAGCTGTCGGGCGGCCGCTCGGTGGCGATAACCGTTTTCGGCAAATCGTCATCGAAACCGACGACAGCGCGATACGCGATCGCGCCGAGTGAGTCCGGACAGTTCTCGCCCGTTTTTTCGACGCCGATGGTCACGTTGAGCGTCTCGTTGCTCTCGTCATACGTCGCGGTTTCGAGCGTGGTCTCCATACAGGGATTCCCCTCCCACATCTTCCCAGTGACCGTGACACGACCGGCCTGGGGGTCGAACGCGACGGATGGCTCGTCGTCGAACGGGCCCCCGGGCTCGGAATCGGTGATGGTGAACTCTCGGCTCGTGATTCCCTCCGTCGCCGGCTCGTCGTTCCCAGAACTACTCCGTCCAAGGCATCCAGAGCCAATCGTCAAACTCCCGACCGCCCCAACCACGAACGTCCGGCGGTTCATGGGCGAAATTGGTGGAATGGCGACAAATACTTTGTGGGGTCGTCAGCCGGTTGCCCCGCTCCACGGCGGGATCAGCCGGTGATATGCGCTCGAAGCGGCGATTTTCACTCTCGGCCGCCGAGCCACGCAGTTTTTAACACCGGGGGGTGTAATAAGGCTCATCCGAGAGACCGCCCCGAGTGCGGTCGGGGCGGCCGGGCGGGTCACGCGACCTCGCCAGCCGGCATTCGAGCGTGCTCGCGGGCGGCTCGGGAGTGACAACAATGGAAATCGATATCGCAACGATCGGCGGCTACGAGGAGGTCGGCCGACAGATGACGGCCGTGCGGGCGGGCGACGACATCGTAGTGTTCGACATGGGTTTGAATCTCTCGCAGGTGCTGATCCACGACAATGTCGAAACCGAACGGATGCACAGTTTGGATCTGATCGACATGGGTGCGATCCCGGACGATCGAGTGATGAGCGACCTCGACGGCGAGGTTCAGGCGATCGTGCCGACTCACGGTCACCTCGATCACATCGGGGCCATCTCGAAGCTCGCCCACCGCTACGACGCGCCGGTGGTCGCGACCCCATTCACGATCGAACTGATCAAACAGCAGATCGACAGCGAGGAGAAGTTCGGGGTCGGCAACGACCTCGTGAAGATGGACCCCGGCGAATCGATGGGGATCGGGGAGGGGCTCGATCTGGAGTTCGTGAACGTCACCCACTCGATCATCGACGCGATCAACCCCGTGCTCCACACGCCCGAGGGCTCGATCATCTACGGGCTCGACAAACGGATCGACCACACCCCGGTGATCGGCGATCCGATCGATATGCCACGTTTCAGGGAGATCGCCCGCGAGGGCGAGGGCGTGCTGTGTTACATCGAGGACTGCACGAACGCCGGGCGCAAAGGAAGAACGCCGAGCGAGCAGCACGCACGCAACCACGTCAGAGACGTACTCTACAGCATGGAGGGCTACGACGGCGGGATCGTCGCCACCACCTTCTCCAGCCAGATCGCGCGCGTGACGAGCCTCGTGGAGTTCGCGAAGGACATCGGTCGCCAGCCCGTGTTACTGGGCCGGTCGATGGAAAAATATTCGGGTACTGCCGAGCGCCTCGACTTCGTGGACTTCCCCGACGACCTCGGGATGTTCGGGCATCGCCAGTCCGTCGATCGGACGTTCAAGCGAATCATGAACGAGGGCAAGGAGAACTTCCTGCCGATCGTGACGGGCCACCAGGGCGAGCCGCGCGCGATGCTCACTCGAATGGGCCGGGGCGAGACGCCCTACCAGCTCGGCGAGGGCGACAAGGTCATCTTCAGCGCCCGGGTCATCCCCGAACCGACGAACGAGGGCCAGCGCTACCAGTCGGAACGCCTGCTCGGGATGCAGGGCGCACGGATCTACGACGACGTCCACGTGTCGGGCCACCTCTCCCAGGAGGGCCACTACGAGATGCTCCGGACGCTCCAGCCCCACCACGTGATTCCGGCGCACAACGACCTCGAACACCTCGCGCGGTACATCGACCTCGCCGAGGATCAGGGCTACGAGCTGGGGCGTGACATCCACGCCTCGCGCAACGGCAACGTGGTCTCGCTCGT
>PXSV01000118.1:0-3424 GCA_003022685.1 Halobacteriales archaeon SW_9_67_24 | reverse complement strand
CGAGGCGCGGCGCGAACGCATCGACGAGGCGCTCGTCGAACGGCTGCCAATCGAAGAGCCCGAACGTCTCTACCGCGCCTCGCGCCATCTCGTCGATGCCGGCGGCAAGCGACTCCGCCCCGCCGTTACGCTGCTCGTCGCGGAGGCACTCACCGGCATCGAAGCGCCGGATGGGAACGCGGACTATGCGGCGTTTCCGACGCTGAACACGACCGACGCCGGCAACGAAATGACCGTCGACGTGATGGCCGCGGCGACCAGCATCGAGACGATCCAGTCGTTCACCCTCGTCCACGACGACATCATGGACGCGGACGACCTCCGTCGGGGCGTACCGTCGGTCCATCGGGCGTACGACACCGAGACCGCGATCCTTGCCGGCGACACGCTCTACTCGAAGGCGTTCGAGTTCATGCTCGAATCGGGCGCACTGCCCGAACGCACCGTTGCGGCGCTTTCCGAGCTCGCTCGGACCTGCACGCGGATCTGCGAGGGCCAGGCGCTCGACGTCGCCTTCGAGACCCGCGAGGACGTCACGACCGACGAGTACATCCGGATGGTCGAGCAGAAGACCGCGGTGCTCTACGCGGCGGCCGCGCGGGTGCCCGCCCTCCTGTTGGGTGCCGACGACGAGACCGCCGACGCGCTCTACCAGTACGGTCTCGACATCGGTCGCGCGTTCCAGATCCGTGACGACGTGCTCGATCTCACGGTACCGAGCGACCAGTTGGGCAAACAGCGCGGGAGCGACCTCGTCGAGGGAAAGCGAACTGCGGTCACGCTCCACGCGCGCGAGCACGGCGTCGACGTCGAGGCGTTGATCGATGCCGACGATCCCGACACGGTGGACGACGCCGCGATCGACGCGGCCGTGGCGCGGCTCGACGACGCCGGTAGCATCGGGTACGCGCGGACGCTCTCCCGCGATCTCGTCGACCGCGGGAAAGCACGGCTCGATGTCCTCCCCGATTCGGCGGCCCGCGATCACCTCCGCGGTCTCGCGGAGTACCTCGTCGAACGCGGGTACTGACGGACGGGACCGACACCGAGACGGCAGTATCGGAACGGGGCTGGCCGTGCGGAACCGTCCGTTGTTACCCCTCTATCGCGCTGCCCGCCCGCACGATCCGCTGCTCGCCGAACGCCGGGCCGACGAACTGCACACCCACGGGAAGGCCGTCGGCGGTTCCGGCGGGAACCGAGATTGCGGGGAGGTCGGCGAGGTTCACCGGGACGGTGTTCGCGTCCATCAGGTAGAGGGCGAGCGGGTCGTCGAGGCTCTCGCCGAGCTTCGGCGGGAGGACGGGCATCGTTGGGCTTGCGAGCACATCCGCCTCCGCGAGCGCGCCGTCGAAGTCCTGCTTGATCCACGCGCGGGCGTCCTGGGCCTTTTTGTAATACTTGTCGTGATAGCCAGCCGAGAGGGCGTACGTCCCGAGCAGAACCCGGCGCTTGACCTCGGGGCCGAAGCCCGCCTCGCGCGAGCGCGCGAACGCGTCGTTCCAGTCGCCCTCGAACCCTCCTGACTGTCCGTACCGAACCCCGTCGAACCGCGCGAGGTTGGAGGAGGCTTCGGCCATCGCGATGACGTAGTACGCCTGGACCGCGTGTTCGAGCGAGTCGAGTTCGACCTCACGGATCTCCGCTCCCTGGGTGGCGAGATCGTCGATCGAATCCTCGAAGACTGCGGTCACCCGGTCGTCGGCTCCCTCGACGAGATCGGTGAGAACGCCGACGGTCATCCCCTCCACGTCGCCGTCGGCGGCGCTCGCGTAGTCCGCGTCGTCCCCCTGGGAGCGCGTCGTCGCGTCGCGCTCGTCCGCTCCGGCGATGACGTTGAGGAGTTCCGCGGCCTCCCCGACCGTGGGCGCGAGCGGGCCGATCTGCTCGAGACTGTTGGCGTACGCCACGAGCCCGTACCGCGAGACCAGGCCGTAGGTCGGTTTGATCCCGACGACGCCGCAGAACGCGGCGGGACACCGCACCGATCCGCCCGTATCGGAGCCGAGCGCGAGGTCGGCCTCGCCCGCGGCGACCGCCGCCGCGCTCCCGCCCGACGACCCGCCAGGCACCCGCTCGTCGTCGACGGGGTTCGTCGTCGGCCCGAAGTGGGAGGTCTCGGTGGTGGTCCCCATCCCGAACTCGTCCATGTTTGTCTTCCCGACGATCGTCGCGCCTGCCTTCTTCAGCTGTTCGACCACGGTGGCGTCGTACGGCGGGACGTACTCTTCGAGCATCGCCGAGCCGCAGGTGGTGCGGACGCCTTCGGTCGAGATGTTGTCCTTCACCGCGACCATCCGGTCGGCGAGCGGCCCTGCCGACGCGCCCTCGGTCGCCTCGCGGGTGATGAACGCGTCGTGGCTCATCCGACGGGTGGCCCCTCGAAGTAGCCGTCCTCGGTGTCCGGTGCGTTTCGGAGCGCCTCCCTTTGGGTAAGCCCGTCGCACACCTCGTCGGTCCGGAGGACGTTCGTGAGGTCCGGCTCCGATTCGATCTCGGGGACCTCGTCGAGCGCATCGAAGTACTCGAGGACTGCGGCGAACTGCTCGGAGAACACCTCGATCTCCTCCGCAGCGAGGTCGACCCGCGCGAGGTCGGCGACGTGGCGGACTTCGGCCGGGTCGACGCTCCCGTTGCTCATATCGGTAGCGGCACTCCGCCGGCACTAAGCGTTTCGATAGCGCCGGTCGGCGGGCGCGAGATTCGTGTGTTCCAGTAGTCCTTGCTGGGATGTCCAGCGGTGTTCATGGGGCCGCGCTGACCGACTGCACGCGCGATTCGAAGCGCGATCCGAAACGGGCGAAAAAGGGGCGTGCGCGCCCGATTTCGGCGGAGGATTTAAATCGCTCGATCCCAAATACAAAAGCACTTCGAACGTTCCGTAGCGTCCTCTAAGAACACCATTCGAGCACCCAGCATCATGGCCGACACGCGCGAACGCACACGAGACATCGAGGCGGAGAGCGACGCCGAAACCGAACGCGAGACCGAGGTTGAGCGGGAGCGAGAGGCGGAAGCTTCCGAAGACGAACTGCTCTGTCCGGAGTGTGGCGGCCGCCTCGTGAGCGACACCGAGCACGGCGAGACCGTGTGTACCGACTGCGGGCTGGTGGTCGAGACCGACGAGATCGACCGTGGCCCCGAGTGGCGGGCGTTCGATTCGGCCGAGCGCGACCAGAAGTCCCGCGTCGGGGCCCCGACGACGAACATGATGCACGACAAGGGCCTCTCCACGAATATCGGCTGGCAGGACAAGGACGCCTACGGCAACAGTCTCTCCAGCCGCCAGCGCCAGAAAATGCAGCGCCTCCGCACCTGGAACGAGCGCTTCCGCACCCGCGATTCGAAGGAGCGCAACCTCAAACAGGCCCTCGGCGAGATCGACCGGATGGCCTCCGCTCTGGGACTCCCCGATTCGGTCCGC
>PXSV01000117.1 GCA_003022685.1 Halobacteriales archaeon SW_9_67_24 | reverse complement strand
ATCCCGTTCGTGCGGTCGTCCGCCGGGCGGGGGTCGGCGACGTCGAGCGTGTGGCGCTTCCGGAAGCCGAGGACGTCATTGAGCACAACGTGTAACACCGTCCGGCTCGAAACGTGTCGAACGCCATGTACGATCGGATCCTCGTGCCGACCGATGGCTCGCCCGGGATGGATCGCGTCGTGGATCACGCCGTCGACCTCGCGGCGATCCACGACGCCGACCTCCACCTGATCTACGTCGTCAACTCCGCGGGCTACGCCGGTCTGCCCGGCGAGAGCGCAGTCGAGAGCCTCGGATCGATGCTGCAGGAGCAGGGCGAGACGGCGCTCGATCGGGCCGCAGAGCGAATCGAGGACGTGCCGACCGAGCGCGTGCTCGCCAACGGCGCGCCGAGCACGGAGATCGTCGATCACGCCACCGAGGAGGGGTGTGACCTGATCGTGATGGGCACCCACGGCCGCGGCGGCATCGACCGCCTCCTCCTCGGAAGCGTGGCCGAACGGGTCGTTCGCACCGCCACGGTGCCCGTGCTTACGATACGTGTCCAAGACGGGGAAAGGGACGGAGAAAACACCGAGGACGGGACGACCTGATGGCGACAACCGAGCAGTACGCGATCCACGAACGGGAGGACGTCGCGGTCGCAACGGCTCGATACCTCGAGAACGAACTCACGCTCGCCGATGCCGCCCTCGCCGCCGATATGGACGAGTCGAGGTTCGCCTCCGTCCTTGCCTCGCTCGGGCTCGGATCGAACGCCGGGCTGCCGACCGACGACCTCGATTCCGGGGGCGACGGCGGGGAAACGGTCATGCGCGTCGGCGGATGGATTCGACCGGACGCAGCCGAGGGCAGGGACGATCTGGACCGCGACCGACGGGACGAACACGGACGAGTGGCGGAGACGTACACGATCTCCCGGGCGAAATGGATCGTCGTCGAGGCCACCACCGATGCGATGATCCCCCGGAGATCCGGTGGCTCGTTGCGAGCCACAACACTGTCGTCAACCCGATCGGGCGATGAACGGCCTCCCGACGTGAGCTACGATGATTTCGTGGTGTGGCTGCCGAAAACAGTCGACGGCGTTGCCGGCCGAGGAACCGACGAGGAAACGACGGTACGGACGATTCCGGTGCTTCCGCAACGGTCGCGCATACTCTTGGAGTAGTGCTATGCGGGCCGCAGATGCTCGCAGTCGCCAGCATGGACGCGAACGCGGCCGTCGTCGGTCTCGACGACCAGGCTGCCGGGGAACTCGATGTCGATGGCCTCGCCCACGATCCCGTCGGTCGGGGTCTCGACCCGCACTCGCTGCCCGATCGTGAGCGCGTGCTCGCGCCACGCTCCGAGGACCGCCTTGGGATCGTCACGGAGCGCGTCGAACCGTTCGAGGAGGCGCTGGACGAACGTCCGTCGGTCCACCTCGTCGGTACGAGCGAGCAGGCCGGTCGCGCCCGCGGGAAGCCCCGCCGTGTCGACGTTGATCCCGATGCCGACGACGACCCATGAAAGCCGATCGGCCTCGCCCTCCATCTCGGTGAGGATCCCCGCGAGCTTGCGGTCGCCGTCGTCGCTCCCGTTCCCGCTGGGAACGAGCAGGTCGTTCGGCCACTTGATCCGGGCGTCGACGCCCGCCTCGCGAGCGGTCTCGGTCGCCGCGACCGCCGCCGCAAGCGTCAGGATCGGGGCGTGGGCCGGTGGCAGGTCGGGACAACAGAGCACGCTCAGCCAGATCCCGCCGGGTGGCGAGACCCAGCCCCGATCGAGCCGCCCCCGACCGCCGGTCTGCTCGTCGGCGACCACCGCGACGTCGGTCGCGCCCTCGGCGGCGAGTTCTCGTGCCCGAGCGTTGGTGCTCGGGAGGCTGTCGTGGTACTCGACCTCGATGGGTGCATCGAGACCGAACGCGATCGCCTCGCCGCCGTACGCGGGAACCCCGTCGAGTCGATAGCCGGCGTCGTCGCTCTCGATCGCGAAGCCGGCCTCGCGGAGCGCCTCGACGTGTTTCCAGATCGCCGCGCGCGAGACGTCGAGCCTGGCGGCGAGATCGGGGCCCGAGACCGGCCCGTCAGCGATGGCGTCGAGGACTTCGCGGCGCGTCTCCGACAGAACCTTTTTATTTCGGGGCATCGCGCCCTCGCTGCGCTCGGTTGCTCAACCCCTCGCAAAAACGCTCATGAAAAACCCCCGCTCGCTCACTGCGTTCGCTCGCGGTACAGTTGCTCGGACTCATTCGTCCGGGGCGTACTCCTCGTGGATGCGGTCCATCCGGGCGGCCATGATGAAGTCCGTCTCGAATAGGCCGTCGATCTCGTGAGTCCACATTTCGACGACGACTTCGCCCCACGAGAGGTGGAGATCGGGGTGGTGCCACTCCTCCTCGGCGAGTTCGCCGACCTCGTAGGTGAACTCGAGGGCGTCACGAAAATCCTCGAACGCATATGTGCCTTCGAGATGGTGCTCGTCCACGACCTCCCACACCGACCCGTCGATGTCGACGTAGAACTCGTCGATCTCGTCGCCCGTCAGCGGGTCGTCGGCGCTCGTACACGCGATGCACTCGCGTTCAGCGAGTTCGGATTCGGCCATGCGCCGCCGTTGGCCGTGAATCGACTTGTATGCTCGCCCCGCGTTGGGTGGCGGTGCGGTTGCGGAGGCTGTGGCGGTCCGATGGTTGCGGGGCGGTGCGGTCCTGGCGGATGAAGGGCGGGCCACGAACGAAGTGAGTGGCGGAGGACTTCGGCGGTGCTGTGCGGTTGCGGAGCGGTCGGCACCAACACTTGTACCGCAAGCGAAGCAAAGCCGAACGAGCGGGTGTTTTTAAGTCCAGGTTTTTGCGAGGGGTTGAGCGCGCGGAGCGCGCGATGCCCCGAAGTAAAAAGTGGTGGCGGTTTAATTGAGAACGACGAGCACGTCGCCCATGTCGACCGACTCGCCCTCGCTGGCGGCGACCTCGGCGACGGTGCCGCCGTGGGAGGCGACCACGTCGTTTTCCATCTTCATGGCTTCGAGCACGCAGAGCACGTCGCCAGCAGAGACCTCGTCGCCGGCCTCGACGTCGACGCTCAGAATCGTGCCCTGCATCTCGGCGGTGACCTGCTCGCCCTCGGCGGTGCTCGCGCTCCCGCCACTGCCACCCGAGCCGCCGGCCCGGATCGGCGGCGCGCCGCGCTCTTCGAGATCGACCTCGAAGCGCTTGCCATTCACTTCGACCACGAACTCGCGCTTCGTGATTTCCTCGGCGTCGGCGTCGGCCGCGGAGTCCTCCGGTCCCCACTTCTCCTGGGCGGCGTCGATCCGCTCGGGAGCGAGTTCCTCGTCGAGGTAGTTCGTGGTGTGCTCGCCCGCGACGAACGCCTCGTCGTCGAGCATCAGCCGGTGGAACGGGATCACCGTGGTGAGCCCCTCGATCTCGAACTCGGCGAGCGCGCGCCGGCTCCGCGCGAGACACTCCTCGCGGTCCGCGCCCCACACGATCAGCTTCGCGATCATCGAGTCGTAGTCGCCGCCGATCGCGTCGCCCTGGCGGAGCGCATCGTCGATCCGGATCCCGATGCCGCCTGGCGGGTCGTAGGTCGCGAGCGTGCCGGTCGCGGGCGCGAACTCCTCGGCGGCGTTCTCGGCGTTGATCCGGAACTCGATCGCGTGGCCGTCGAGTTCGACGTCCTCTTGGGCGAACGGGAGCTCCTTGCCTGCCGCCACTCGGAGCTGCTGTTTCACGATGTCGATGCCGGTGAGTTCCTCGGAGACGGTGTGCTCGACCTGGATCCGGGTGTTGACTTCGAGGAAGTAGAAGTCGCTGTCCTCGCCGAGGAGTCCGTTCTCGCCGCGGTCGTCGTCCTCGACGAGGAACTCGAAGGTGCCGGCGTTGTAGTAGTCGGCAGCGTCGGCCCCACGGCGAGCGGCCTCCTGGATCCGCTCGCGAAGCTCGTCGGT
>PXSV01000116.1 GCA_003022685.1 Halobacteriales archaeon SW_9_67_24 | reverse complement strand
TTCGTTCGCTCCCTGCGGTTCTTACGTCGTCCGGGTTCCCTGAGCCGGTCGCCCCTTTCAGTCCCACCCGTGTGGTTTTCTCGGTCAGCGTCGCTTATCTGAACACCGCCGGCGTAGATTCCGCCAACAGTTAAGTCCCCATCGGCGTATGGCCGGGTATGGACACGACGCCAGCGGAGATCGGCTCGCTCGTCGGTCGCGAGGTCTACTCGAACAAGGGGACGTTCGTCGGCGAGGTCGAGGACGTCCGGATCGATCTCGACGCCGAACTCATCACAGGGCTCGCGGTCGGCGGGCTGAACCGTGAGGTACTCGGCGGGCGGGCGCGCAACGCCGGGGGCGTCATCGTGCCGTTCCGGAGGGTCCGATCGGTCGGCGACGTCGTACTCGTCAACGACGTCATCGAGCGTCTCCGCGAACCCGAAGAGGAGAGCGAGGCGGAAGCGACTGCGTAGCGACTCAGTTCCCGTTCTCGTCGACGCCCATCGCGGCGAACAGCTTCCTTCGGACCGCCTCCTCGGTGAGTCGGAGCAGCGTCTCGCGGTTGTCGTCGCTGGTCTCGATCCCGGTGAAGATCCCGAGCGGGATGGCGACGGTCGCGTCGGTCGAGTGACCCACAGCCTCGCCGACGTCCTCGAAGGCGTCCTCAAGGACGTTTCTGATGTTGAGCCGGATGTCCTTCGAGCGCGCCGACAGGGTGATGCGCTCGTCGTCTATCGCGAACACCGCGGTCGTCGTGACGCCCTCCAGGTTCAGGAGGTGCTGGGCGGCTTGGCTGAGCGCGTCCCGATCGTGAATGAATCCGGCGTTCGAGACGAGATGCGAGCCCCTGACTTCGCGGTTGCGGATCGCCTCGGCGAGCACGTCGAGCGTCTCGGGGCTCATCGACGGCGACTCGACCTGTTCTAAGGTGTCGTGGTCGGCGAAGGGGTAGAGATACGAGGCCGCGGTCAGATCGGCAGGTGTCGTATCGCGCTTGAAGTCGAGCGTCTCGGCGCGGATGCCGTACAGCAGCGCGGTCGCGACGGTGTCGTCGAGCCCGAGATCGAACTCCTGGACGTATTTGGTCAGAATCGTCGAGGTCGAGGAGACGTTCGAGCGCACGTCGCTGAACGACGCCTCGTAGTCGGCGTCAGGTTCGTTGTGATCGATCGACACGTCGACCGACCGCTCGATCTCCCGTTCCATCGAGCCGGCGTGATCGACCAGCGCGAGCGTGTCGTAGCTCTCGAAGTCGACCTTGTCGCGCGCGAGGAGTTCGACCCCAATCAGGTTGACGAACGCGCGGTCCTCCTGGTGGCCGATTTCGCCGTCGTAGAGGATGTCCGCTTCGATTCCCCGTGCCTCGGCGATCGCCCGGAGCGCGACCGCGCTCGCGATCGAGTCCGGGCCCGGGTTGTCGTGGGCGAGGATCGCGAGCTTCGACTCGGTGGCGTCGATGACGTCGGCGAGCTGGCCCGCCTTGTGTTCGAGTTCGCCGGTTTCGAGCGCGCGGAGCGCGGCGTCGGCAATCACCTGTGAGGGGTTGATGACGGCGTCCGCGCCCGCCTCCCGGAGTTCGTCGGCGGTCACCGGATCGGAGGCGCGCGCGACGACGAACTGGTCATCGCCGCGGTCGCGGATGCGTTTGACCGCGGCCTCGTTCGCCTCGATGTCGGTCGAGAGGATCAACAGGACGTCCCGATCCGCGACCGCCTCCGGCACTTCCTCGTCAGCGATGTCCGCGGTCCGTGCGTTCAGGTCCTGGTCACGCAGCGCCTCGACCCGGCCGTCGTCGGCGTCGATGATGAGAACGTCCTTGCCCTCGTCGGCGAGTTCCTCGGCGACGGCGTAGCCGACGCTGCCACAGCCGAGGATCGCGTACGTGGACATCGAGGCCATCGTGATGCCCGTGCTCATTACCTCCGGTCCGTCGCGGGGGCACTTTATTCCTGCAGTTCGTTCCGCCCGCTCGCTCCCCGCGTGCGGACGGAAACGGCTTCAAAGGAAACGTATTTGACTGGGCCGGAGTAAGCCGAGATCACTAGGGCCGGTAGCTCAGTTAGGCAGAGCATCTGACTCTTAATCAGACAGTCGGGGGTTCAAATCCCTCCCGGCCCGCTTCTGCGGCAAGCCGGTGGTGGACAAACGCACTACGTTTTGATTTACTTCGATTCGTGTGTCTCTTCATCTGATTCGATGTTTGGGGAATAATCAAAATCCAATAGAGCGTAATAGACAAGCACTGACCAAAACAAAAGGGATGTTCAAAAAGACATTAGTAGAGTCCATGAACGGGTAGTTATTGGCAAATCGGAGAATGAGAATGGCAATCACGTATGGAATGCCTGAGAATAGAAGATAAACTATTACGATTACAATCCCAGAACCCAGTGAACCACCAAGCAACCGTGAAAACCCTACCTCTGAATTTTCGTATGAGTCACTTACTGTCGACATGCTCCTCACAGCACAGATAACGAATCCAATTGAGACGAATTGGTGTGGCGACAAAATAGAGCCATTATAGAAGATACCAAAAGACAACATATTGTTCACGACTCTCGATGACGCCCATAACGCAACTATCGGTGCGACAACGCTCGCAAAGAGCACAACCACTTTGTAGAACGTGCTTTCGACATTTTTCTGGAAGAACGCGGATATATCTTGATCATCTGACTCATCATACTCTCTTCGGTTGCTCATGATCCACAGGGATATTACGGAGAGTGGTATTGATCCGAATACAAATATCACCCCATACGTAGTGAACGGATTTTCGATGAATGATAGCAATCTATAAAGTACTAGCCCTGTCCCAACGATGAGGAATACCAAACTGTATTCAAGAAGCCTAATCTCATCTACTCTGAATGATCCCACTTCGATTCTTTCGCCTGTGTCTCTAGATATGACGATTTCTATTAGAACAACAAATGCAGGTATTAGGACCGCAACAAATTGAAGGATGGAGAGCAAACCGCTCTTTCCGATCATAGTTCGTGGAAACGCTAGTCAGTAATAAAATAGATGATCCGCAATCAATAACTGTTGCTTCGGCATCTGACGACCAGATTGGAATTGCTAGCTATCGGGACTGTAGTTCGGCGCTTCGTCGGTGATCACCACGTCGTGGGCGTGGCCCTCGGTCTGGCCCGCCGGGGAGACCCGGACGAACTCCGCGCGGCGCTTGAACTCGGGGATGGTTCCCGCACCCACGTAGCCCATCCCGCTTCGCATCCCGCCGACGAGCTGGAAGAGTTCGTTCTCGACGCTGCCCTTGTACGGCGTCGCGGCCTCGACACCCTCCGGGATGATCTCGTCGTCCTCGTCGGCCTCTTTCAAGTATCGATCGCCGCCGCCGGACTGCATCGCGCCGACCGAGCCCATCCCGCGATACTGCTTGTAGCGCTTGCCGTTCATCGTGACCACTCGTCCAGGCGCTTCGTCAGTGCCTGCAAAATACGACCCGAGCATGACGGCGTCAGCCCCCGCCGCGATCGCCTTGATCGCGTCGCCCGAGTAGCGGATGCCGCCGTCGGCGATCACCGGGATATCGTGCTGGCTGGCGACGTCAGCGACCTGGGCGACCGCGGTGATCTGGGGCATTCCCGATCCCGTGATGACCCGGGTGGTGCAGATCGAGCCTGGTCCGATGCCGACCTTGATCCCGTCGGCGAACTCCACGAGCTCCTGGGCGGCCTCGCGCGTCCCGACGTTTCCGACCACGACGTCGGCCTCGACGCCGGCGGCGAGTTCGCGCGCGCTGTCGATCACGTTGCGGTTGTGCGCGTGCGCACAGTCGATGAACAGCACGTCCGTGTCGGCCTCGTCGACCGCGACGGCACGCTCGGTCTCGAAGGGACCGACGGCGACCCTGGCGCGGAGCCGGCCTTCGGCGTCGCGTGCGGCGGTGTCGTACTCGCGGCGCTGGAGGATGCCTTGCATCGTCACCAGCCCCGTCAAGCGATTCCCGTCGTCGACGATCGGGACGCGCTCGATCTTGTGCTCGTACATGAGTTCGAGCGCGTCACGCGCGTCGACGTCCTCGGGGGCGGTGATGACCTCGTCGGTCATCGCCTCGCGGACCTGGTCGCGGTCGCCGACCTCCAGATACGGCCGGATGTCGGTCCCGGAGATGATCCCGAGCACCTCGCCGTCCTCGTCAACGACCGGTGCGCCGCTGACGCCCTCCTCGTCCATCATCTCGTCGACCGCCCTCACAGTCTGATCGGGACTGGCGGTCACGACCTCCCGGATAATGAGGTCGTCGGCGCGCTTGACGCGCTCGACTTCGTCGACGACCTCCTCGACGTCCATGTTCCGGTGGAGCACGCCGAGGCCGCCCCGGCGCGCCATCGCGATCGCGAGTTCGCTCTCGGTCACGGTGTCCATCGCGGCCGAGAGCACTGGCACAGTCAATTCGACCGACGTCGAGACGCGCGTGGCGGTGTCCGCATTGTCGGGTTCGACGCGACTCTCCTTCGGCCGGAGCAACACGTCGTCGAACGTCAGCGCTTCCGGAACGCGGAGTTTCTCGGAGAAGGGGTCCGCTTTGTCGCTTACCATGTAAACGGTCACCGGGCCGGCATGAAAAGCGTTGCGAGACCGCGAGTCGGACCGCGATCGGTCGCAACCGACAGCCGTGCGTGACCCCCTCTCCAGGGGCGTGTGGCCACGCCTCACGGAACGCTTATTCCCGTCTCGCGGCACGTTCGAGTATGGACGTCGCCAGTCCACGCCTCGCGAGCAGTGCCGATCGAGCGAGCAGCGGCTCCGCAGCGCACACACTCTTTACACTCACGCGCAAGTTCATCGCCCTGGCGACGGTTCCGATCGCGGACGCGTGGCGGCCGGCAGTGGCTGTCAGCACCCTCGATTCACACCACTCGTCCACCCCGTCGGCTACGGGTGACGGCCAGTCCGCCCCGTGAGCCACTCACAGCACCCGGTCGCGCTGCGGATCGAGGGCCGCGTCGGCGGCGCGACCCGCTTGCTAGCGACCGTGATGGCGCTTCCGCTCGTCGACGGAATCTTCCCGGCCCTCGTGCTCGCCGGGGCGCTTGACGACCCGCTTGGCATCCTCGAAGTCGGACTCCTCGTGTTCGGCGGCAGCGCGACCGTCGCGGTGATCCTCGCCGAGATGGACGGCACGTGGCGCGCCCAGGCTCGCACGACGCTCGGGGTCGGCGTCGTCGTGATCGCGCTCGCCGCGATCGAATCCGCGCTCGCCCCCACGATCGCGAGTCTGCTCGATCTCGCGATCTTCGAGCGGTTCGCGGCGCTGGTGATCCTCGCGGTTGCCGCCAAGACCGCGAGCGCGCGCGTCGGCGAGTACCTCCCGCGGCCGGCAGTCATCGTCGGCCTCGGCGCGCTCGCAAGCCTCGATCCCGCCGGCGCACGGCTCGTCACGGTTCCCGATCCGACGCTGTTGGTGAAGGGCACGCTCGCCGCCGGCGTGGGCGTGGCGTTCGCGCTCGGGGTCGCGGTCTGTGGGCCGTGGCTGCGGACCGCGGTCGACATCGATCGGTTCCGGTTCGGCAGCGCGGTCGCGCTCGGCGTGCTCGCGCTCTCGGTGCTCGGACTCGTCCCCGACGACGCGCCGCTTGCCCTCTCGGTGCTCGTCGTCACGGGGCTGCTTGCGTTCGATCCTGGTGAGGCGAGCGATCGCGATCCGGCGAGCGACGACGAACGCCGAGACGATCCCGATCGGGATCGCGATTCGGTCACTGATCCCGACGCCGGGCCCGACCGCGCCCCCTGGCTGTAAAGGTTTAGGGTCGTCGCCCCCCGCGTGGCGATATGGCCGACAACCGCGTCGTCGAAGGGCGGATGGTCACGCCGGAAGCGCTCGCCGAGCTCATCGAGGGAGAGGACGTGATGGACGCCGAACCCATCACCGACGCCGACCGGGAGTGTCCCGACTGCGGTGGCAACGTCCTCGAAGTCGGCTACATGCCCTCGATCTCGGCGTTCGTCACCGGCCGGAAATGTCAGGACTGCGGGTGGCACGAGACCGACCGCGAGTAGCAACCGAAATCGTTTTCGGTGGATTCGTTCTAAGGAGGATCGCGGGGTCGTGGCCAAGTCAGGGATGGCGACTGACTCCAGAGGCACCGCGCCCGGTGACGAGACTCCAGGCTGATATTCCGAGCGGACGGCTGATCACCGCCCGCCGTGACGACCCTCTGGAGGACCGAGGCGCAGACCGGAGATATCAGTCGATCGGGGGTTCAAATCCCTCCGACCCCATCGATTCTGCGGCGCTACGTGACGAGCGAAGCGAGTCACCTGCGCCGCATGGATCGTGAACGGAGGAGAATTTGAACCAGGGAATGGAGCGAACGAAGTGAGCGAAACGACCGTGGTTCAAATCCCTCCGACCCCATTCATTTTTGACGACGAGCGGACGCGAGGTGCGGAGCCAGTGCGCTCCTCCGCAAGCCGATTGTACGGATCGCCGAGCGACTCGTGGCTACGCTCCCAGCGACGCCGTGCGAACGTGTCCGGAGCGGTTCGCCGAGGCCCTCCAGTAGCACCTCACAGGGATCGTTGTGAGTCGTTTCGGTACGCCGTCGACACGGGGCCGGCGGCTACCGGGAAACAGTCACAACGATCCCTCTCATAGTATCGGTTGGAAGTCTTTCCGGGATCGGCCGTACGGCGTCGTGCGGTCGCACCGGTAAACGATTCCAACTGACCCTATCAGTCGGGTGCACGGCTCGGGCGATCCGTTGCGACCGCTCTCCCGATCGAAGTACCTGGAGAGCGCTCGGGCGACTCGGCAACCCTCGACCGACCGTCGCAGTCCCGTCACTGACGATCGGCGGCCTCAGTCGTCGTTCCTGATCTCCCGGAGCAGCCGGCGTGCGTGGCCGAGCGAGTACTCGACGCCGAAGCGCTGCTCGACGTACTCCTGGAGGAGGGCGGGCGTCCACGACGAGCCCTCGAACCCGAACGCGCCGGGCGCGCGCCGGAGCGTCCGTTCGAGGTCCGCGCGCTGGCCGGGGGCGAGCTTCGGGGGGCGTCCTGGCCGGTGCTCGTCTTCGATCGCCTCGTCGATGGGGCGCTCCTCGAAGCGGTCGAGCCACGAGTAGACCGTCGAGCGCGGGATCCCGTACCACTCCGCGAGCGTTTCGACCCGGACGCCCTGCTTGTACGCCAGTCCCACCATCAGCCGCTTCGCCGCCTTCGCGTCCGTGGCCTCGTCGAGGGTACGGCGCAGCGCCTCGCCGTCGACCTCGTCGAGCTTGTTCATGCGTCGCGATGGACCGACCCGGTAATAACTCTACACACTTTTGTCGCCGAGCGCCCGTCGGCGCTGTCCGGCGCGGTCGAACACGACTCTCGCCAGCACCTTCTTGAGTGCCCTTGGCATACGATCCGCATGGCGAAGCACTTGCTCGTCCCGTTCGACGGCTCGGACCAGGCCCGGGACGCGCTGGCGTACGCCCTCGGGGAGTATCCCGACGCGACGATCACGACGCTCCACGTCGTCAATCCCGCGGAGTGGGGGTACGGGTCGACCGAGAGCGGCCTCGGCAAGCGCTGGTGCGAGGAAGCCCACGAGGAGAGCGAACAGGTGCGTGCCGAAGCGACCGAACTGGCCGACGAACACGGAAGAACGGTGCGGACGGCCACCGAGGACGGCGTGCCTGGCGAGACGATCGCCGCGTACGTCGAGGCCCACGACGTCGATCACGTCGTCATCGGGAGCCACGGCCGATCGGGGCCGAAACGACTCCTGCTCGGGAGCGTGGCCGAGACGGTCGCGCGGGGCGTCCCGGTGCCGGTCACGATCATCGGGTGAGCGGCGACAACACCGACGATGTGACTCCCGACGGAGCGGCTCAGCGCCAGCCCAGGCCGGTGGGTGCAGCCGGTGTGGCGAGCGGGCTCGTCGGGAGGTCACCAGTGAGATCGGGATCGTTGTACGCCCGCGGGGCGACATCGTTGGGAGCGTCCGGGTAGAACAGGGACGCGAGCGCGTGGAGGTGCTCGCGGCCGACATCGAGTTCGAACTGGCCGCCGCCGTAGCACGCAACGTCACGCTCGCGGCAGTACTCGATGGTGTCGAACAGCGACTCGACCGAGCCAAAGCGCGAGGGTTTGATGTTGAGCGTGCTCGGCTCCCACGGGAGGCTTTCGATAGTGTCGACGCCGTGGATCGGAGCGTCCCACGAGACACGTTCCTCGTGGCCCTCGAACAGTGGCCGGGTTTCCTCGGTGAGCGCGGGGTCCTCGATCGTCGCGTCGGGGAACCCCCCGATCACCCGTTCGTAGAGGTCCGGGTCGGCCGCCTGGTCCACGCTCGTTCCGCGGTACTGCCCCTTCAGGTCGAGCACCCGAACCTGACCCGTGTCGGCGAGGCGGTCGATCAGCTCCGTGGACCACCCGCCGGTCGGATCGAGCTTGAACTCCAGCGTCGGATCGCGATCGAGGAACGCCCTGACCCGATCGAACGTTGGTGGGTCGCCGAGGCGGGTGCTGGCGACGAACCGGACCGGGTCGTACTCACGGCCGAGCGCGCTGGCGAGGTCCGTGTCGGCCTGCCTGAGCGCGAGATCGAGCGCCGCGCTCTCGAACGCCCATCGCCGGTAGTCCCGGAACGCGTCGCGGTCGAGGTCGCGCCCGAAGAAGAGGTCGGTGTCGCCGGCCTGGGCGGCGAACTCGCGATGAGTCATCGCCCCGGTCGGCACGAGGTCAGGGGCCGTCTCGATCAGCGCGTCGTGCTCGTCGGCCTCGTAGGTGACGTCCTCACCGTGTCCGACCTCGCCGTCGCCGCGGAGAGCGATGACGGTCGTCACCCGCTCGAATCCGCTCGACGTGTCGCGGACCCGTCGGTCGAACTCGCACTCCTCGATCGTCACGTCGAGGTCGCCGACCCGATCGTACAGCGCCATGCGCTCGATCGGTCGCCGGGGGCGAAAAGCGTACCCCCGATCGCGCGCGACGCCAAACCACAGCCCATGCCCCTTCACACGGATATCGACGATCGTCGATAGGGGAGTCGACAGCCCCAAATACCCGCCCCTCCCAGATCGACGACATGACAGTCGGCATCGACGCGATGGCGATCCACGCGGGCAAGCTCCGGCTCGACCTCGCGGAGACGTTCGCGCCGGCGATGGACGAAGATCCCGGAAAGTACACCGAGGGCCTCGGCCTCCACGCGAGCTCGTTCCCCGATGTCCACGAGGACATCGTGACGATGGGCGCGAACGCCGCTCACGGGCTCATGGAGCGCAAGGGTCTCGAACCCGACGACATCGGTCGGATCGACGTCGCGACCGAAAGCGCGTTCGACAACTCCAAACCCGTCTCGACCTACATCGCAGGCTGTCTCGAAAAAGTGTTCGAGGCTGACTTCCACCACGCAAACAAGGGCGAGCGGAAGTTCGCGTGCATCTCGGGCACCCAGAGCCTCGACGACGCGTACAACTGGATCCGGGCGGGGCGGAATCGGGGACGATCGGCGCTGGTGATCGCCACCGACACCGCGCTGTACGCCCGCGGTGACGCCGGCGAGGCGACTCAGGGCGCGGGCGCGGTCGCGATGCTCATCAGTGAAGACCCGGATCTCGTTGCGCTCAGCAAGGAGCAGGGGTTCGGCAGCGCCGACGAGACCGACTTCCTCAAGCCCAACCAGCAGTTCCCTAGCGTGGACGGCAAGCGCTCGGTGCAGGTCTACCTCGCCCGGATGCGCGAGGCCCTGGAGGACTACGAGTCGGTCGCGGGCCGGGTTCGCTCCGACGGCTTCCGGTACGTCCCCTTCCACACCCCGTTCCCGGGGATGGTCCGGAAGGCCGCGCTACTCGGCTATCGCCACATGACCCGCGGCACCGCGATCGAAGACGACCTCGAACCCGCGATCGGCCGGCAACCCCTTCCCGACGAGTTCGACGACGAGTCGGGCTATCGCGACGCCGTTCGGGAGTACATGGACGCGCTGAAGGAGACGGACCAGTACCGCGAGTGGTACGATCGATCGATCGAGCCGACGCTCGACATCGCGCGCCACGTCGGCAACTGGTACACCGGTTCGGTCCACGTCGCGCGCCTGAGCGCGCTCCGCCGTGCCCGCGAGGACGGACTCGACGCCGCCGGCGAGCGCCTGCTCGTGGGATCGTACGGCAGCGGCGCGCAGGCCGAGATCCACAGCGAGACGGTTCAGGAGGGATGGACCGAGGAACTCGCCGCGCTCGACATCGACGACCAGCTCGAAGCCCGCCGCGATATCTCTTTCGAGGAGTACGAGGGGATCCACGATGCGCACAACCACGCGAAGGACGACGAGTTCGACGCGCTCACCGCTCCTGAGGGAGAGTTCGTTCGCGACGGCCAGGGGCCGATGAACGAGCGGACCTACCGGTACGTCGAGTAACTCCCTGATTCCACACCAACGAGAGAACCGACTTACCGTGCAGTCGATCCAGGTCCGATCACGACCGTTCGCGAGTGGCGGTTAGGGGAACTCGGCGAGCGTGTCGAGCACCCCGTCGAGAGCGCCGTCACACACCGCGAGCGAGAACCCGTCGGCACGGGCGAGCGCGGGGGCGTGCTCCCAGAGGTCGTCCTGGCCGAGCCCGTGGAGCACGACCGCGTTCGGGCTCGGGGTCACGACCCGAAGCGCGACGAGTGGGGACTCGCCCCGGGTGACGCCGGTGAACACGAGGGCACGATTCGTGCTCTGGCCGTAGAGCCGGTAGAACTCCTCGGAGGAGAGCCGGGTGATCGCCTCGATCGAGTCGATCACGGTGTGGCCCGCGACGGTGTCGTGGGTGCCGGAGACGACTCCGGTCGCGTCGATCGCACGGTAGAACCGCTCCAGGCCGACGGCGGTCGGGTACTCTCGGAGGTCG
>PXSV01000115.1 GCA_003022685.1 Halobacteriales archaeon SW_9_67_24 | reverse complement strand
ACCATGACGGGCCAGACCACCACCGAGGGTCAGGCGACCACCAGCGAGGCAACGGCGACCGAGGAGGCGACCGAGACCACGAGCGGCGAGGAAACCGACGGCACCGAGACGACGGAGGGCTCGGCCTCCGGCGAGTTCGGGGTGACGATCACCCAGGGCCAGCCGCCGTCGACGCTCGACCCGCAGAACCACCGCGAGACGCCGACCGACAACGTGGTGCTCCACATCTACGAGGGCGTGCTCGCGCGTGACCGGGAGGGCAAGATCATCCAGAAGCTCGCCACCGACTACGAGCGCGTCGAGGACGGCCGCGTGCGCTTCCCGATCCGCGAGGGCGTCACCTTTCATAATGGCGACGACCTCACCCCCGAGGACGTCGCCTACAGCGTCAACCGGATCGTACAGGAGGACGTCGGGCTCACCCCGAGTCCCCAGGCCGACCAGCTCGCGGGCGTGACCGGCGCGGAGGTCGTCGACGGCGAGCGCGCGGTCGACGTGATGTCAACCGGGTTCAACCCGATCGTGTTCGCCTCGTTCGCCACGTACTGTGACGTGATGGACAAGTCGTGGGTCGAGGAGCGCTCCCAGAGCGAGATCGCCCAGACCACGAACGGCACCGGCCCGTTCCAGCTCGAGTCCTACGAACAGGACGTCAGGGTCGTGCTCTCACGCCACGAGGGCTACTGGCGCGAACCGGCCGACGTCTCCCGGCTCACGTTCAACGCCGCCGAGGAGTCGAGCACCCGGGTCAACCAGCTCCTCGAAGGCGAAACCGACGTCGCGGTCAACGTCCCACCGCAGGACGCCCAGCGGGTTCGCTCCAGCGACAGTGCGGGCCTGAGCGCGGTCCCGAGCACGCGCGTCATCTACAACGGGATGCGCTACGACGTCGAGCCGTTTTCGAGCCCCCAGTTCCGCCGGGCGATGAACTACGCGGTAGACCTCCCGGGGATAATCGAGAACGTGCTCTCGGGCTTCGCCGACCCGACGGGACAGCCAACCCTGGAGGGCTTTTTCGGTTATAATGGCGATCTCGAACCCTACCCGCAGGACCAGGACCAGGCCGAATCGCTGGTCGAGGAGAGTGGCTTCGCGGGCGCGGAGATCACGCTCCATACGCCGGTCGGGCGCTACCTGAAGGACGTCGAGATCGCCCAGGCGGTCGTGAGCCAGATCGACTCGCTGTCGAACGTCTCGTGTTCGATCAACCAGCGCGAGTTCAGCACGCTCGCGGGCGAACTCACCGACGGCGACATCACGACGAGCCCGGAGTTCTACCTGATCGGGTGGGGCAACGCCACCTTCGACGCGAGCCAGACGATCATCCCGCTGTTGACGAGCGACGGCGCGCTCACCTCCTACAGCAACGATGAGCTCGACTCGCTCATCGAGCAGGCCCAGTCCACGAGCGACAGCGACGAGCGCGACTCCTTGCTCCAGGAGGCGAACGCGCTGATCAACGAGCAGGCCCCGTGGATCTTCCTGAATCGCCAGTACAGCGTCTACGGTGTGAACGACCGGGTGGAGTGGAGCGCGCGCCGCGACGAGCGCATCAACGCCTACGCGATGGGCGAGACGAGCTAAGCAGCCGGATGGAGTTCCCTCGCCAGCGACCCCGCACGGTCGGCGATCGGGCGGTGTCGACGGCGGGAGGCACGGTCTAATGGCGACCGGTCGGTTCCTGCTCAAGCGCGCCGTCCAGGGCGTGTTCGTGATCTGGGGCGTCGTGACCGTCGTTTTCCTGCTGCGCTTCGTCACGCCGGGCAGCCCGATCACGTTCATCGCGCCGCTGGATGCGAGCGAGGCGCTCCGCCAGCAGATCGCGGCCGATCTCGGGCTGAACCAGCCGATATACGTCCAGTACGTCGACTACCTCGTTTCCCTCCTGCAGGGCGACATGGGCTACTCGTACATCTTCGGCACGGAGGCGGAAACGCTCATCTTCAGCCGACTGCCCGCGACGCTCGAACTCGCGATCGCCGCGACGATCGTCGCCGTCGTCCTCTCGATTCCGCTCGGCGTGATCAGCGCGACCCATCGCCACCAGCCCGCCGACTACGGTGCGACCACCTTTTCGCTCGTGGGGATCAGCACCCCCAACTTCTGGCTCGGCATCATGCTGGTGCTCGTGCTCGCCGTGCAGTTCAGCCTGTTCCCGACGAGTCGGCGAGTCGTCGGCTTTCTCCCCGCGATCGAGACCCTGTTCACCGAGGGGAGTGTCGACCGCCTCGTGACGTGGCTCGCCCACATCACGCTGCCGGCGATCACGCTCGGAACGTACTTCACCGCGCTCATCACCCGCCTCACCAGAAGCGGGATGCTCGACGAGCTCGGCAAGACGTACATCCGGGCCTCGCGCGCGAAGGGGCTGCCCGAGACGCTCGTGCGGTACAAACACGCCCTCCGGAACACGCTGACCCCCGTCATCACGGTCGTCGGCCTCCAACTGGGGACGCTGATCGGCGGCGCGGTCATCACCGAGGCGGTGTTCGCGTGGCCAGGGCTCGGCTCGCTGGTGATCGATGCGATCAACGCGCGTGACTGGCCGCTGATCCAGGGCTCGCTCATCGTGATCGGGGCCGGGTTCGTGATCGTCAACCTCCTCGTTGACGGGCTGTACGCCACGCTCAACCCACAGGTTGCGAACGAATGATCCGGCCGCGCACCCTCCGGAACCTCCGGCGCGAACTCCGCGGCAACCCCCTGGCGAAAGTCGGGATCGTGCTGATAGTCGCGGTCGTCCTGGTGGCGGTGTTCGCGCCCGTACTTGCCCCGCAGAACCCCTTCGACCAGGACCTCAACAACTCCTCGCTCCCGCCACTGGGATTCAGCGCGGAGACCAACGAGACCACCTCGGAGATGGTCGACGGCGAGATCCGGATCGTGAACGAGACCACGAACATCAGCGCGACCGCCGCCCACCCCCTCGGAACCGACGCGCTCGGCCGCGACATGCTCTCGCGGGTGCTCTACGGTGCGCGGACCTCGCTGCTCGTCGGCGTTCTCGGCACGGC
>PXSV01000114.1 GCA_003022685.1 Halobacteriales archaeon SW_9_67_24 | reverse complement strand
GAGAGCAGTACGAGCTCAAACCGGATGGATATCTCCGGGTACAGGTTGCGAAGCCGAGCAACCTGACCGTCTCGCTCCCGTCAGATAGCGATGCGGCGAACGAGACCGTCCGCGTTCCGGCTCGACGTATCGACTGCAACGACTCGCAAACCGACGTTGCAGTGCGGGAGAACGGAATCATAGGGATCAAAAGCATCTCGACAATGGCGGGCTATGAAACGGTTACCGCGAACGGCCCGGCTCGAAACGGCTCGTCGTAGTAGCCGACGACACACGACGAGCAGCACGAACGGCCCAACGTTTTTGCTGTGTGTAGCCCCTACGGCCGGCGATCATGACCGGATCGGAACTCGTCGAGTACGTCGAGGGAATCGTCCACGAGGACATCCAGGTCGGCGATCACGGCCTCGATCTCACGGCCGCGGAGATTCGAGTCGTCGAGGAACCAGGCCGCGTCGACTTCGGCGGCGGGGAGCTCGACGCCGCAACGACCACACCGCACGAAACGGCACAGCGAAACCCGGACGACGACTACGAGTGGTGGAACCTCGACGCGGGCCAGTACCTCGTCGAGTTCAACGAATCGGTCCACGCCGACGAACCGCTCGTCTGTCAGGCGCGCGGGGAACTCCGCGACCGCGGTGCGTTCCATCCGACGCTGTTCGTCCGGGAACTCGAAGGCGTCCCGCTGTCGGTTCCGACCGGCGGCCTCCGGCTCAAGGAGAACGCGCGAGTGTCGACGCTGTTGCCGTCATCCCGTCCGTAACGATACATCGTCGTGGAAGCGACACTAACTCGGCGTCGGTCAGTCCTCGGCGGTCGGCTCTGGGGGTTCGGTGCGAGTCACGCCGGCGAACTCGAAGCGCGCGCCGCCGGTCTCGCTCTCGACGGCGGCGACCGTCCAGCCGTGGGCCTCGGCGATGCGTTCGACGATCGCCAGGCCGAACCCGGTTCCCTCGGCGGCGGTCGTGTAGCCCGAATCGAACACCATCGCGCGCTTGTCGGCCGGAATGCCAGGGCCGTCGTCCGCGACGTAGAACCCCTCGGGCGTGGGACCGACGGTGACGGTCACGCCTGCGCCACCGTGTTCGACGGCGTCCTCCTGAGCCTGCGAAGGAGGGTTCGTCGAACCGTGTTCGACGGCGTCCTCGCGAGTTCCCGAGCGAGGGCTTGTGGAGTCGTGCTCCACAGCGTCCTCCTGAGCCTGCGAAGGAGGGCTCGTGGAACCATGTTCCACGGCGTTGCGGAACAGGTTCTCGAACAGCTCCGCCAACCGGCCCCGGTCGCTCTCGATCGTTTCGGGCACGCCAGGCTCCACGTCAAGCGTCGTCGTGTCGGCCGGAACCCCGTTCCACGCCGCGAGGATCGTGGCCGTGAAGTCGACGGGTTCGGTTTCGCCGATGGTCTTTCCCTCGCGCGCGAGCGTCAGGATGTCCTCGATGAATTCCTCCATCCGTGCGAGCGCATCCTCGGCGTGCTCGACGTGCTCCATATCGCCGGTCTCGGCCGCGAGTTCGAGCCGACCGGAAACGACGCTCAGGGGGGTGCGGAGGTCGTGGCTCACCACCGAGGCGAACTCGTCGAGACGCTCGTTCTGCCGGCGGATCTCGCGCTCGCGGCGCTTTCGCTCGGTGATGTCGGCGATGACCGAGACGCTCCCGTAGATTTCGCCGCCGGCGTCGTGAACCGGTGCGATGGAGACGCGGACCTCGACGCGGGACCCGTCCTTCCGGCGAAGCGTGGTTTCGAACCCGGTGAGTCGTTCGCCGGCGAGAACGCGTTCGTGCTGGTCCCCGAGGCGCTCCGTGTGTTCGTCGGGGATGATCGGCAGTTCTTCGCCGACGATCGCTTCGGCGCTCCAGCCGAACAGTTCCTCGGCCGCGGGGTTCCACACCTCGACGGTGGCGTCGGCATCGACTGCGACGATGGCGAGCGGCGAGGCCGCCACCAGAGTCTCGAAGCGTTCGGTGGTCTCCTGGAGTGAGCGCTCGACGCGCTTTCGCCGACGGATGTCCCGGACGGCCCCGACAGTGCCCTCGACGTCCCGAAGCACGACCGGGGCCAACTGGAGCTCACAGGGGATCGTCTCGCCCTCGGCAGTCTCGATCGCGACCTCGACCGGCTCGTCGTGATCGGGGGCTCCGCCCCCGGCAAACCGTTCGTCGTCCTCCGCCAGCATCGTCGAGACGTGGCTCCCGACGAGCGAATCGGCGTCGACACCGAGCAACGCCCCCAGCGGGTCGTTCGCCAGCACGAACCGTCCGCCGTTGTCGAGGGCGAACACCTGATCCTGGACCGACTCGAAGACGGTCTTGTACCGGGCGAGGCTCTGCTCGCGGTGCTTTCGCTCGGTGATGTCCCGGAGCACGAGGAGCCGACCAACCGGCCGGTCGTGGTGGTCGAAAAAGGGTGATACCTGGGTTTCGAGATGTCGCGTTCGGTCGTCCCGTTCGATCTCGATCTCGTGCCACGCGTCGGGATCGTCGCGGTCGACGGTCTCCCACGCGCCGAAAACGTCCGCGATCGGCGTTCCGATGGCATCGTCGTCGATTCCGAGCAAACGGCGCGCCTCGGGGTTGGTGTCGCCGACGCGATCGTCCTCGTCGAGCACCACGACCCCGTCGCCCATCTCCTCGACGATCGAGGCGTGGGCCGCCGGCACCGGATCGAGGACCTTCACCCGGAAGAGCGCGGCCGTGATCGCGATACCGGCGAGCACCCACGCGAAGAGAGTGACGTCGAAGCCGGTGAAGAGGTCGAACGTCGGCACGATGATCGCGAGCCACGGGGCGAACGCGGCACCGAGCAGCGCGGTCGCTTGCAGCCGGTAGAGGTGGCGCGCACGCACGAACAGCTGGACGAACAGGGCGGTCGCGCCGAACATCAACACCAGCAGATAGACGAAGTGCGTCACGACGAGAGCGGGAGCGCCGCCGCGGTTGCGACGATGACGGGTTCGACCGCCAGCAACGCCGCCGTTCGCCGGGTGGTGAAGCGGCTCCGGCCCGTGTACGCGAGCGCGACCCAGAACCACGCGCCGACGAACACCGACATCAGCACGAGACTGACCCCGACGAGGAGGAACTTCGTCCGGAGGTCGGCGGTCCCGAGTTCGGCCCCGTAGGCCGTCGCACCGGCAGCGAGCGCCACGAGGTAGACCACGACCGGTTTTCCCGCCGGCTCGTCCCGCCGCCGCCATGCGACGGCAGCCAGCGCCAGCGCGACGGGAACGACCGCCAAGACGACCGTCACGGCCGGGGTGAAGACGACCATCTCCGCTAAAACCAGTGAGTCCATCGGGTTAACTATTGCTACGGGATCGGGGTTCTCACCCCCGTTCGGTTCAACCTTTAAGTGCATGCCCACATCAGGAACGGTACCGATGGCCATCGATCCCGAATTCGAACAGAACCGCGAGATCGTCGACGAACACGAGGGTCACGACGTCTGGGGGCCGGTCGAGGAACCCGAGCAGTTGGGGATCCACGGCACCCACGTCGCGGTCGATTTCGACCTCTGCATCGCCGACGGAGCGTGTCTGGAGGACTGCCCCGTAGACGTCTTCGAGTGGGTCGACTCGCCCGATCACCCGGAAAGCGAGATCAAGGCCGACCCGGCCGAGGAAGCCCAGTGCATCGACTGCATGCTGTGTGTCGACGTCTGCCCGGTCGACGCCATCGACGTCGACGTCGACGCGGGTCGGGCAGGCCGGACCTGAACGGCAGTCGTTCCCGACGGACCGGCGGTCGAGTACCGGCAAGAATCCACGACAGACCAACACCGTAATAGTCGGCGGGAGGCTATGCCAGAGAGAGCCACCCAGGAGTATCCATACCAATGCACTCAGTCGTTCTGACCAAAGGCGTACCCGATTTCCGCGAGGGACAGGTCGCGTTCGACGAGGACGGACACCTCGAACGTGGAAACACTCCGACGGTGATGAACCCCAACGACAAGCACGCGCTGCGGACCGCCCTCCAGACCAAGGTCCGACATGGAGGAACCCTCAGCGTGATGAGCATGGGGCCGCCCGGCTATGGCGACGTGCTCCGGGAGGCGATGGAAACGGTCTACGCCGACGACCTCTATCTCCTCTCGGACCGCGAACTCGCCGCCTCCGACACGTGGGCGACCGCCATCACCTTGGCGACGGGGCTCCAGAAAATGGAGAATCAGCCCGATCTCGTGTTTGCGGGGTTCAAAACCGCCGACGGCGAGACGGGTCACACCGGCCCCCAGGCGTGCTGGTGTCTCGACTGGCCGATCATCACCCACGTCGTCGCGCTCGATGTCGACGAGGACGAGGGTACAGTACGGGCGAAACGCCTCGTCGAGGGGGACATCGAGGAGATCGAGACCGTCGAAGCGCCGACGCCGGCGTTCATCGTCGCCGATCCCGAGTTCGAGCCCACGTATCGAAAAGCGGCCCACCGACTCACACTCAAAGACCTCCGGGCCGAGACCAAAGAACGCGCCGAGAACCACGAGGAGCACCTGACGACGTGGGATCACGCGGACCTGAACCTCGATCCGGACTACATCGGCCTCGACGGGTCGCCCACCATCGTCTCGTCGGTCGATCCGATCCCGAAAGCGCCGGCGGAACGCGAGGCCACGGTGGTCGATCCCGACGACGGCGAAGGAATGGGTGAGGTGTTCGAGGCGATGGAACCGTTTGCCGACGGACGATCCGAGGCGGCGGGTGATTGATTCATGAGTGAGACTACAGACCCAGGCGAGCACACGGTCGAACAGCTTCAGGACGAACTGGCGGAGATCGACAGCCCCCGCGAACTCGAAGGGATGCTGGACGCCGAAAAGGACGGCCAACAGCGGGCCCGCCGAGGGCGACGCCGTGGAGGAAGGCACCGAGACCGAGGGCGAGTACCGTGAGTCCGCCGGCGAGGTCGAGGGCGATCAGGAGGCCGTATCCGCGAGCGACGAGGGAGCTAGCGACGAATCGGCCGACGATCTCGCGCTCGATCCCGCGGAGTACGACATCGCGGAGTTCGGCCCCGCGATCAAGGGCGTCGAGGACCCCGACGAACTCGAAGCCGTCCTCGCGGCGGAGGAGGGCGGCGAGGACCGTGACAACGTGAAGACGCTGATCGAGAGCCGGATCGAGAAGGTGACCGAGGACGCCGAAGAGGGGGAGGACGAGATCGACCCGGGCGAACTCTCGACCGCGGAGCTCGGCAACGCGCTCCAGGGGATCGACGACGAAAAACGCCTGCAGGAGGTGCTCGACGCCGAGGAGGCCGGCGAGGACCGGAGTGCGGCGACGAACCTGATCGAGAACCGGATCGACTCCGTGCAGGAAGAGGAAGAAGTCGGCGAGATCGAGGTCGTACCACCGGAGGAGAAACACCCCGATCTCGACCACCCGACGGCGGACAAACAGTACGTCAAGGCGATCGAGAACGGCGACTACCGCGATATGTGGGTCTACTGCGAGACCCAGGCGGGCGAACTCATCGACGTCTCGAAGGAGATGCTCGGGAAGGCCCGCGAACTGATGGACACGTACAACGACGACTACGACGCCGACGAGCGGGTCGTCGCGGTGCTGATCGGCAGCGACGTGGAGAAACACGTCGAGGACGTCATCGCCTACGGGGCGAACGTGGTGGTTCACCACGAAGACCCCAGATTGGAACGGTTCCAGCACAAGCCCTACACCGAGCTGTTCTGCGATATGGCGCGGTGGGGCGGCGATCCGACTGCTGAAAAGGGGCCAGACGAAGCGGATTGGCGCGACTACGACGAACCACGCTATACGGTGTTCCCGGCAACGAACAACGGGAGAGACCTCTCGGCGCTGGTTCAGGGCGAACTCGACTCCGGGCTCGCGTCGGACTGCTCGGATCTCTACATCGAGGAAGCGATGATCTCGAACCCCGCCAAAACGGGGCGACCGGGCACGAAAAAGGAGTTCGAGCGCGTGCTGCACATGAAGCGGCCCGATTTCTCGGGGTTCGAGTACTCGACCATCCTGTGTCTCGACAACCCCACACGGGAGTTCCACCCCCAGGGCGCGTCGGTGATCCCGGGGAGTTTCGATCTCCCCGAACCCGACCACGACCGCGAGGGCGAGGCGATCGAGCACGATTTCGATCTGGAGGCGGACTGGCTCCGAGTGTCGGTCACCGACCACGACCGGCTCGACGAGGGCGTCGACCTCACCGGCCACGACGTGGTGGTGGCGATGGGCCGGGGCATCGGCGACGACCCGACGAAAGGAATGGAGCTCGGGCTCGAACTCGCCGACGCGTTCGAGGACTGTGGCCTCGGGGTCTCGCGCGGGATCGTCACCGGCTCCTACGAGTTCGCGGGTCACGTCGAGCGCTACACGGCGGAGGAACGCCAGATCGGCGAGACCGGCCAGGTCGTCGAACCCGACCTCTACATCGCCGCCGGGATCTCCGGGGCGGTACAACACAAGGTCGGGATGGACGAATCCGAGACGGTCATCGCTGTGAACACCGACCCCGACGCGCGCATCCGGGACTTCTCGGATTTCTTCGTCGAGGGCGACCTCTTCGAGGTGCTCCCCGAACTCACCGCGGCGCTCGAATCGGGCGAACTGGATATCGGAGCGGTTGCGGCCGACGGAGGCACGAGCGATGACTGACGAGTACCGGCGTCGACGCCGGCTCGAAGAACGTGACTGGAGGGTTGATCTACGCCGAGGAATCCGCGCCGTACACGATCGACGGCATCTTCCCGGGCTTTCGCGAGCACGCGACCGAACGACCAGTAACGGACTACTACATCCACAACATCGCAGGCGAGCAGGTCCGAACCTTCGACATCACCGAAGGCCACGAACGGGACACCGAGTGGGCCGACGCCGTGCTCCGCCGAAAAATGGACTCGTGGATGGCCGAACAAGTTCACGAAATCACCCGCGAGGCCGGCGGCGGACTCCTGACGGAGGTGAAGGTGAACGGCCTCCTGCGCGAGGATGGGGAGATCATCGGGGTGACGTGCGAGGAGCTCGACCCCATCAAGGCCGACTTCGTCGTCGCTGCGGACGGCGTGAACTCCGAACTCGCGCGCGAGGCGGGATTGATGGACTGGGAGGAGCCCGAAGAGTGGTTCCAGGGCGTGAAAGCCGTCGTCGACATGCCTGGCGACGCGATCAACGAGCGGTTCGGGATCACCGACGAGGAAGGCGAGGCCCACCTGTTCTCGGGCGATCTCTACGATGGCGTTCGGGGCGGCGGGTTCCTCTACACCAACCAGGACTCGCTGTGCATCGGGAACGTGTTCCACCTCGACAGCATCGTGGAGGAGGAGGCCGAGGTCCAGGACCTGCTCGACGCGCTCCTCACCCATCCGGTGCTCGCCCAGTGGCTCGGCGAGGAGTACGACGAGCGCGAGTATTCGGCGAAGCTCGTCCCCGACTCGAAGAAGGCCGCGAACCCCTCGCCGCATCAGGGACGGCTCGCGCTCGTGGGCGACGCGGGCGGGCAGATGCAGGCCCAGGGGCCGATCATCAAGGGGATGAACCACGCCGTGACCGCGGGCGCGCTGGCGGCGGAGGCGTTCGTGGAGGCACGCTCGCGTGGCGAGCCCGACTCGGCGGGCGAGCGCTACGAGCGTCGACTCCACGACGAGGGCGTGATGGACAAACTCCGCCCCACTAGGTACGAGGTGGCGAGCGCGCTCAGCGAGAACGACACCGCGACCAGGCTCGCCGAACGCGCGCTCGACTCGTCGGTCGGCCGGCTCGGCGTCCGGATGGCCGATCGCGCCGGGCTGCTCGAAACGGCGTACAGCTCGCCGTATCTCGCGACGATGATGCCCGACACCAAGACGCCCTACGTCACGCTGCCCACGATCATCGGCGAGGCCGTCACGGCCTGCCCGGTGAGCGCCGAGGACTTCGGTGGCGGGTGTTACCGCGACGAAACGGTGCAGTCAAACGGCGACGAGAAGCGCGTCGTGAGCCTCGACACCCAGCCCTGCGTCGAATGCGGGACCTGCGCCATCGTCGCCGACACCCAGTGGGAACACCCCAGCGGCGGGAAGGGCGTCGAGTTCAGGGAAGGCTGATGGATCGGCGTTCGGGGCTGGCGCGGGCTGCCATCCACCGCCGATGACGTCGGGCTACGCTGACCGGATCGCGTGGTTCGCAGAGCAGGCCGAACGCGACCGTCGGGAGTTCGATCCCCCATCGGACCCGCCGGACGAGGAGCGCGCGATGGCGTTTCTCCGGGAGGGTTTCGGTCCGCTCGTGGCGCTGTATCTCGAAGCCAGAACTGCCGAGTGGGACGTGGCCTTTTCGGCCGCGGAGCTCGAACGCTTCCACCGGGCGACGAACGCGTGGCTCTCGCTGTACGCCCGGTGTTATGGGGTCGAGATGGAGCCCGACGTGACGGTCCGGCGGGCAGCCGAGCTGCTGGTCGACACCGACAACATTCGGGATACGGCGCAACTACTGACCCAGGTGCCGGCGCGCCGAGGACAGTCAGTCGTCGAACCGGGCGACATCACCCGGTCGAAAACCGACACAAATCGTTAAGTAGCGTACCGTGGTATCACTCATCATGCAGGTATCGGAGGCGTTCGAGTTCACCCACGAGGACCGAAAGAGCATCTACCAGCACGTCGAGGACGCCGACGATCCGGTCGCCGCCACCGAGGTCCGGGACGCGCTCGGGCTCGATCCGAGCGGGTTCAGACACCACCTCGCCATCCTGAAACGCGACGGGCTGGTCCACGAGTCCGCCGGGATGGTCGAGGCGGCGTTCGAGGGCAGCGACGCGGCCGACGAGGAGACGTTCGAACGGGAGGGCGTGGAGTACACCATCCGGCCCGCGATCGAGACCGACCGATCGGGACTTGTGGGCGTGATCCGCCAGGTCGCCGGCGAGAAGACCTACACCGTCGCCGAGAGCGTCGCGGACGTCGTCGACCACGAGGAGGCGCTCGTGCGGGAGAACGCGGTCCGCTCGCGGATGTTCTTCGTCGCCACCGTGGGCGACGAGGTGGTGGGGTGGATCCACCTCGACGCGCCCGAACTCGAAAAGCTCTCTCACACCGCCGAGCTCACCCTCGGGGTGCTGGAGGAGTACCAGGGCCACGGGATCGGCGGCCGCCTCCTCGATCGGGGCCTCGCCTGGGCGGAGGAGAACGCCTACGAGAGGGTCTACAACTCGATTCCTTCGACCAACGAAGACGCGATCGCGTTTCTCGAAGCCCACGGCGGCGAGGTCGAGGGGACCCGCGAGGACCACTACAAGATCGGCGACGAGTACATCGACGAGGTGATGGTGGCGCTCGAACCGTAGCCGGCTGTTCGAGCCGGTCGAGAGAAAGGGTCGTCAGCGCCACTCCTCGGCTGCACCCTCCAGCGGTTCCGCGACAATGCCCTCCTCCTGGACGAGAACGCGAGCGTGGGCCGTGCAGACCTCGCGGTTCGCGTCCCACGGGACGTGGAGCCGCACCGCTGCTGGCTCCTCGCACTCCGCTTCGGCGCACGTCGCCATGGGTGGCGTTGGTGGCGCGTCGTTACAACCGTTGTGCCGCGTCCGCCGGTCGACTTAGAAGAAGTGGACGAGCAACATCGCCACCAGCATCGTCACGGTCAGGAGCGCCTGGACCACCGTCGAGGCGAGCATCCCGACAGCGGCGTAGATCGCGGTTCGGAGGCTCTGCTCGGGGTCTTGATGGCGGTAGAACTCGACGGTGAACACCGTCCCCCCGACGCCGAGGACGATACCGATCGGGCCGGCGACGAAAAAGAGGACGACGCCGACGATCGCCGCGAGGAGGGTCGCGACCGTCGACGCGCCGCCGGCACGGGCCGAGACCGCCCCGGCGAAGTACTCGGCAACCACCGCGACGAGGCCCACGATCACGAGCGCGACGAGCAGGAAGGACCCGGGCTCGGCGTAGCCCGACTGCCACCAGTAGAGCAACACGCCGGCGAGCGACACCAGCGGTCCGGGGAGCAGCGGGACGACGCTGCCGACGATGCCGACGACGAGGAGACCGAGCGCGACGATCGCGAGTGGTTCGACCATGCAGGGCGTGGACGGCCGTGTGGGTTAGGCGCACCGATCGAGTGCGGCGGACGATTCCGCAGCGCGGATATACCGTGGCTCCGAAGCGGGGCTCTCGGGCGATGGAGTCCGCCTGCCCCAACCGCGGTCGCCGTGAACGCGCACATCGAGAGCGAGACCTACCCGCTCGGAACGCTCACGGTCAACGTTCTCGGGAGCTTCGTGCTCGGGTTCGTGCTCTACGAGGCGATCCATACCGGCGTGCTCGCCGAGCGGACGAGGGTCGTCGTCGCCACCGGCTTTCTCTCGTCGCTGACGACGTACAGCACGTTCGCGCTGCAGACCGCCGTGCTTCGTCGGCCGGCGTGGATCGTGGCGAACGTGCTCGCCACCTACTGCCTCGGGCTCGCCGGAGTGCTCGCGGGCCGCAGCCTCGCCACGCGCGTCGACGGGAGGCCAGGCGAGTGATCCCGCTCGACCCGGCATATCTCGTCGGGACGGGCGGCGCGATCGGCGCACTCTGTCGGGCCGTCGTGAACGCGCACATCGAGAGCGAGACCTACCCGCTCGGAACGCTCGCGGTCAACGTCCTCGGAAGCTTCGTGCTCGGTCTCGTCACGTTCGCCAGTGCGGGCGAGGAGATCGTCTTGCTCCTTGGAACCGGCGCGTGTGGATCGTTCACCACCTTTTCGTCGTTCTCGTTCGAGACGGTTCGACTCGTGGAACAAGGTGAGTCGGCCGCGGCGGCTGCGAACGCCGCGGTGAACCTCGTTGGCTCGCTGGCGGCGATCGGCGTCGCGTGGCTCGCAGTGGGGATCGTTCTCGGGTAACCGTCATTCCGAGGGACCGACGAGCCGGTGAATCAGTCGTAGCGATCGCGCTCCTCGTGGGCCGCGTCGTTGCCGTACCGATCGACCAGCGGCCGGTAGGCGTCGCCGAGCGCACGCAGACACTCGCGGGTCGAGACGTAGCCGAGTTCGGCGGCGACCTCCTCGACCGGGCGGCCCTGGAGGATTCGGGCGACGACCAGGCGCTCCTCACTGGCCGAGAGCCGAGTGCTCTCGGGATCGGTGAGGTGGGTGAGCGCGAGCCGGCGGAACGAATCGGGATCGATAGCGGCGAGCCCCGCCCCATATGCTGCGGCCGCAATCGTGCGCCACTCGTGGGCCGAAAGGTCGATCGAGGCGGCAACCGGGCTGGCATCGAGAACGGCGCGGACGACGTCGGGATCGAGGGCGGCGAGCGCGTCGGTCAGCAGGCCGCCGATCCGTTCGACGAACCACCGGGCGTGGCGGTCGCGGAGGGCGTGGCCAGGCCCCGAGAGCGGCGCGAGCATGAGCACGGAGTGCTCGCCGCTGCGGTCGTTGCGGGTGATCGCGAGGTGAACGGTCGAAAAGCCGTTTCGGTCCCAGAACCGGACGAGTTGGGGCGTCGCGCCGTAGCCGACGCCGAGCCAATCGATCGCCTCGGTTTCGCTCGCCGTGCGGATCTCGTCGAGGAGTTGTGAGCCGAGTCCCCGGGATCGCGCAGTGGGATGGGTGGCGATCCGGAGCACGCGGTGGCCGGTCGTGACGCCCGCTTCGAGGTCTCGGCACTGGCTCGTGAGCACGTCCGGCAGGAGGTGGCCCTCGATCCGATTACCCTCGTACACCGATCGCCGGCGATCGGCCGGAAGCCCACCCTCGCGAGCGAGCAGCGCGACCGAGACGACGTGGCTCTCGTGACACAGCGCGTGCACGGTGACGTTCGGCGCGTCGAGCAGCCGCGCGAGGTCGTTCGGCTCCGTCCGGTAGTGGGCCGCGACGAGGAGCCCGAACGCCTCCCGGAGTCGCACCTCGTCGGCGAGCAACTCATCGGTCGAGAGGCGTTCGTACGCGACGGTCTCGGGCGTGGCGTCGGCGACCAGCGGCGCGACGGGCGGGCGCGCGTCGAGCAAGAGCGCCCGGAAGAGCCATACCTCGATCGGATCGCCGGCAGCGTATCTGATCGGGTCGTCCAGTCGCTGCTCGGTCACGTCGAACGCGCTCTCGGCAAGTCGGTCCCGGAACCGGACCGCGAACCCACGACCCGCTCCCTCGTAGCCGTGGACGGTCGTGACGAACGCCACCGAGGGGGCGTCGAGGAACGACGCGAGCCGGTCGACTGGCAGCGCGGCGGCCTCGTCGACGATGGCGACGTCCGCCGCGGCGATCGCATCGCCATCCTCGTCTTCGACCGCGGCTGCCGGCTCCGCGAACCGCACCCGTCCGCCGTTTGTCGTACCGAGTCGGTGGGGGTTCTCGTCGCGGTCCGTGCCGGCGAGCGCGCCGAGGGTCTCGAGAAGTTCGCGCGCTCGCTCGAACACCGCGGCGGCGCTCCGGTAGCCTGGCGCGGTCACGAGCACCTCTTTCCCCTCAACGGCCAGCGCGCCCGCGGCGAGACCGGCGGCGCTCGACTTCCCGCGGCCGCGGTCGGCCTCGACGACGAGCGCGTGGCCTCGCTCGCGCAGGCGCTCGAAGGCATGGAGGGCGTCGGCGATGAGTCCGGCGCGTTCGATGATGCCGGCATCGACGTTCACGATGGCGATGCCGGGATGTGCCCGGAGCGTGTCGACGAGCCTGGCGCGGAACCTGCCGCCGACGGTCTCGACATCGAACGGCGGGACGGCGAGCGTCTCGTCGAAGCCATCACGGCGAGCGGGCCACGCGTCAAGCGGCGGCGTGCAGAGCACGACGAGGCCGCCGCCGTTGACCGCTCCCACGGTGCGACCGAGCGCGTTCGGTCGACATTCGTCGTGACAGTCGAGCACGACCGCCGTTCGAGTTGTTCCGAGAAGTGCGTCGGCGCGCTTCGGCGTGACGCGCTCGCAATCGCCGAGATCGGCTTCGTCCGCAGCCTCCGTTGCGATCACTGTCGTCTCCGATACGGGGATACCCCCGCCGTCAAGCGCGCTGGCCGCCGCCTGGCGGCTCGCCTTCCGCTCGCCCGCGAGCACGAGCAGCCGGCGCTCGTTCGCGGGCCGCGAGGTCGGCGATCATACCCGATCACGTGGATGGGGCGACATGGGAACGTCGGTTCCAACTCGGCGAGCCTCCCGAACCCCGATCAGCGATAGAACTTATGCCATGGGTCACGACCGCGACGGCAGGATGGACGACCGCGACGGCTCCGCCACGACATCGTTCGATCGACTGCGGAGCCGGTTCGGTGGGTCCGACGACGAGGACGAATCATCCGAGGAATCGGCGTGGCAGCGATACGGAGCGTTGCTCCAGGTGTTTTTCATCGTGGCAGCGGCGTTCGGCGGCGCGATCGTGAGCGTCGCCTCAACCGCGATCGATCGAACAGGGGAGGTGGCTTGGGAGAGCGGTCCCGCATTGCTCGACACCCTTTGGCCGGTTCTCATTGGCGTCACGCTGCTCGTGGTCGTAGTCTGTGCGGTCGTCGTTGGACTCGGAGTCCGGAACGTGTAGCGCTCGGCGTCGGCTGCCGCGTGGCGATCACTGGAGGCGGGCGTACGCCGAGGCGAACTTCGATTGCTGGTAGCCGACAATAGCACTGACGAGGGCGACCTGTGCGAGAACAGCGGAGACTCCCATGGTGCTCAGACCGTACATGAGGGTCAGTGGCGGAACGGAAAGCACCGCTGCGATCACGAGCTGCTGTCCTAGCGGTGCGTCGCGGTACAGTCGTCTTGCTCGCCCGCCATACTCGGTTCGCGTGATCCAACCGAAGACCGCGATGCCGAACAGCACCCCGCAGAGCAGCGCAAGCAGAAAGGCCGGCAATCCGATCGCATCGCCGACATACTCGTGGACGGTCAGCGCCGCCCAGACAGCCCAGAGAACGACGAAGAAACTGTGCCAGAGCGGACTGACGTCGAACGGAAACTCCGGCGCTTCGTCGACTCGTATTGCCATCGGTATTGTATCGTCCGAGTGAGACGATACAAAAGCTTTGGGACGGACTGTCAACGTCCCCATGCGCCCGGCTCGCACGCCGTAAGCGGTTGAAAGCGTTTTTATGCGGGCCTCTGCTACCCCGCGCTACAACCCGTGCGGGGTTGATGACGCTCCCAGCCTCACAGGACTCTCAGGCCGCCGTCGGTTCGGCGGCCAGTCGGAATCATAGTGCGTTCCGGCGCAGGCGGGGGACGAAGAGCCCGCGCACGGGACGGACCAACCAATGTCAGTATACGTCACCTATGACGTCCCGGCGGATCTCGAGGACGACGCCATCGAGG
>PXSV01000113.1 GCA_003022685.1 Halobacteriales archaeon SW_9_67_24 | reverse complement strand
ATTCCACCCCGATCGCTACGACGCTCGACCGAATACCCGTTTGACCACACTCGGTGTTTTGCCCCTAAGTGAGCCGCTAAGTGGCTGGTTTCGTCGCTGCAGCAGGACCGTCCAATCGACGGACCAGGCCCCCGAACGTCCGTTTCGGGTTCGTCGACGACCGCGCCGACGGAACTCACTCGATCGGTGCATTTATATATCAAAAACGCTAACCTCTGGTGAATCCGAGCGACAACACGGCACATCATGCAAGGACAAAACCAGCAGCAGGCCTACGATCGCGGAACGACGATCTTCTCGCCGGACGGGCGACTCTACCAGGTCGAGTACGCCCGCGAGGCGGTCGAACGGGGCAGCACGAGTCTCGGCGTCCGTACCAGCGAGGGCGTCGTGCTCGTCGCCGAGAAGCGCGCCCGGTCGCCGCTGATGGAGGAATCGAGCGTCGAGAAGCTCCACGAGATCGACGACCACATCGCCATCGGGTCGGCCGGTCACGTCGCCGACGCGCGGCAGCTCGTCGATTTCGCCAGGCAACAAGCACAGGTCGACCGCCTACGCTACGGCGAACCGATCGATGTCGAGACCCTCGCGGGCGTCGTCACCGATCACATCCAGGAGTACACCCAAACCGGCGGTGCGCGGCCGTTCGGCGTTTCGTTGCTCGTCGCCGGCGTCGACGACGGCGAACCCCGACTCTTCGGGACCGACCCCTCGGGCACCGCGACCGAGTGGACCGCGAGCGTGATCGGTGCCGATCGTGACGCGATCCTCGACGACCTCGAAACGAACTACCGGCCGGACGCGGACCTCGACGGCGGCATCCACACCGCGCTCCGGGCGCTTGCGTCCGTTCGGGACGCCTTCGAGTCGAGCGAGGTGGCGATCGCGACGATCGACGTCGAGACGAAGGAGTTCCGGACGCTCGACGATGAGGAAGTCGAAGCCCATCTCGACGAACTCGACGTGGAGGACATCGATGAGTGACGATGTTCGTCCGACGATCGGCACCGGCACCGAAATCGACGCCAGCGCCGTTACCCCCGAGTTCGGGTCCCCATCCCAAGGGGGCGTCGATGGGGACCGAAAGGACCTCGAGACGGGGACGACGACCGTCGGTCTCACGACCGAGAACGGCGTCGTACTGGCCGCGGACCGGCGCGCGAGCGCCGGCAACCTCGTGGCGAGCAAGAACGCCGACAAGATCATCGAAGTCCACTCGTCGGCGGCGCTCACCATCTCGGGCAACGTGAGCGCGGCGCAGTCGCTCGTGAACTCGCTGCGTGCGGAGGTCCGCCTCTACGAGACGCGCCGCGATGCGGGGATGAGCCTCGAAGCGCTCGCGAACCTGACGTCGACCCTCCTGCGAAGCGGGGGCTTTCGGATCGTCCAGCCGGTGCTCGGCGGCGTCGACGATGACGGTAGCCACGTCTACAGCATCGGGCCTGGCGGCAGCGTGATGGAAGAAGCATACGCCGTAAGCGGGTCGGGATCGCCGTTCGCGCTCGGCGTGCTCGAAGGGGAGTACGATGCGGGGATGAGCGTCGACGAGGCCGAAATCATCGCGGCCCGTGCCGTTCAGAGTGCGACCGAGCGCGACACCGCGAGCGGCAACGGACTTTCGATCGCGACGATCACCGGCGACGGCGTCGCGATCGACACCCACGAGCACATCGAAAGCGCGCTGTGATCGGCCTACCATGATCCGCCATCGTCCGCAGGTACCGGGGACGACGAATCCCCGCAGCTGATCCCCCGGGGCAACTCACGTGACGATGCCCGCCGGACCGACGACAAAGCCTTATCGCCGCGCGCTCCGACCTCGAACCGTGCCCGACCCCGTCGAGACCACCGATCCCGAGGGCGTCGACTACGGCTGGGTCATGCAGATTACGTTCGTGCTCACGATCGCGGTCGGCGCACCCGTCGTCGCACTGCTCTCGATCGGCACCCCTCTCGATTCGTGGAATGCGCGGGTCTCCTTTGCGATCCGGGTCGGGGCGGTCGTCTGGGTGCTCGTCGCAGTCGTGGTCTACGGCTACGCGCGGCGGACGACCGAGGAGTGAGCGCCCGCTGGGGTCAGTACGTCGTCGGCCCGTCGCCGACGTAGGCGAATCGGGTGCCGGCGCGCTCGGCCGTCTCGGCGTCGCGCTCGGAATCCCCGACGAACAGCGTCCGCTCGGGGCTCGCACCGAGTCGCTCGATCGCCGCGAGGAGCGACTCGGGTTCGGGCTTGAACGTTGCGACGGTGTCCCGACCGACGACACACGCGACATGCTCGCCGAGTGCGTGGGTGTCGAGCGCGATCCGACAGGCCTCCTCGCAGTTGAGCGAACAGACCCCCACTGGAAGATCGGTCACCATCTCGTCGGCGAACGCCAGGCGCTCCGAACGGCGCGCACCCTCGCGCTCGTGGGCGGCGATCGCTTCCTCGACCGCGTCGCGGTGGCCGAGCTCGTCGGCGCGTTCGAGCATCCGCCAGAGCCCCATCCCGTCGGTGTCGACGCCACGGCCGTCGAGCGTGTCGGCGACGTCCGCCGCGGCCGCGTCCCAGTCGACGGTGAGGCGCACGAGCGTTCCGTCGAGATCGTAGACGACGGCCTCGGTGTCGTCGGGGATGGTGACAGTCATATCCGAGAGAGCGGGGGACGGGAGAAGTCGGCTTCGATCCCGTCGGGGATCAGTCGCGGAGTTCACGCGCGATCACGTTCTTCTGGATCTCGCTCGTGCCCTCGTAAATGGTGGTGATCTTGGCGTCGCGGTAAAGGCGCTCGACGCCGCCTTCCGTGGTGTAGCCGTAGCCACCGTGGATCTGGATCGCCTCGTTCGCCACCGAGACCGCGGTCTCGCCAGCGAAGAGCTTCGCCAGGGTCTCGGTGCGCATCTCCGCGAGCTTGTGCTGGATGGTCTGGATCTCGCCGATCGCGTCGCCGAACTGCTCGCGTTCCGCAGCGTACGCGAGCGACTCGTCGAGCGCGTGCTGGGCGAGGCCTACAGCTTGCGAGGCGATCGCGATCCGCCCGCCAGTCAGAATCGCGAGCGCCGCCGACAGCCCACGACCCTCCTCGGTCAGCCGGTTGTCGGCGGGAATCCGAACGTCGTCGAACTCGAGGCTGGTGGTGTCGCTCGCGCGCAGGCCGAGCTTGTCCTCCGTGGGACCGACCGAGAGTCCTTCCATGTGCTTCGGGACGACGAACTGCGTTATCGAGTCGGGATCGTCGCGGTCGGTGCGCGCGAACAGGATCACCACACCGGAGCGCTCGCCGTTGGTGATCCACTGCTTGGTACCATTGATGACGTACTCGCTGTCTTCGCGCCTGGCCTCGGTGGTCATCGCAGCGGGGTTCGACCCCGCATGAGGTTCCGAGAGCGCGAACGCGCCGACGGGCCGGCCGTCGACCATCTCCGGGAGCCACCGCTCGCGCTGGTCCTCGTCGCCGAACTCGGCGATGCAGGAGGTGGCGAGACAGTGGACCGAAAGCGCGGTCGCCACCGCTAACATCCCGCCCGCGAGCTCCTCGTTCACGAGGCTGTACGTGAAGGTGTCGGCGTCGAACCCGTCGTACTCCTCGGGCACTGTGAGTCCCGTCAAATCGAGGTCGGCGAGTCCCCGCTGTTCGTCGGTGAGATTCATACCGCCTCGACGGTGGCGACGGGCAAAAATTGCCCGTTCCAGGGGCAGGGTCTCCGCTGGAACTCGATCGAAACGGACCGTCGATTCGCCGGCCTCGTCTCACTCCTCGACGAGCGTGACGTCGAGGCGCTCTTCGAGCGCGCTGACGAGCGATCCGCCGACGTCAGCCCGCGCCGCTCGCCCCTCCTCGACCGCGCGGAGGTCCTCGGTCGCGACGTCGAGGTCGTCCGCGAGCGCCTCGATGTCGAGGTTGGCGTCCTCGCGCGCCTGTTGTGCCCGATCGCCGTAGCCGGAGACGAGGTACGGGAGCTGATCGCGGTCGTAGTTGGTCCCTTCGCGTTCCCACCGCGAGGAGTCGCCGCCGGTGTCGGTGAACGTCGCGGTGTTCTGGGCCGCGCGTTGCCGGCGGTCACGATCGCGGTCGGCATCACGGTCGCCGCCTGGCTTCGATCCACCGCGATCGTCGGTCTCGCCGTGATCGAGGCAGTTCGGACAGAGATCGAGCTCCGCGCCCGCGACGGTCGCCGTCGTGAGGTCCGTGTCGTGTGCGCCACAGAGCTCGCAGCTCTCCCCGTCGCCGGAAGCGTTCCCGGTGGAGTATTTCGCCATGACTCGCCTTGGTGTGCCGCGGGTATAACGGTCCGGCCCGAGCGATGGGATGGCCGGTGGTGATCGGAGCGAAAGAAGGGGCTACGAGCCGGCCGTCGAGAGCATGCTGCCGGCGACGCTCACGAGCTCGTCGGTGTCGGCCTCGTGGAGGCGCTCGTCGCCGAGCAGGAGCCGGAGGCGTGGCCGCCCCACGTCGATCGGCACCTTCTCGGTGTCGATCAGGCCGCCCTCTTCGAGGGTGGCTTTCTTGCGCGAGAACGTCGCGCGGCTGGCGACGCCGACGTGTTCGCCCCACGTGCTGATGTCGTAGAGCAGTTGCTCGTTTTTCGCTGCGGCGAGCAGGCTGACGACGACCTCGTCGATCTCGCCATCGCCGCGCTGGGTTCCGAGCGCGGTCCGCATCCGCTCGAAGTCCGCCCGGACGTCGGGGCCGAACTCGTCACCGAGCGTCTCGTGGACGCGCGAGAGCGGCGGCGTCCGGAGCCTGAACTCGTCGGCGTCGTCCCACTGTTCGGTGTACCCGGTTCGTGCGGCCTCCACGAACGTCTCGTCGCGGGTGACGAGGCCGGCGGCGTGTTCGT
>PXSV01000112.1 GCA_003022685.1 Halobacteriales archaeon SW_9_67_24 | reverse complement strand
CATGAACTGCCGGCCGAGGTCCGCGTTCTCGCTGTCGGCGAACAGCGCCATCGTCTCGGGGTTCGCATAGCCCTGGTCGTTGAGAAAGCCGATCTGGTGCTTCGCCATGTTCACGTCCGGCCCGTGGTAGAACACCTGGTCCGTGGAGTACGAGACCACCATCGGGGCCTCGCCGTCCATGTAGGCCTGGTAGGCCGGCTCCCAGTCGGCGAGCACCTTGACGCCGTTGTCGAGGAGCTGTTCCCAGTAGTTGAGATAGCCGTCCTCGCCCTGGGTGATGATCGACCAGAGCAGAAAGGCCCGTCCAGGATCGGACTGCTGGGCGTTCTGTGCGATGAGATCGCCCTCGTAGCGAGATTCGAGGAGCGATTCGAAAGTTTGGGGTTCGTCCACCTCGTCCTCGTTGTAGACGAGGCTGATGTAGCCCGTATCGTACGGGATCGCGCGCCCGTCGGGGTCGACTCGCAGTTCGTCTTTCACCATGTCGGCGCGGTCGAGGCTGTCCGCAATGGTCGGGAACAGCGTTTCGTCGAGTTCCTGGCTGACGCGAACGAGATCGCTCGTGTTCAGCCCGACGTACACGTCGGCGTCGATCGGCGCGCCCTGCTTCGCCCGCTGGATGTACTGATTGACGCCGTTCTCGGGCGTGACGAACTCCACGGTCGTCTCCGGGTACTCGTCCTCGAAGGCGGACTTGAGCCAGTTGCCTGCCGTTCCCTCGCCGGTGAACGAGGAGTACGTCGCCACGGTTAGCGTGTCGCTCGGCGACGCGCTGCCGGTCGTGGTCCCGCTCGTTCCGTTTGCCTCGCTCGTGGCGGTTGTCTCGTCCGTCCCGGTCGTGTCGGTTGCCCGGTTCGTTCTGGTCGTCCCATCGGCCCCGGTCGTCTCGCCGCCGTTCGATCCCGTTGTCTCGGTTGTCGTTTCCGTGCCGGACGTGTCGTCCGCGCTACCGTCGTTACCGCCGGTACAGCCGGCGAGTACCGTCAGTCCGGCCACGCCAGCACCCGCTCGTCGGAGGAACCTTCGTCGATCCATTACTCGGTGATTTCACTGGGTGGCAATTACGCTGTCGGTCGAGATTCGGAACGTCGTTCGAGGAACAAGTCCGGGGACGACGACCCGGCATCGACGAAGCGCTACCCGCCGGAGTCGTCCTCCTGAATCCAGTACCGAAGCACGATGTCGGGGACGCTTCCGTCCGGTGGGGCACCGAATCGGACCTTCCGACCACGTTCTTCCTCGAAGCGGTCGAATGTGCCCGCCCCTTCCTGGTCGTAGAGATCGGCGAGCCGCTCAGGTGGCTGGTCGGCGATCCACTCGTCGTCGTGGAGACCGAGGTGGCGCTCGCGCTCGCGCTCAACCACGTGGCGGATTACGACGAGCGCGACCTTGGGGATCGCGCGCTGGCTCCCGAACGCGGTGAGATCGAGATCGACCATGATCCCGATGACGCGGTCGCGCTGCCACGGCGTGAGCGCGAGGTCGCCACACAGCGCGTGGGTCAGCCGGAGCTTTTCGAGACGGTGGGCGCGTCGGCTGTACCCCTCCGTCGCCGGGTGGCGCTCGTCGTGAAGCCGGCGGACGCTCTCCGAGAGGTCGTTTTCGGGCGAATCCGCCCGGCCAATCCGGGTCGCGCTCGGCGTGACCAGGCCCCACCGACGAACGGTCTCGTCGCGCTGGAGGTCGGCTCGTGCGACGGCGCTGTCGCCCGGTCGCCGGCTCAGTCGAACGGCCGTCGGTGCCACAGTCGATCCACCGTCCGCTGCCGTCGACAGGACGGGTTCGGAAGCATCGTCGTCGGTTATTGGCAGCGGCGTAGCAGCCGCCGACAGTTGAATGATGGGTTGGTGTAGAAAACCGTCGCGAACCGGCCGACGCACCTCGCTCGTATCTACACCTTATCGCGGGAAGCACTTAAAGAGAGGCGGCACGGTCGGTCTGCGCGGCTCACCCGTCGAGTCGGCTCCCGTCGATCCCTGGGGTGGGCGGCATGCGCCGCTTGTGGCGCGTTTCGGTGTACTGCTCGGCGATCGATCGTACGGTATCGACGTCCGTATCCACCGCGTCCGCAGTCGCTTCGACGAGGTCGCCGTCGATGAGCCGACGCAACACGGGATCGATCACTTCGTAAGGAGCCCCGAGATCGTCGGCGTCGGTCTGGCCGGCCCAGAGCCCGGCGGTCGGTTGCTTGGTGACGATCCGTCGCGGCACGCCCATCCGGTAGGCGAGCGTCCGCACTTCCGTTTTGTAGAGATCGCCGATCGGACACAGATCGGCCCCGCCGTCACCGTGTTTGGTGAAGTACCCGAGCAGACGTTCCGAGCGGTTGGCGGTGCCGAGCACGAGTCGCGAGCGGGTGTTCGCGGCGTAGTACGCACAGATCATTCGCAGGCGCGCGATCACGTTGCCGACCGCACGGCGATCCCCGCCGGGGTCGATCGCTGGCGCGACGAGGTCCTCGAAGACGTCGAGCAGCGGTCGTAGGTGGACCTCCCGGAACTCGATTCCCAGTCCCTCGGCCATGTTGCGGGCCTCGGTGCCCCCTCGATCGGCCGATTTGTTGCACGGGAGGCCGAGCCCGAGAACGCGCTCACGGCCGAGCGCCTCGACCGCCACCATCGCCGTCAGCGTCGAATCGATGCCGCCGCTCATCGCGACGACGACGCCGGTCGCGTTCGCGTCGAGAACGGTGTCCCTGACAAACGAGACGATCGCCGAGCGCACTGCCTCGAACCCGGGGTGCTCCGCTCCAGAATCGTTCGTCCCGTCGTCGTTCGATCGAACGAATGGTCCGTTTGGTTCGCTCATAGTTTTGCTTCGAATGCTTCCATCGTGCTCGTTCCCAGAATCAACCACCTTGTAACGCTATCGATTGAACAACTAGTAGAATACTGCCGAGTATGAGGACCATCCGAGAGTTTCTTTTCGTCGCTGGTGGCGACGCCTCGGAGCAGGTAGCAAGCGCAACGCGGCACAGCACTCCCCTCGTCCGTAAAACCGGGGGTTCAACGTCCAGGCCGTCGAAAAGGAAAGCCGAGTGGGTGCGGGCACTCGGACGAGCCGTCGGCAGGAGTCGCACCCTGATACCACGACAGATGGTGGCTGAGGGATCGATCCCGACCCCCAAGCACGTATCGATGATCCGGCGATCGTGTTACGATCCGGCCCTGGTACCGAACACCTCCATTGTCATTCGTTCACCACACCCACTGGTTCCGCTACACTGACTTAGCTCTTTCGTCTGTCGAGTCAAGACATCATATTATTCCCTATATTTCCCCATGAACACCACCATCTTCTGGGCGGATTTTCGTCGCCGAGAGCACTAACCGTTCGAGAGGTGAACGACTGTCGAAAACGAGGAACTCCCGTTGACTGAATCACACTGCTGCGGAGAGCTGTGTCGGCTACGAGACGAACTCGCTGGCATCCGGGTGCTCCGCGTGCGTGGCCAGCGCCGACGGCCGTTCTTCGGGCGTCGTCCGTGCGAGCGCGTCACGGACCCGTTGCCACGCTTCGTGCCACCGGAGGACGTACACCGGAATCGCGTCGATGTCCGCGAGGTCAGCGAGTACGAGTCGGTGAAACCCCTCAGTCCAAATGACCTCGCCGTCGCGCCCGATGAGGGCCATCGGCTCCAGGTCGTGAATGTAGCCGGCGTCCTCGGGATCGTCATACACTACCCCGCGATTCGGCCGGTAGCCCTCGCCACACAGGATCGTGTACAGATCGTCGATGGTCGGAAGATACCCCTTCATGAGTTGTGCTTCGCTCTCGCAGCCGCAATACTCGCCGTTCTCGTCGATTCGCCCGACAACGTGCGTGTGGTAGGCCGTCTCCTCCCAGCCGTTCCCGGCCTCGAATCGCCGTGCCAGGCCCTGGTAGATGTGAGTGTCGTCGATCCGCCGGCAGCTTTTCGGCTGATCCCAGTCGCCGTCGCGCACGCGACCGAGCCCCCACAGGAGCGAGACGACGTTGAACCGCTCTACCCCGCTCGGGTCCACATGGACGAACGCCCACGGGTCGGCCGGCGCGTCGTAGCGGCGTTCGTTGGCCGTTGCGTTCCAGGCCGTCCGGTAGCGGAACTCGTCGAGCCACACCCTTCGGAGGGGTCGGGGCGACGACAAGTGGGTCTCGGCGGAGCGCGATTGCGTAGCTCGCCTGACGATGGCAGGAAAATGCCGCCTCCCCGATTTGAACGGAGGAAGACGGTCAGCCTCGCTCCGCTCGGCCGCTGCGACTTCCAGGCTCAAATCGCGTCGGATGCGTTTCTGCTGCGAGCAAACCGCGAGCAGCAGAAATGCCGCCTCCCCGATTTGAACGGGGGACAGCTCGATCTTCAGTCGAGTGCTCTCCCAGTCTGAGCTAAGGCGGCTCGTTCGGATCGACGCCGACCGACTGAAAAAGGGTTTCGGAATCCGGGTCAGTGGACGAACAGATCCGCCACGTCGAACTCGGCTCCACAGTCCTCACAGCCGTAGTCGAGCCCGTCCTCGGTCGTCACGTGACTGCCACACTCGGGACACGTCGATCCGGAGATCATCGTGTCTCGAATTCGGCGGCAAGGGTGAAAGAGCTTCGCCGTCCGTCGTGGCTGGCCGGATGGCGGGAAGCTTTCACCGTCCATCGCCAAACGATTGCATGTCGACCGGTCGCGCCCTCCTGGTGCTCGGGACGATCGCCGTGCTCGTGTTCACCGCCGGCATCCTGGTCGTCGCGCTACTGAGTTGAGCGGATCGAACGACATGGCGGATAAACGGTGGATGGGCTCGGGCGAATTCGAACCGGAGCCAGACGGTCGTGCTTGCTCCCGTCGGTCGCTGCGCACGCTGCGACTGGCAGGATTCGAATCGCCCTCGCATCACGGATTCGTGGCTCACCGTCCGGTTCGCCACGGAGTCCAGTGGGCTCGGGCGGATTCGAACCACCGACCTCGGCCTTGTAAAGGCCGCGTCATAACCACCTAGACCACGAGCCCCAGGTCGGTCAACCGGTGCGGGCGGAATAACCCTTTCTCTCCGCCGGAACGCTTAGGCCCTCGCCGGCTTGTGGTAGATGTATGGTGCACCGGCGTGTGTTCAACGCCATCGGCGCGATCGCGGTGCTCGCGTTGGTGCTCACCGCGGCGGTCGCCGCCGGGGTCGTCCCGCCGCCGGCGGCGTTCATGGGCGCACCCGACGACTACGAACACGCGGAAGTCACGATCAGCAACAACTGCAGCCAGGTCCTCGGCACTGTCGACGTTCGGATCGCTGATACCTACCAGAAGAGGTACACCGGACTTTCGAACACCACGTCGCTCGAAAACGGCTCCGGGATGCTGTTCACCTACGACGACTCGTCCGAGCGCACCTACGTGATGCGGGAGATGGACTTCCCGCTCGACGTCGTCTTCATCGGGGCCGACGGCCGGATCAACGCGATCGAAGGCGCGCCCGCACCGGGCCCGAACGAGGACGGCGAGACCATCCAGCGCACCGGTCGGGGGCAGTACGTTCTCGAAGTCCCCCGCGGCTGGATGGAGCGCCACGGGATCCACGTCGGTCACCAGGTCGCCGTCGACCGATCGGATCGGTGATAGAACGCGGCTCCGGGGCAGTCACGAACCGATCCCCGAGGCGTTAGCAACGGGGCGTTTTCTCATGGTTACGAACGCTTTTACGCACGTGTCGGCTTGTAACACACTAATGGGTATTGCTACGGAGGAGGACGACCCCTTCGAAGATCAACGAGAGAGGACGGAGAACGCGATGCGGCGGTTGTTTGCGGAGTACGGCCGCGAGAATGCGTTTTCGTTTGCCGTCGGCACGCTGACGAGCCTCGTGGCGCGGATGTTGGACTTGCTGCCGCCGCTGCTGCTCGGGATCGCCATCGATTCGGTCATCCGCCAGAACCAGCCGTTCGGACTGGCGTTCGTCCCACAGGCGTGGCTGCCCACGACACAGGACGGCCAGTTCTGGCTGCTCGCCGGGCTGATCGCGTTTGCCTTCTTCGGCGGCGCGGGGTTTCACTACGGACGAAACTGGGGGTGGAACGCCTTCTCCCAGAACATCCAGCACCAGGTCCGGACGGACACCTACGACAAGATGCAGCGCCTGAACATGGAGTTCTTCGCCGACAAGCAGACCGGCGAGATGATGTCGGTGCTCTCGAACGACGTCAACCGGTTGGAGCAGTTCCTGAACGGCGGGATGAACTCGGTGTTCCGGCTCGCGGCGATGGTGGTCGGCATCTCGGTCGTGATGTTCGCCACCAACTGGCAGCTCGCCATCATCGCGCTGTTGCCCGTTCCGCTGATCGGCCTGTTCACCTACTACTTCGTCAAGAAAATCCAGCCGAAATACGCCGAAGTCCGCTCGACGGTCGGCGAGATGAACTCCCGCCTGGAGAACAACCTCGGCGGGATCCAGGTCATCAAATCGACCAACACCGAGGGCTACGAGTCCGACCGCGTCGACGACGTCTCACAGAGTTACTACGACGCCCAGTGGGGCGCGATCGATCTCCGGATCAAGTTCTTCCCGACGCTTCGGGTCATCGCGGGCATCGGCTTCGTCGCCACGTTCATCGTCGGCGGGTTCTGGGTCCTCAACGGACCGTTTTGGCTCTTCACACAGGACCTCTCGGCCGGCCTGTTCGTCGCGTTCATCCTCTACACCCAACGATTCATCTGGCCGATGGCGCAGTTCGGCCAGATCATCAACATGTACCAGCGCGCCCGCGCGTCCGCCGAGCGCATCTTCGGGCTGATGGACGAGCCGAGCCGGCTCGAAGAGGACCCCAACGCCGAGGATCTCGCCGTCACTGAGGGCCACGTCGAGTACGACGACGTGAGCTTCGGCTACGAGAGCGAGCGTGGCGAGAGCGGTTCCACGGTGGAGGACATCTCCTTCGACGTGCCGGGCGGCGACACGGTGGCGCTCGTCGGTCCCACGGGTGCCGGGAAATCCACCGTTCTGAAGCTCTTTCTCCGGATGTACGACGTCGACGAGGGCGAGATCCGGATCGATGGCCGGGACATCGACGGCGTGACGCTGTCGAGCCTTCGGAAGTCGATCGGCTACGTCAGCCAGAACTCCTATCTGTTCTACGGCACGGTGAAAGAGAACATCTCGTACGGTAGCTTCGACGCAACCGACGAGGAGATGATCGAGGCTGCCAAGGCCGCCGAGGCCCACGAGTTCATTCAAAATCTCCCGGACGGGTACGATACGATGGCGGGCGAGCGCGGCGTCAAACTCTCGGGCGGCCAGCGCCAGCGCATCACCATCGCGCGCGCGATCCTCAAGGACCCCGAGATCCTCGTGCTCGACGAGGCGACCTCCGATGTGGACACCGAGACCGAGATGCTGATCCAGCGCAGCCTCGATCGGCTGACCGCCGACCGCACCACGTTCGCGATCGCCCACCGGCTGTCGAGCATCAAGGACGCCGATCAGATCGTGGTCCTCGAGGACGGTCGGGTGCGCGAGCGGGGCACCCACGACGCCCTCATCGAGGAGGGCGGACTGTACGCCAACCTCTGGGCGGTCCAGGCCGGCGAGATCGACGAGCTGCCACAGGAGTTCATCGAGCGCGCGTCCCAGCGCCAGGCACGAACCGAGGCGGAAGCCAGCGACGACTAAAGCGAGTCCTCGTCGTCGCCGTCGGTCTCCGTCGGCGCCCCGCGATCGGAGTAGCCCTCGCGGCCGACCGCATCGTCGCCGACCATGTTCTTGATCATCGTTTTGAGTTCGTCGGCGTCCTGATAGGCCTGATCCTCGTCCTGGAGCGGGTCGAGGACCTCCCCGATCGTCGTCGTCCCGTTCGGGAGTTCGAGCTCCGCGTCACCGTGTTCCTCCACGACGGTCTCGGTCTCGACGGGATAGTCCATCGCCGCCATCGTCTCCTCGAACCCGCCGAACTCGACGCCCTGTTCCCTGGTGTCGTCGTCAGTCATGATACAACGGATCGACGCACAGCGACGGCAAAGGAGTTGTGCCTGCGGTACTGTCCGAGAGCCGACTTCGCCAGCCAATGACGACGAACCGGTGAACGGCGACGGGCATCACGGTCGATTTCGAACGATAGCTCTCCGGCAGTATAAGCCCCCGGCAGCGTTCGTCCCGGTATGCACCTCACCGAGGCGACGTGGACCGACGCCGACGCGGCCGAGACCGACCTCGCAGTGCTCCCTGTCGGCAGCACCGAACAGCACGGCCCGCACGCCCCGCTCGGCACCGACCGCCTCACTGCGCGCGCGGTCGCGGCGGCGGGCGCGGAGCGCTACGAGGACGTTCACGACCGCGAGGTGGTGGTCGCGCCCGCGATCCCGGTCGGAATCGCCGAGGAGCACCGGCAGTTCGCCGGCACGCTCTGGGTCACGCCCGACACGTTTCGGGAGTACGTCCGCGAGGTCGTCGCCAGTCTCGCCGCCCACGGCTGGGATCGGGTCGTGCTGGTCAACGGCCACGGCGGCAACGTCGGCGCGCTCCGGGAGGTCTGTGGGACGATCACCCGCCACGACGCGGCCTACGCCGTCCCGTTCACGTGGTTCGAGGCCGTCGCGAGCCTCGCCGAGATGGGCCACGGTGGCCCGATCGAGACCGCGCTCCTGCGAGCCATCGAACCCGATCTCGTTCGCGAGGATCGCATCGAGGAAGCGAAGGCAGGCGCGAGCGAGACGTGGGGCGAGTGGATGTCGGGGACGAACCTCGCGTTCGACGCGGCGGCGTTCACCGACAGCGGCGTGGTCGGCGATCCAAGCGAGGGAACCACGGAGCGCGGCGAGGAACTCATCGAGGACGCGACCGCGGCGCTCGTGACGTTGCTCGACGCTATCGAGAGCCGTGATATGAGCCGACCGGCAGGGAACTGATCACTCGGCGGCTTCCTCGGTCTCCCCCGAGCCGTCGGTTGCATCGGCGTCGTCCGCGCCGTCCGCGGCTTCGCCGGCGTCGTCGAGCGCACCCCGGAGTTCGGGGACCGTGCTCGAAAGTTCGTTCGCGTGCTCGTGGGCGGTCCCGACGTCCTCTAGTATGGTTTCGAGGTCCTCGATCTCCGTCGCGAGGTCGTCGGCGTCGTCGAAGGCGTCGGCGCGTTCGCCCATCGCGTACCACTTCTTGGCGTCACGGAGGCGCTCGGCCGCGTCGCCGGTGTCGAGCGCCTGGCCGAGCGAGTTGAGCACCCCGAGGGTGTTGTCGGCCTCGACGGTCCAGATCGCGTCGGATTCGGGCAGCGCCTCGCGCGCCGCCGCGAGGTCCGCCTCGACGTCGTCGCGGATCTCGTCGGCGGCCTCGCCGAACAGGTCGTCGTCCTCGAAACTCGACTGGCTCATGGCCGTGTGGTTCGACCGCACGGGGTTTAAACCCGCGCCCGAAAGCGGAAGTGAAATCCGGTCGTGCCGGCGTTCTCGAAGGCGGTTTCGTCATCGTTTTGTTCGGTTGGTGGTCGTCGAAACGGTTAACTTCCACCCGAGAGCGAGCGACACGGATGGACGAACAACAGCGCGTCGCGGCGTTCGTCGCGGAGTACGAGCTACAGAGCAAACCGGCGTTTCGGATCCTCGATCTGACGGCCGAGGTCGGCGAGATCGCGGCCGATGCGACCAAATCGACCGACTGGGGAATGGCACAGTCCGATCTCGACATCGCTACCGACGAGATCGGCGACGCGCTCTTCTCGCTGCTCGCCGTCGCCGAGTCGCTCGATGTCGACGCCGGTGACGCCCTCGACGAATCGCTTGCGAAGTACGAGGCACGGATCGACGAGACGGGAAGCGCCTCGTCCGACGGCTGACTCGGCGGAATCACTCGGCCTGGTTGACCCGTTCGACCGACCCGACGCGCATCCGCGGGTAGCCATCCTCCATCGCTATCCGTGCCGTGACTCGGTTTCCCTCGTACTCCACGGCGAGTTCCACTTCCATGAATCGGCCCGTGAGTTCGGTGTAGCCGTGCTCGATGGCGGCGTCGAGTTCCTCGGCGAGGACCGTGACCGCGACCGACTCGCAGTGGGGTTGGTTTTCGATCGCGTCCTCGATCGCGCGCTCCAAACTCGCCGCACTCGCCGGGCTGACCGGCGTGCCGGCGAACTGGTGATACAGCGCGCCGAACTTGATTCCCGCCTCGAAGCAGGCGGTCTGGGCGTCGGTCGGGGGCGTCGGGTCCGTCGCGGAATCGGTCATCGAGCGGTGTTCGTGACACACGGACAAATACACTGTCGGTCGAACCGCCGAAGCCAAGTCACGATACAAACGAGAGCCGCAGGCCACGCCCTCCCCAGCCGATTCGCTCCGCTCCTTGGGGTCGCTCCGCTCATCCACCGGGCGAAGCCCGCTCGCACGGCTCGTGGGGCCGGAGGTCCACGGTGCTCTCCGTTCGTTCGGCGGCCCTCGCTGCGTTCGCGCCGCCCGCCGCTCCCGCGCGCCGCCGCACTTGTCCGAACAAGTGTGTGCGACCCTGGCGCGGTCTCTCACGGAATTCATATACGGAGCGAGACCCTCGTATCAGCCATGGATTACGAAGCCAGTCTCGACCGAGCGATGGACTCGGTTCCCGACCTCGAAACCGGCGACTCCCGGCTCGACGTGCCCGACGCCGAAGCCCAGACGGACGGTGCGTTCACCCGGTTCGTCAATCTGGGTCGAGTCGCCGACGCGCTCTCGCGCGATCCCGAACACCTCCACCGAGTCGTCCAGCGCGAACTCGGTACTAATGGGCAGTTCAGCGGCGATCGCGCCCGATACAACGGCTCCTTCTCGGGCAGCGATTTCGACACCGCGATCGACGGCTACATCGAGGAGTTCGTCATCTGTTCGGAGTGTGGGCTCCCGGACACTCGCCTCGAAATGGAGGGCCGGACACGGATGCTCCGCTGTGAGGCGTGTGGAGCCTTCCGTCCGGTCGCGAAGAACACCGGCTCCCAGGGAACCAGCCAGCAGCCCGACGTCGAGGAGGGCCGAACGTACGAAGTGAAGATCACCGGCACGGGACGAAAGGGCGACGGCGTCGCCGAGAAGGGCAAGTACACCATCTTCGTCCCCGGGGCCGGGGAGGGCGACGTCGTCGACATCTACATCGAGAACATCAGCGGGACGCTCGCGTTCGCCCGTCTCGCCTGATAGGGACTGTTGTGACTGCGTACCGGTGTTCGCCGACCCCGTGTCGGCGAAACATCGAAATGACTCACAACCGTCCCGATGAACCGCCGTACCGAATCGCACGTTACTTACCGACGGGTTCCCGATTCCCGCCCGAATGGCGGGGAGGCCACGGGGCTCGAACGTGTTGCTCACCGGTGCGTCGGGGCGCGTCGGCGAAGCGATCCTGAACCGGCTCGGCGAGGCCTACGACTGGCGATTGATCGATCGCGAGCCGCCGACCGGCGAGCCCGACCACGAGTACATCGTCGCCGACGTCACCGACGAGGAAGCCGTGCGCAACGCGATGCGGGGGGTCGATCGCGTCGTCCACCTCGCCGGCGACCCCCGGCCGGAAGCGCCGTGGGACAGCGTGCTCGCGGACAACATCGACGGGACTCGAACGGTCCTCGCGGCGGCCGCCGACGCCGGCGTCGAGAAGTTCGTGTTCGCCTCCTCGAACCACGCCGTCGGGGCGTACGAGACCGACGAGCGCGTGCCGGATCTGTACCGGACGGGCGACGAGTTCCGCCTCGACGGCACCGAGCTGCCCCGGCCGAGCAACCTCTACGGGGTGAGCAAGGCCACCGGCGAGACGCTCTGTCGGTACTACCACGACGCGACCGGCATGAGCGCGGTCTGCGTGCGGATCGGGAACCTGACCGCCGAGCACCCACCGGTCGAGTACGAGCGCGGCCAGGCGATGTGGCTCTCCTATCGGGACTGTGCGCACCTCTTCGAGCGGTGTCTCGAAGCCGAGTACGACTACGAGATCGTCTACGGCATCTCCGACAACGACCGCAAGTACTACTCGATCGAGCGCGCCCGCGACGTTCTCGGCTACGACCCCCAGGACAACTCGGTCGAGTTCTGAGGCCCGAACGGCCCGATCGAGTGCTACGGCTCGAACAGTCCGTCGACGTCCCGATCACGGGCGGCCCGGCGTTCGGTGTGTTCGGTGAGGCGCTGGTGGACGATCCCCCGGTTTTCGGGATCACGAACGAAATCCAGCACCAGCGTCACGAACGGGCTGGTCTCACGACCGGCAGCGATGTCCTCGCGGGCGTACTCGACGGCGCGCTCGACGGTCGCGTGGTCGTACTCGCCTTCCTCGGCGAGGACCTCCGCAGCGATCGCGCTCGCGGCGAAATCGAGGTCATCGAGAGCGAGTCGCTGGCCCCCGTAGGTCAGGCCGAGCGGCGGCGCGCGCTCGATCGACTCGGGGTCGGCGTGGAGGATCGCGAGAGACGCCCGTACCCCGCTAACGTTCACGCCACGGTACTCCCCTGGGAGGTCGGCGAGGTACTCGCGGGCGCTTTCGGCGAGACCACGTGCGCCCGCCCAGTTGCGGCCGGTGGCGTGGTGGACCGCCGCGGTGAACTGGATCAGTCCGTGGAGAAAGCGTTCGTCCTCGCCTGCATCGAGCGCGAGCCAGCGGTCCTCCCACGCGTCGTGGGCGGCGTGAAAGCGACCGGCGTTGTAGATCGCGATCCCGGCCCGAAGGTGAGCGTCCATGTCCCCCGTTCGGCGCGTGAACCGAAACACGTTCGGGACGTGTCGACGCCGCGGTGATCGGTCGTCCGCTTACTCGATCGGGACCTCGGCTCGATCCTCGAGGTGGGATTCGAACAGCGCGACGTTGCGCTGGTTGGCCTTCCAGACCGCATCGAAGAGGTCGCCGGCGACCGGGATCGACCCGACGGTCGCGTCGAGAGCGACGTACACCGCCATCCTCGTGATCGTCTTCGGCGGAACGCCGACGCGGGCGGCCTCGACGATGACGTGCGAGGAGAGCACCGCACCGACGACGTCACCCGAGACCGGGAGGAGCCCGACGATCGGGTCGATCCCGACGCGGTAGCCGATCACCGGGATCGGGATCGCGCTGTCGAGAAACGTCGCCATCGCCCTGGCGCGTTTCAAGGCCCCGCGCTCGCGGGGCGACAGCGCGTCGAGGTCGGGACCGTCCTCGCGGGCCGACGCCTCCTCGTACCACTCCTGGAGGGTGCCGAGCGCGTCGTCGGAGGAGGCCCGCGTGTCGGTGAACGAGTCATTCGACTGGTTCGTGAACGAGTCCTCGGCGTCGTCGGTCGACGAGTCGTCTGCGGACATACATCCATCATCCCCCCGCGCAGGGATAGGTATGCTGCCGGCGAGAGCGGGCAACCACCACCCGACGGCGCCCCGACCGTCGGGGCCGTTTCGATCGTCCCGACGGCCGTCGCTCGAACCGATCCGCCAGGCGAGTGCGGAGCGGATCGGGGGAAATGCTATGGCCACCGGCCGAAAGTCGAGGACATGGCGCGCGAGCACTTCGAGGACGTCACCGTGGGCGAGACCCACGAGTTCGGTAGCCGCGACGTGACCCGCGAGGAGATCGTCGAGTTCGCCGACCGGTACGACCCACAGCCGTTTCACACCGACGAGGCAGCCGCCGGAGAGTCAATGTTCGGCGGGCTGATCGCGAGCGGGTGGCACACCGCGGCGATGACGATGGAGCTGCTCGTCACGAACGTCTTCGAGGGGTCGGGCGCGACGGGTGCGGTCGGGGTCGACGAACTCCGGTGGCCGAACCCCGTCCGGCCAGGCGACACGCTCTCCGTTCGAACCGAGGTGCTCGACACCGAGCCGTGGAGCGATCGACTCGGCCTGGTCCGGAGCGGGACGAGGACCCACGATCAGGACGGCGAGGAGGTGATGTCGATGATCGGGCTCGTGCTGTACGAGCGGCGCGACCCAGAGTGAGCGGACGGCCGGCCATCGGAGTAGGGGATACAGGAGAGCGGCTGAGCGGTGTTACTCGACGCCACCGACGCCGCTCGCCGCGTCCGGGAGGTCGTGGGGTTCGGCGGGAAGGTCGAGTTCTTCGAGTGCGGCTTCGAGGTGCTCTTCCTCGGCGTAGTCGGCTCCATCCTCTTCCCGGATCCGCTGGGCGGTCGCGAGCACCTCGCCGCGGCGGTCGTCGGGGATTTCATACTTGTCGGTGGCGAGTTCGATCACGAGGCCGTTGTTGTCGCGGGTATAGAGGGAGTGGAACACGCCGCGGTCGAAGACGTTGTAGCCACGGCCATCGTCATCGAGCGCCGCCATCACTTCGTCGAAGCGGTCGGGATCGACGCCGAAGGAGAGGTGATGCACCCCGCCGACGCCGCCGCGCTGGGGCTGGGGGTTCGACTCGCGGTCGTCGCTCACGAAGAACGTCACGATGCGGCCGTCGCCGGTGTCGAAAAACAGGTGGGTCTGGGAGGGGTCGTCGAGGTTGGGCTGGCGCAGCACCAGGGACATCCCGAGGAGGTCGCGGTAGAAGGCGAGCGTGTCGGCCTCGTTGCTGCCCCAGACGGTGACGTGATCGGTCCCGGTGGTGTGAAACGGACTGTCGGGCCGTGCCGCCGTGACGGGAGACGGGTCGTCGCTCATCGGGTCGAACTCGGATGGCGACGCGAATGAATCTGTCCGTGGTGGGGGGAAGGGTTTGCGATCGCCGGATGGACGTTTATGAGAGGCGACGACCAACGACGATTCGATGAGCGAACACGATCACGACTACACGCTGACCGTCCGGCCGAACGCTACCCTTCGCGTCGCGTACAGCACCGACGAGGGCACGCTCGAAAAGGCCCTGGTCGCGTTCGAGTACGGCCACGACGGGATCGAGGGGATGAGCGACGCCGGCGAGGGGGTCGTCTGGCGGGGTTACGAGATCGCGCTCTCGCGCAACGGCGAAAACGTGCTCGATCGCGGGACGCCGTTCGTCGAATCGGGCGACGTCGAGCGCGGCCTCGAACGCGGCGTCGACACCGCGACCGAGTACGGCCGCCAGGTGCGCGAGCGCATCGAGGATCTCCGCGAGCGACGGTCGGGATCGTCGCTCGGGATTGGGGACGCCGAGGGAGCGGCCGAAACGCCCCGGACGATCGAGATCCCTGGTCCGCGCGATACGACCGTCGAGATCGCGCTGTCGGGAACGGCCGCAACGTTCGACCTCTACGAGGACGACGGCGGGAACTGGCGCTGGCGGCTGAACCACGACGACGAGACGCTCGCGGTCAGCTCGACGGGCTACGAGTCCCGCGAGGACGCCGAGGAGTCCATCACCGCGCTCAAGGCGAACGCGCTCGGCGCAGAGATCGAAGACTGAGTGGTCGCTCACCGGTATTTGATGCCGAAAGTCCTGGCGGAGTCCTGCGCGAACGCAGTGAGCGCAGGGCACGCCAGGGCGTGAACGAGCGCAGCGAGTGAACGTCCTGGCGGAGATTTGAACTCCGGTCACCGGCTCCGCAGGCCAGTAGGATAGTCCACTACCCAACCAGGACCCGACTCTTCCTACACCAGTTCGGGTTAAACCCGTTACGGTTGCCGCGCCGACGAGCGCCACAAGACCCATGTTTTCGCACGGTAACGGGCCAACATGAACCGTCGTGAGGTCCTCGCGGCGACCGTCGGCGTCGCCTCCGGTGGCTGTCTCGGTAGCGGTGAGGCCGGCTCGGCCGACGAGACTGCCGAGGGTTCGGCCGGAACCGAAACCGACGCGAGCGAGACGGGTGTCCCAACGACCGACGAGGAAACCGCTACTCGAACCGTCGTCGAAACCGAAACCACCACGGGAACCGACGGCACCACCGGGATCGCGACCGACACGGAAACCGCGGCGAGGACCACGACGGAGCGCACGGCCATCGCAACCCCGGCAGGGACCACGACCGCGACCGCGACGCCGACCGAGACTGCGAGCACCACCACTGGGACGGCGACCGCTCGGACGGACACGCCGATCCCGATTCCCGACGCGCCGACCGAAGGTCCAAAGGAAACACCCCTCGCCGGCGAGGCAGGCGTGACCTTCGAGAAGGGCGGCTCACGTATCGTCGTCGAGGGGACGATAACCGGCAAGAACGGGTGTCAGACGGCGGTTCTCGACTCGGTGCGGCGAACGGATGCGGGGCTCGTGGTGACGATCGCCACCGAGCGCGACGCCGCCACGAACGCCGCCTGCTCGATGGCGCTCGTCGACATCGAGTACCGGTTCGTCGTCGAGGCCGACCACGCGCCCGAATCGGTGATCGTCGTCCATCGTGGCGTCGGCGATGAAAAGACGGTCGCAACTGCGGATCATAACGGCTGACCCACGCTCGATCCGAGATCCGCGCGTAGCGAGATGAGAACGCAGTATCGCTCCGACTCATCTTCTACGACGCCGACGGTGTGCCCTCGGAGATCCTCTCGAAGTCGATCCTCGTCGGCTCCGTTTGGACCGGCTCGCCCTCGAACTCACAGGGGGTTGCTTCTGCAGCATCGAACCGTTCCGTTGTACCTATTTTGGGGTACATGACCGCACGGAGCGTGTGCTCTCCTGAGAGTTTTTGATCGAGGGGGACTGGCATTCCGTCGTCGTCCATAGCGCTGGTTTTGGGGCAGAAGCCTGGCTCATGCCGAGCACGGTCTCACCTTCGAACACGACGATAAGAACGTGTGCTCCGGGACCAACGCCAAATGCGACCCTGGCAGTGTCCGGGTCCCATAGTCCTCTGAGCACACTACATGTGCGTAGAAGTCTAGATATACCGCACCGTTGCAGGCGGCTTCCCGTTCCGATGCGGATGGAGTCGTGCTGCTTGGTGGGCCGGTGATCGACTGAGTGACGGTCGTGCTGGTTGATTGTTCGGTGGCCGATTCGGGCCGTGTAGTCCTCGTGTCCGTGCTGCTCGTCGGACTTCGTTGTGTCGGCGATTCGGCTGGTTCGCTACTTGTTTGACCGTTCGTCGGGTTGCTCTCCCAACCGGCCGGTGAGTCACTGGCACATCCTGCAAGGAGGGGCAGAACGACCGTGATTCCGGCAAGAAACACACGTCGCCTCATGTTTATTGATCGCAGAGACGCGACAAGTGTTTTCGGGTGGTAGCGACGGCGCGGACCGAGGAAGGAGGTGCGCGGCCGCTCTCGTTACGATCGGGGTTGGGTTCGGGCGGAAAACAGCACGACCGCGGTGGGACGTTTATAGGACGCCAACGTTTAAGCGCGCATCGCTCATGGACTCGTGTAGAACATGGGTGCGATAGCAGAGATCTACGCGGACCTCGACGCCGACGTACCCGAGGGGGAGTTCCGGTCGGCCGTCGAGGAGAAAGTCGAGGAGATGGGGGGGCTCGCCGACGAGGAGACCGCCGCGATGTTGATCGCCCACGAAGTCGCCGACGGGGAGGTCGAGGGCGTCGCGGACATCGAGCCGGGGATGGAGGAGGCGAAGTTCGTCGCGAAAGTCACGAGCGTCGGCGAACTCCGCACCTTCGAGCGCGACGGCGAGGACGGCGACGGCCAGGTCATCAACGTCGAAGTCGCCGACGAAACCGGTCGGATCAGGGTGGCCTTTTGGGACGAACGGGCCGAAAGCGCGGCCGAGGAGCTCGAAACCGGCACGGTGCTCAAAATCGCGGGCCGGCCACGCGAGGGGTACGACGGGATCGAGGTCAGCGCGGATCGGGTCGAGCCGGCCGACGTCGAAGTCGATGTCGATCTCGACGCCGCCGACACCATTGCCGGGCTCTCGATCGGCCAGTCCGGCGTCGATCTCACAGGTCTAGTGCTCGATACCGGCACCGTCAGGACGTTCGACCGCGACGACGGCTCGGAGGGCCAGGTCAGAAACGTCCGCGTCCAGGACGAGACCGGCGACATCCGGGTGGCACTGTGGGGCGAGAAGGCCGACCGCGACCTCGGTCCGGGCGACGAGGTGCAGTTCGCCGACATCGAGATCCAGGACGGCTGGCAGGACGATCTCGAAGCCTCGGCGGGCTGGCAGACGAGCGTGACGACGTTCGATACCGGCGGCGTGCCCTCGGCTGGCGGGGACGACAGGGCCGACGCGGGCACAGGCGACGAAGCGACCGGTCTCGGCGCGTTCGCCGGCGGTGGCGGGGACGGTGAGAACGACGAGGACGGTACGAAGAACGTCGAATCGGCGGGCGATCCCGATAGCGAAAACGTGGGCGAAGCGGTGGCCGAAGACGGGACCGAAAGCGGCGCTGACGACGGCCCGATCGAGTTCACTGGCACGGTCGTCCAGGCGAGCGATCCGGTGGTGCTCGACAACGGCAGCGAAACGATGCGCGTCGAGACCGCCTCGACCACCCATCTCGGCGAGGAACTCACTGCTCGCGGACGGGTGACCGAGGGGACGCTCGATGCGGACGAGGTGTTCTGACGCCACGAGGGCGTTCGAGACGGCCGACACGAACCGCAACCGCACTGTCCGATCCAGAGCGATCGTTGTGAGTCAGTTCGGTCCGCCGACGGGGTTGGCGGCTACCGGGAAACAGTCACAAAATCTATCACACCATCCCCGTCGTGAAACGCTCGCGTGACACCGTCCCGCGTGGACGACACGCTGACGGCCCATTTTCACTTTAGGATAGACTTTGATGATACTACGTTCACAAGCGTTATCAAAGGAGCAAGGGTCGTTTCGCTATGGATCCCGTGGTCATGGGACTCGCTCTTCTGACTGCAGTGAGCTGGGGGGTCTCCGACCCACTCTCGAAGGCGGGAATGGAGCGGGGTGGGACGCCGTTTCTGGCGTCGATGATCGTCGTGTTGGTGAGCGTGACCGGCTACTGGCTGGCGTTGTTCATCCGGGGTTTCGATCTCTTCGCGCTGCCGGTCTGGGTTGTTCTCTCGTTTTTCGGGATCGGGTTGGTCTCGACCGGCCTGGCCCGACTGCTCAACTACGTCGGCGTCCAGCGGGCGGGTGCGAGCGTCAACAGCGCGACGGTCAACACCCGTCCCCTGTGGGCGACGATCCTCGCGATCGTGTTTCTGGGCGAGGCGATAACCGCCCAAGGAGTGCTCGGCATTCTCTGTGTCGTAAGCGGGTTGGGGCTGGTCGCGTTCTCCGGCGGCGGGGACGTTTCCGGGTGGGACAAACGTGATCTACTCTTTCCGCTCGGGGCCGCGATAACGTTCGCCTTCGGCAACGTCGCCCGACGATTTCTGTTCACCGATACGGCTGCGACACCGCTCGATGCGGTCGCGCTCAACGAACTCGCCGGACTCGTCGGACTGGTGTCGTTCCTGCTCTACTCGCGGCGCGGTCGACTGGGGTCGTTTCTGCGGGCCCCACGGGAGGCGTACGCGTACTTCGTCGGCTGTGGTGTCTTCAGCGCACTCGCGCTGTTCGGATTGTTCGCTGCGCTGGAGCGGGGACGAGTGGTCGTCGTCGATCCCCTTTCGAGTCCGACCTCGCTGTTCGCGATCCTTGTGACGGCGCTGTTCTTCCGCCGGGTCGAATCCATCACCCGGCGGCTGGTCGCGGGAGCCGTCCTGGTTATCGTCGGCGTCGTCCTGATAACTGGACCGCAGCTACTCGTGCTCTGACAGGATCGGTTGCCAGTCCCTCCTCTAATTTCGCCGACACGGGGTCGGCGGCTACCGGGAAACAGCCACAAAATCCTTATCACGAACACCGTCCGGTTGTCCGCTACCGCGATGGACACGGGTTCCGTGATGGCCTCGGGTCACGGAAACCCTTAATACCGGAACAGTCCCCGTATGCGCTATGAGCGTCGAGCTCCCGTTCGCGCCGGTCGACGCCGTGATCCGTCGCCACGCCGGTTCGCTGCGGGTGAGCAGCGAGGCCACCGAGGAGCTCGCCGAACGCATCCAGCAACGCGGCGCACGCCTCGCGGCCGACGCCGCCGAACGCGCGACCGACGACGACCGTAAAACCCTCCAGACGGAGGACTTCGACGCCGATACCCCCGATTCCGGGAAGCTCGAACTCCCGGTCGCGCCGGTCGATCGCATCGCTCGCCTCGACATCGACGATCGCTACCGGGTCGCCCGCGACGCCCGGGTCGCACTCGCCGGCCGGCTCGAACGCTACGCCGGTCGGGTCGCGGCGGCCGCGGCCGTGCTCGCGCGCCACGCCGGCCGACGCACGATCACGGTCGCCGACGTCGAGACGTACTTCGAACTCGCACCGTACTACCCCGACGAATGAGATTCGGCTACTCCGCGGAGTGCCTCGAACACGATCCGGGCTCGCGCCACCCCGAGAGCCCCGATCGTCTCCGCGCCATCCGGCGGGCGCTCGCGAAACGCCACGGCGTCGAGTACGTCGAGGCCGACCCGATCGACGAGGCGGCGGCGGGAGCAGCCCACGACCCCGAGTACGTTCGGGAGTTCCGGGAGTTCTGCGCGTCGGGGGGCGGCCAGTGGGATCCCGACACCGTCGCGGTCGAGGCGACGTGGGACGCCGCACTCTGGAGTGCGGGGCAAGCAGTGTGGGCCGCCGAAGCCGCCCTCGATGGTGCGAGCGGGCGCGAGACGCCCTTCGCCCTCGGACGGCCGCCCGGCCACCACGCAGTCGCCGACGACGCGATGGGCTTCTGTTTCTTCAACAACGCCGCCATCGCGGCCGAGGCGATGATCGACGACGGCCGCGCGGAGCGGGTCGCCATCGTCGACTGGGACGTCCACCACGGCAACGGCACCCAGGACATCTTCGAAGAGCGCAGCGACGTGTTCTACGCCTCGATCCACGAGCGCGGGCTCTACCCTGGCACCGGCAAGGTCGGCGAGATCGGAACGGGCGACGGCGAGGGGACGACCGCGAACCTCGCCTTCCCTTTCGGCGCGGGCGATCCGGCGTACGTCGCCGCGGTCGACGTGGTGCTCGCCCCGCTGCTCGACGAGTTCGACCCGGACCTCCTGCTGGTGAGCGCGGGCTTCGACGCCCACGAGCACGACCCGATCTCACGGATGAGCGTCTCGACCGAGGGGTACGGCGTGCTCGCCGCCTGCCTCCGGGATCTGGCGGTCCGTTCGGACGCGGGCTTCGGGCTCGTTCTGGAGGGGGGCTACGGGCTCGAAACCCTCTCGGAGAGTATCACGACGGTGAACGAGGTGTTCAGCGGGTACGAACCGGTCAAGCCCGAAGGGTCGGTCGACGACCGTGCCCAGTCGGTCATCGAGGAAGTCCGGACGGCTCACGGTCTCGGCGAGAAGTAACGCGCCAGCTCCGCCCCGAACTCGTCGGCGAGGGCGGCCGTCTCGCTCCCGACGAGCACCGTGTAGTCGGCCGCAAGAGCACGCTCGATATCCGCGCCGAGCGCCACGTCGAACAGCGCGTCGCTTTCGAGGAACGCGCGGGGGCTGGGGAACGTGCGGTCGCG
>PXSV01000111.1 GCA_003022685.1 Halobacteriales archaeon SW_9_67_24 | reverse complement strand
CGTGTCCTCGTACAGCCGTACGGACTCCCTACTCCTGTGGTGACACATGGGTTGACACCACACACACCACGGCACGAACGCTCTTAACCGTTCCGCCGAGCCTCGCCTTCGCCGTCGTTCGTGTGCTTGTCTGTGTCGTCTGCGTCCCCATCGCTGCCGCTCTCGACCACGTACTCGGGCGTTGCGAACGGTTCGTCCTCGCCCTCGACAGCGAGGACATCGAGTGCCGTGACCGTGGCGTCGACCGCGAGCAGCCCCGCGAGGCTCGGCTCGGTCCGGTCGCCGTCGCCGCTCACGAGTTCCTTGACGTAGAGCCCGCCCTCGCCACGGAGTTCGACCGTCGCGCGGCGTGCGCCGTCTTCGCCGTCGTCGTCCGCGTCGATAGCGGCATCGGCGTCGGTTGCGCTATCGGCAGGATCGACGTCGCGAGTGCTGTCGGTTCCGGCGTCGCCGTCGGGTTCGAGCGCGCCGTCGATCTCGTACACCGTGCGCTCGCGGGTGCGACTCGCCCGACGGTGATCGACGCGCTCGGGGGTGTCCTGGGCGATCATCGCGTCATCAAGGGCGGCGAGTGCGTCCGCGAACGCCCGTTCGGCGACGGGCTCGGCGAACGTCACACTCATCGAGTAGGTCTTGTGGGCGTCGAGTTCCTTCACGCGCTCGACCATCTCGTGAGTCGCGCGCCGGAGTCCCTCGACCTCGACCGTGCCGTCGGCGAAGTCGTCGATCTCGTGTTCGAGCGCCGTGGGGTCGATCGCGCGGCGGCCTGGCTCCTTGACCTCGATCACGAACGGTCGACCGGTACCGAGCATGCGTGCGTCGACGTCCTCGCGGCCCGCGCCGTGGAACACCGCGTCCGCACCGTCCATCGCGTCCCGAACCACGGGCACGGTCAGCTCCTCGACGCTCTCCTCGTAGAGATAGCCGGAGCCGCCGCAGTGATCGCAGGGCTCGGTGCCGCCGTCGGCGGCGAGCCGGGTGCCACCGCCGCCACACTCCCGGCAGGGCCACTCGGTTTGTGGGATGCCGCGATCGAGCTTGCGATACCGGCCGTAGACGAACGCGGGGTTGACCTGTACGTCGACGTCGCCGCGTTCGAGGTTGACGAGCGCGAGCACGTCCGGGCGCTCGAAATCCACAGTCGAGTTCGTGCGTTCGCCCACGCGCTTGCCGACCTCGCGATTGAAGGCGGACTTGAACGACTCGCCGGCGTCGGTGGGCAGGCCGCTGTCCTCGCGGAGCAGGCGGTCGTTCTCCTCGACGAGTGGCGGGACGCGCGTGCCGACCTGGTAGGTCGCGAACTCGATTCCGTCGAGCGCATCGACCGCGCGCTCGGCCCACGTGTCGTAGTTCCCACACTCGCCCTCGCAGACCCAGCACGCCTCCGGTCCCTCCGAGGGCTCGAACGGCTCGTCGTCGTCGAGCGCGCTCGCGACCCGGAGGGCGTGGCCGCGCTCGTCGTTCGTGAGGCCGAAACTCCGCTCGGCGAAGGCCCGGCCGAGGCAGGGATCACAGATGGGACCGTTGGCGATGACGGCCCGCGCGTCGTCGAGAATGGACATGACGCCTCGAAGTGGGGCCCACACTCACCTGTTGTGATTCATCGGAGAGCATCGATCGGGGGGTCAGGCGACGACCGTTTCGACCATCCGACGACAGAGCGCCACGCTGTCGTAGTTCGAGTAGCGTTCGAGGCCGAGCACGAGCGCGGTGTAGACCACGATGCCCGCGACGACCAGGACGACGAGTTCGAGCACGGCCGATCCGATCGCGAGGGACTCGCGGACGCCGACGACCGCACCGCCCATGACGGCGCTCGCGAGCGCAGGGTACGCGAGCAGGCGGAGGAGTTCGGCGTAGCTCCCGTCGACGACCCGGACCGCGAGATACGACGACACCGGCTCGGAGAACAGGAGGGAGTTGCCGACGATCACGAGCGCGGTCCCGACCGCGCCGTAGGCCGCCGTTGCAGGGAAAATGAAGGCTGCGATCAGGACGAGCTTCCCGAACTGGATCTTGGTGGCGTAGTCGGGCCGACCCACTGCCTGGAACAGCGGGCCGGTGGTCGCGCCGAGCGAGCGGAGGAGTCCCCACGCCGCGAGCAGCTGGATCATCGGCACCATCGGCTCCCACTCGGTGGTGAGGAAGGCGTCGACGAACGTCGGCGCGATCGCCCCGATCCCGACCGCGACGGGAAAGGAGACGAACGTGGTGAGTTGCACAGTTTTGTAGAAGCCCTCGCGGAGGCGTCGGTCCTCGCTCTGGAGCTTCGCGTAGGTCGGGAACACTACACTGGAGATCGTCCCGGTGACCTCGGTCGCTGGCGCGTTCGAGACCCGGTAGGCGAGCTGGTAGAGGCCGACGACCGCCGTTCCGAGATACCAGCCCACGAAGGCGTCGTCACCCTCCATGACGAGAAAGAGCACGATCCCGGAGGCGAAGATCCACTTGCCGTAGCCGAACAGTTCGCGCGCGTGGTCGCGGTCGAACCGGGGCCACGGGCGATAGTCGACGAGCAGATACGAGACCACCAGTCGTGCGGCGTCGCTCGCCACCAGGCCAAAGACGAGCGCCCACACCGACCGGGTGGCAAGCGCGTAGCCGACCGCCACTGCCACGTAGAGTACGGTACCGGAGATAGTGTAGACGAACTGCTTGTCGAAGCGGAGGTCCTTTTTCAAGTACATGAGCGCGGGGTTCTGGAGGCCCGAGAGCACCGGCGAGAGCGCGAGCACCCGGAGAACACCCGTGAGCTGTGGTTCGCCGAAAAACCCCGCGGCGAAGGGCGCGCTCGCAAACAGAACGGCGGCGACGAGGAGGCTCCGCGCGTTCTGCATCACCCACGCCGTATCGAGGTACGCATCGACGTCCGATTCCTCGCGCTGGATCAGCGCGGCGTCGACGCCCAGCCTGGAGAGTTTCGTCAGCGCACTCATCACGACGAGGGCGAGCGCCATCACGCCGTACGAATCGGGACCGATCAGCCCCGCGACGAACAGCACCATCCCCAACTGGAGCGCGCGGTCGGCGACGTTCGTGAGCGCGACCCAGACCCCGCCGGTGACCGCGCGCTCGGCAAGGCTCCCGTCGGGTCGGAGTGTGCGCCGGAGGCGCTGTACGACGCTCTTGAGCGACACGTGTCGCCGGGAGTTTCCGGGCGGCACGTAAAAACGTCGCCGTCGACGGCGCGACGGTCGCCGGGAGAACCGCGCGAGAACGACGAGTTCGAGACCGAGTGCCGTTTTGCCCGTGTCCGGCCGAAACGGTCATAAACAGTTGTTCACCGTTGCAAACGCTCACAACCGAAGTGAAGCATGCAGAACGTTCAAATCACTTGGCGTAGATGGGGGAGTAATGAGCCTCCGTACGGCCGTCGTCCTCGCCGCCGGGGAGGGAAACCGGCTGCGACCCCTGACACACAACCGCCCGAAGCCGATGCTCCCCGCGGCGAACAAACCGGTGCTTGAGTACGTCTTCGACGCGCTGATCGACGCCGGGATCGAGCGGATCGCGGTCGTGATCGGCTACAAGCGCGATCGCGTCCAGGAATACTTCGGCCCCACCTACCGCGATCGCCCCCTCCAGTACGTCACCCAGGCGAAACAACTCGGCAGCGGGCACGCGCTGCTCGAAGCACGATCGGCCGTCGACGAGCCCTTTTTGATGGTGAACGGCGACCGAGTGATCGAGTCCGGCCTCGTCGCGGACGTGATCGGGGAGTTCGAGGCTCACCCCGACGCCGCGGCGACGCTCGGCGTGCTCGAACACCGCAACGCGCGCCAGTACGGTGCTGTCGCGCTCCACGAGGGCCGGATCGAGGAGATCGTGGAGAAACCCGACACCGACGACTACCGCCTCATCAACGCCGGCGTCTACGCCTTCCGGACGTCGATCTTCGACGCGATCGAGGCGACCGAACGTCGGGAGGGCGAGCTCCGGCTGACCGACACGCTCGCAAGATCGATCGACGACGGCGACGACGTCCGGGGGGTCCGGATCGACGGCCTCTCGCCGCACGCCACCTACCCGTGGGACCTGCTGACCGTGACCCGGGAGATCCTCGCGCGCGGCCGGGTCGACGAGCCTGCGCGCGAACAGGGCGTCTGGGTCGACGACAGCGCCCTGATCCACGCCGACGCGACGCTCCAGGCCCCCGTCGTGGTCGGCCCGGACTGCGAGGTGGGCCCCGGTGCGGTCGTCGGGCCGGACGTCGCGCTCGGGCGCAACGTCACCGTCGAGGCGAACGCCACCGTCGAGCGGAGCGTGCTCGACACCGACACCCGGATCGGTCCCGGGAGCACGATTCTGGACTGTGTTGCGGGCCAGGACGTCACGCTCAGGCGCTCGGGGCGGTGGTCGCCGACCGGGTCAGCGCGGGCGGGGCGGTCACGCTCGCGGCGGGGACGCTGGTCGGCCCGGGAGCCCGCCTCCACACTGGGGTGCGCGCGAGCGGACGGATCGAGGTCGACGCGGAGGTGCTCGGCTGATGTGTGGGATCGTCGGCTGCGTCGGCCGCCCCGACGAGACGATCGACGTCCTGATGCACGGCCTTGCGAAGCTCGAGTATCGCGGGTACGACTCGGCGGGCGTCGCGCTTGCAAACGGCCAGGTCGAGATCGAGAAACGCGAGGGTAAGCTCGACAACCTCGAAACGGCGCTCGAGGGCATCGATCTCGACGGGCCGGTCGGGATCGGTCACACCCGCTGGTCGACCCATGGCCCGCCGAGCGACCACAACTCCCACCCCCACGCCGACTGCGAGGGCGAGGTGGCGGTCATCCACAACGGGATCATTGAGAACTTTCAGACTGTCAAAGACGAGCTGGTCGCGGCGGGCCACGAGTTCGAAAGCGACACCGACACC
>PXSV01000110.1 GCA_003022685.1 Halobacteriales archaeon SW_9_67_24 | reverse complement strand
ATCGATCGAGAGGCTGGCGATGACGCTCATTGTCGTCTCTTCCGCGGACAATGGGGTGAATCGGTCGTGTCGGTGGTGTGCTCCGGACTACTGTCTACGGCAGGGTGTGATACTGACATGATGGTCTCCGTCGGTTCGACGGTCCCACATTCGAGAAAGCAAGTGACCCCCGCCTCAGCACCTGCGCGACGACAACGACGACGGTGTCGGGACCATCGGGCCCCGAGAACGGGCGCAACGCCCGATGAGGGTGAGTGTTTTCCGTTGAATGTGATTCCGTATCTATCGATCAACAGTTGCTCCAGTGAAATATCTTTGGATGGTACCGAGAATCCGGTTTCGGCGCGACTCCACAGGGTTGCGCGTCAAGAACTATGCTATCTTGATTTTGCACATCGGACAACCCGATCGAGCGATTTCGATGTGTGAAATTCCTCGTCTTGCTCGCTGATTTGTTCTGCAGCGATGCTCCTCTTCGATGACTAGACAAAGCACTCCGGAGAACAATCCGTCAGTCGCCCCAGCAGAGCATCGTTGGGAAACCGATGTGCAATATTCGCCGGCCTCTGAGAACCAGGACGAGCGAACGCGTCGCCCAGCAGACCCCGGATGCCGCCGGGACGGACTGAGCCGCCGGACCCTCGAAGCCACGCCCACGGGCCGACTCAGACCTCCGACGCGGCCGGTTCCGTCCGCTCGGTCGGCTCGGCCCCTGACCCCGATCGACGCCGGTTGGCGAGCGCGAGCACACCGAACAGCACCCCGCCGACGGTGCGCAGCGCGAGATCGAGCATGACCGTCTCGACCCCGACGTTCATACCGGCCAGTCCGAGCAGGCTCTCGACGCTGTTGAACAGCAATCCGGGGGCCATCAGGAGCAGCGCGGCGAGCGCGAACAGCGCGCGCTCGAACCGAGAAACGTCGGTGTAGAGGAAGCCGATGACCGTCGCCCCGAGTGCGACGACCCCGACGAACACCCCCACGATCGGGATGAGTACCTCCGGGACGAAGTAGCCGATGTCGAGCACGTCGCCGAACCCGATGACGCGGTAGGTCTTCTCGCCAGGCGGGAGCGAGTCGGCGTCCGGGAGTCGTCTGAGCAACACGATCCCTGGGACCAGAACGAACGCGAACGGCACGATGACCTTGTTGAGCGAGAGCGAGAACGCCTCGACACCGGTCTGGAACGGATCGGACTTCGCGACCCCGGAGGCCGCGTACGCCGCGACCGCCACCGGTGGCGTGATGTCGGCGATGACCCCGAAGTAGAGGATGAACAGGTGGGCGGCCAGCAGCGGCACCGTGAACTCCGCGATCGCGGGGCCGAGCAGCGCGACGAGGATGATGTACGTTACAGTGGTCGGCATCCCCATCCCGAGGATGATCGAGGAAATCGCGGTGATCACGAGCAGGAGGACGAGCGAGCCACCCGCGACCGAGAGGATCAGCGTGGTGAGGTTCGGTCCCAGTCCAGTAGTGCTGATGACGCCGGGAATGACGCCGGCAGCGGCGACCGCGATCACGACCGGGGTCGCGGTGCGCGCGCCCGACTCCATCGACCGCACGACGAACGCGACGTAGCCGATCGCCCGGTTGTCGGCGAGTCCCGGGCGGCCGAGGGTCCCCGTCGCCGTCGCCGCGGCTTCGTCGACCTGATCGTCGTAATCGAGCAACGGCGCGTCGGAGCGCGGGCGCGCGAGCAGCGTGACGAAGCTCACCGCGAGCACGATCCAGCCGAGTTCTCCCACGACGGCCGCGGCGGCCGCCGCCGGAGCCATTCCCGCTTCGCCGGCCCCGGTGAGCGCGCCGACCACGGTCGTTCCGGCGACGAGGTAGGCGACGAACTCGATCGCCGCGAGGCCGCCGATCGTACCGAGCAGGGGCCACCGGGTACGGTCGTTGTACGCCGCGACGAGGGCGATCAGCGCGGCGATCGCGACCAGCGTGAACCACGCCGAGCGTGCGACCGTCAGCCGCGCCACGATCAGGTAGTAGAGCAACAGAGCGATCGGGAGGAGGTAGAACCATCCCCGCCGGAGATGCGAACCGAGTCCGACGAGCTCGGACGCATCGACGCCCCCGATCCCCGCCCGCGAGGCTTCGAGGTGGACCATCACCCAAACCCCGAAGAAGAAGACGACGGCGGGAACCGTCGCCGCGATGATGACGTCGGCGAAGGGAACGCCGATGAACTCCACGATCAGGAACGCCGCCGCCCCCATCACCGGGGGGAGGATCTGTCCGCCCGAGGAGGCCGAGGCCTCGACGCCGCCGGCGAACTCGGGACGATAGCCCGTTCGCTTCATCAGCGGGATGGTGAACGCGCCAGTCGTCACGGTGTTCGCGATCGAGGAGCCCGAAATCGTTCCCATGAATCCAGACGCGAGGATCGACGCCTTCGCCGGCCCACCCTTCCGCCGGCCGGTGGCACTGTAAGCGAGATCGATGAACCACCGACCCGCACCGCTCATCTCGAGAAACGCGCCGAAGAGAATGAAGATATAGATGAACTGGACGCTCACCCGGACCGGAACCCCGAAGACGCCGTTCGCGGTGTTGTACCAGAGGTTCTGCACGACGTCGCTCCACGCGGTCTGTTGGATCTGGCCGAGCACGCCGACCAGCGGCGCGTCGCGCGGGATCAGATAGCCGTACCGGGCGTAGACGATGAACATCCCGACGATCCCCATGAGGTACACCCCCAGCGTTCGCCGAGTTGCTTCGAGCACGAGCAGGACGCCGAGCGCGCCGAGCACGAACGCGTACGACGTCTCGTCGAGCGGGATCCCGAGGCTGGAGATCGCCTGCACGGGGAGTTCGAGGAACCCAAAGATCTCCGTGGTCGTGCGCCCGCCGTCGAGGCCGAGCGCGCGGAGTCGATTTATTTCATCGAACTCGGTGAGGATGTAGAGACAGGAAAGCGCCGCAACGACCATGAACACGACATCGACCGGCGTCACGCGGTCGCGGTCGGGATCGAGCAGCAGCCAACGAACGCCGCCACGAACCCCGCGTGCGCTGCGCGTCACGGGGTTCGTGTCACCGAGACGTGTTTCGAGCGCGGGCACGACCCGCGACA
>PXSV01000109.1:28848-31294 GCA_003022685.1 Halobacteriales archaeon SW_9_67_24 | reverse complement strand
GCCGGACCGGTCGGCCTCTCGTCGCGTCGTATCACACGCCGGCCGCGGAGTACGCCGGCTACCTCGCGGAGGGGTGGCTGATGAACGGCGTCGCGCGCGCGGGCAACGCCTACGAGCGGTGGTTTCTCGACCGTGCGGATCGGGTGATCGCGCCGAGCGACACCGCGAAGGCCGAACTCGAAGCCCGCGGCGTCGGTCCCGTCTCCGTGGTCGCCAACGGGATCGACATCGATCGGTTCGCGCCGACCGATCCCGCGGCCTTTCGCGCGCGCCATGACCTCCCCGCAGCGGGCGAGCGCCCCCTCGTCGGCTACACCGGCCGTCACGGCTTCGAGAAACAGCTCTCCGATCTCGTGCGGGCGGTCGACGGCACCGACGCCACCCTGGTCTTCGGCGGCGACGGTCCGGCGCGCAAGACGCTCGAAGCCCAGGTCGCGGGGAGCGACGCCGACGTTCGCTTCCTCGGTTTCCTTGACCGCGAGGAACTCCCCGCGTTCTACTCGGCGCTCGACGTGTTCGCCTTCCCGAGCCCGGTGGAGACCCAGGGTCTCGTCGCCCTCGAAGCGATGGCCTGTGGGACGCCAGTCGTAGGCGTCGAGGCGGGTGCACTCGTCGAAACGATCGACGAGAACGCGACCGGGTATCTCTACGATCCCGGCGACATCCAGGGCTTTCGCGCCGCGCTCGATCGTGCGCTCGTCGAGCACGACCGACTCGCCGAAACCTGTCTCTCGCGGCGCGAGTCGATGGGGGTCGAGCGCGCAGTCGACGCGCTCGCGGCGGTGTACGACGCGGTGCTGTGACGATCGGTGATTCGGATTGGCCTGGTTCCAATATCTGTTCTCAACCCGGCGACGGCGACCTCGTCACTCGTCGATCGTCGTCTTCAGTTCGACCTGGTAGCCGAACGGGTTCTCGACGTACACCGCCGGCGCACGCCCGGTCGCTCCGAGCGGCGAATCGTGTCGGTTCTCGATCGTCACGCCCGCTTCGTCGAGCTGGCGTTCGATCGCTGCGACCTCGTCGTCGATCAGCAGTGCGACGTGATTGAACCCGTTGCCGGATGGGGGTTCGAACTCGTCGGTCGGCCAGAGATGCAGCACGTGTTCGGGGGCGAGTCGAACGTCGAAGAACGGCTTCTCGTCGGCTTCGTATCGGTCCATCCCTTCGATGGCGAATCCGAGGCGATCCCGGTAGAAGTCGGTCGCCGCCTCGGTGCCGTCCGCCGGAACACGGAGGTTGAGATGGTCGATCGCGGTGGCGTCCATCGATCAGTCCTCGACCTCGCCGTCCTCCCACCCCTCGGAGAACACTCGGTCGTCGTCGACGCCGAGGTCGTCGAGGCGTTCCTTGGTCTCGACAACCATCCCCGGAACACCACAGACGTAGAAATCCCGGTCGAGCCCGTCGAGATGGTCGTCGAGGTGGTCCTGGACGTGGCCGGTCAGCCCACTCCAGTCCTCGTCGGAAAGCGAGTAAACGACCGACAGCTCGTCGTGTTCGGCCGCGAGCTGATCGAGGGTTTCGCGGTACATGATGTTCTCCTGGTTCTTCTCGCCGTAGAAGAAATCGACATCACCGGTGCCGACTTCGAGGTATTGCTTCAACATGGCGATCATCGGCGTGATGCCCGTCCCCGTGGAGACGAACACGGCGTCCTCGTTGGTGTTCCGGAGGGTGAGATTGCCGCCGAGGTCACCGAGGGTCACGATGTCGTCGACTTCTCGCTCGTGCATGTACACCGAGGCGGTACCGTCGTCGTAGCGCTTGATCGCGAGCGTGAGTCGCTCGTTGCCGGGCGTGTTGGTCGCCGTGTACGGCCGGACGACCTGTTCGTCCTCCTCCTCAGGGTCGTCGCGTTCGAACCGCACGGTCGTGTGCTGGCCGGGCTCGAACTCGAACGCCTCGTCGGCCTCGATCACGAACTGTTTCACCCGCGGTGTCATTTGATGAATCGACGTGATGGTCGCGTCGAACGGCATACCGATTTCTCGGTCGGCAGCGACCTAAACGGCGGGCTTGCGGCAGCCATCGGTCCGTGCTCCCGTGCGTAGCGGCGTCGTCAGACCGCGGTGTCGTTGAGGCCCGCGTAGGTCCGCGCCATCGCGATCCAGAGGAAGACGAACGCGACCGCCACGGCCACCGTCCCGGCGAACAGCCCGAGTGGCGCGAGCGACCCAGCGAGTGCGGCCGCGAGAGCGACCGAGACGACGAACAGGATCGCGTCGATCAGGAGGACGGCGACGACGAGCACGAGCAGCGTCGTCCGGTGGCCGTCGGTGGCTCGCCAGCTCCGCGCGAGCGCGCTCGCGGCGTTCGCGTCCTCGACCGCGACGAACGGCAACGCGAGCAGGAGGGCAGCGAGGACGAACGCGCCTGGCACGACCAGGACGGCGAGCCCGACCGCGACGAGCGCGGCAACGACGAGCGCGCCCGCGAGCCAGTT
>PXSV01000109.1:10080-28799 GCA_003022685.1 Halobacteriales archaeon SW_9_67_24 | reverse complement strand
AGCGGTTCGAGCGCGAGGGCGACCGGGTCGCCGGCCCCCGAGAGCACCGCGTCGGGCGTGATCCGGTAGACGGGACCGGCGAGGAGTGCGGCGAGGGTCTGGATCGCGGCGAGCGTGAGGAGGAGGAGCAACGCCGGGCCGGTCGCCAGCCGCCGGAGCGACTCGCGGAGGACCGTGGCGACATCGAGCGTCATACTCCGAGCCATTCGAGCGCGGATACTGTGCCTTCCGGTTTCGTCGGAACCCACCACACCGATACGACATCGCTCTCATCGACCACCGGCGAGCGACCGTGGGATCGTCAGATTACGGTAGAAGTTTGTGCCCGGTGTGACACTCGGAGTCCCATGCTACCGTTTCCTGATCCGAGTCAGCACGCCGATTTCGACCGAAAAGGGTGCTACGAGCACTGACTGTGGCGTTTGGGGCACTCGGTCGGGGATCCATCGCCGGCAGCGTGGTCGGTCGGGTCCAGAACCACGAGTCGACGCTCGAACGTCGTTCGACGACTGTGCGATCGTCCGTCGGGTCAGGAGACATGACAGGATCCACTGACGACCGTCGATCCTCGCTTCCTGGCCTCGATCCTCCAGTTCGGGAGTGCTACCCAAAACCGTCGACGAGTGGATAAGTTCCTGGGCGGTGGCTCGATTCCGATCGCTACCACAAGTACGAGTTCTTTGTTTTGACTAACATTGGTGTCGAACCGCCGTTCACCGGGCCGTACGGTCGACCACGAAGTGACACCGGTAGAACAAGTCGGACTCTGCCGGTCGGATGGGATCACGAAGCGCTGACATCCCTTCCGTCACGCGCGCTCTGCAACGTGGTCGGAAACGGTTCGTATGGCGGTTTTCGCGCCGCAGCCGGGCTGCGATCGGCGGCGTTTCGCCGCCCCCGTGTCACTGAACACCCCCGATCGGGGAAGTCTTTAGGACGACGGTGAGCCACCCCTTCGAGCGGTGTGGACCTCCGAGACGCGTTCGACGCGATTTCGAGGACGACATCGGGGGAGTCGCGGCCGGATGGTCGCCGACGCCGCGCTATGGGAGGCCGACCGACGAGTGCGGCGGCGGGAGCAGGACCGCGGTGTCGGGATGGGTCGCCCGCCACTCGCCCCACGAGGTGAGCGTCGAGGGGACGATCGACAGCCGCGTGCCGGTCATCGGGCCACAGATCGCCTCGGCGATCGCCTGGCTCCGGAAGCTCCGGGTCCGCTCGTCGTACATGACGAGGGTCGCCCCGTCGACGACGCGCGGCAGGTCCGAAGCGTTCCAGCGGTCCGCGCCGAACGCCTCGCCCGCCTTCGCGCTCGCGGTGGTGTAGCGATCGGGCGGTTTCCAGAGCTGGCCCGAGACCCCGAACCGCGTCGGCTCGCCGTCCACCCGGCGCTCGGCGACCACCCCGGTTCGGCAGATCGAGCAGCAGGTCACGATCAGCGGCCCGCTGAACGTGTCGTTGACGATCTCGTGGTGCCAGAGGACCGAGACCGGGTACGCGCGAGCGCGGTCGTCGTGCTCGTGGCCGACGACGACCGCCTCCGCTCGGTCCCTCCGTCTCAGCCGGCCTGGCCGAGATACATCTCCGCTATCTCGTCGCTTTCGAGGAGTTCCTCGCCCGGCCCCTCGAAGGCGTTCTCGCCCTGGTCGAGGACGTACCCCCGATCGGCGTACCGCAGCGCTTGCCGGGCGTTCTGCTCGACCATCAGGATCGAGGTTCCGCCCTCCTTGATGCGCTGGATCCGTTCGAACATCTCGTCGACGAGGTCCGGTGCGAGGCCGGCGCTCGGCTCGTCGACCAACAGGAGGTCGGGATCGATCATCAGCCCGGCCCCCATCGCCACCATCTGTCGTTGCCCGCCGCTCATCCGCCCGACCTTCTGGTTCCGACGCTCCTCGAGGATCGGGAACCGCTCGTAGACAGCCTCGTAGGCGCTTTCGGGCGCTTCGTCGTCGATGTAGGCCCCCATCTCGAGGTTCTCCCTGACCGTGAGGTTCGGGAACACGTTGTTCCGTTGTGGCACGTAGCTCGCGCCGACCTTCGTGATCTCGTCGGGGCGGTGGTCGGTCACGTCCACGCCGGCGACGACGACCGAGCCCCCCCAGCAGTCGATCAGGCCGAAGACCGCCCGCATCAGCGTCGACTTGCCGGCCCCGTTCGGGCCGATGATGGCCACCATCTCCTCGCGCTCGATGTCGAGATCGACCCCGTGGACGATCTCGGCCTCTCCGTACCCGGTCACGAGGTCCGATACCTGAAGGATTCCCATTCGTCGACTCCGAGTTCTGCTTCCGCGTTCAAACCGGTTTCCATCCGTCTGCCGTCGTCCCGACTGCCGGGAGCCCCCGCCGGTCAGGAGGACGTCGTTCCGTTTCCGGACGCCGTTCCGTTCGCCGTCCCCCCGCTGGCGGAGGCCTCGCAGCCGTATTCTTCGAGCTGCTCGTCGGTGTAAAGCTTGCCTTCGAAGAACGACGCGGGGATCGTGCTGAGCTCTTCGGTCTCGATGCCGCCCTCGCCTTCGACGAGCTGGTTCGAGGAGAACCGGTTGTACGGCTCCACGAAACAGTTCAGGTTCGCCTTCGAGGACGCGCCCGCGTAGTTGATCGCCGTCCCCTCGTCGAGGAGACCAATGGCCCGTTCGAACCCCTCCGAGCCGGCGGGGACCTTCTCGCCCGGCGGCCGCGACACGGACTTGATGTTCCGCGCGATCGCCGTCCCGGTGAACTCGCCGGCCTTGTGAGCGGCGAGGCCGGTGAGGATGGCGGCATCGTAGGAGTGCGAGGAGAAGGTCGTGGGCTCTTGGTCCATTCGTTCGTTCAGCGCCGAGGTGAAGTAGCTGTAGGACTCGTCGTTCCGGTCGGGACGAACCGTCGTGATGTACGAGTCCATCAGGATGTCCGAGAGACTGTCGAAGAGGTCCTGGAGGAACATCGACTCCGACATCACGAGGGTGCCGCCGTACCCGCCGCGGTTCCACTGTTTCAGGATCGACTCGCCGTTTGCCGGATAGACGATGAGACCGAACACGTCGGGATCGTCGGCGAACACCTCGTCCAGCGCCGAGGAGTAGTTGCTGGTCTGCTTCGCGACGGGGACGATCGCGGTCGTCTCCCCGTTGAACGCCGCCTTCGCCTTCTGGGCGAGCCCCGAGCCGTACGGGTTGTCGACGTGCATGAACGCGGCCGAGTCGGCACCGATGGTGTCGTTGAGCAGGCCGCCCATCGCGAGGCCCTGCGCGCCGTCGTTCGGGGAGGTTCGCCCCATGTACTTCAGGAGGCCATCGCCGGTCTCCACCCAGCCCTGCTCGGCGAGGGTCGGACTCGTGGTGCCGTTGCCCATCTGCATTATCTCGTTGTCGGCGGCGATCGGTGCCAGCGTCGAGGACACGCCGCTCGACCACGTCCCGACGAACGCCTCGATGTTCTCGTTGCTGATGACCGTCTGGAGCTTGGAGGCCGCACGTGACGGCTTGGTCTCGGTGTTCCGGTTGATCGGGGTGAACTGGCGGCCGCCGAGTATCCCACCGGCGCTGTTCATGTCCTCGAGCGCGAGGTTGAACCCGGCTTGCTGGCCAGGGCCGAAGGCCCCGCCGGCACCCGAAAGCGGACAGAACGAGGCGAACGGAATCGCGCCCTCGCCGCCACCGCCGTTGCCGCCGGTGGTCCCGGCCTCGGTGTCGCCGACAGTGGTCCCCGACTGAGTGTCGCCGGCGGTGGTCCCGGCCTCGGTGTCGTCGGCGGTGGTCCCCGATTGAGTGTCGCCGTCACCCTCGGTGTCGCCACCACCGCCACCGCCGCCGGTACAGCCGGCGAAACCGACCGTCCCGACGGCCGTGATCGCGAGGTACTTGCGGCGATTGATGCGCCCGTCGTCCGAACTGGAGTTCGATGACCGATCGCTCATTGTTGCCTCCATCGAATCGCGCGGGTCGTGCCACCGCGTTCGCCGTATCCGACGGCACGACCCGGGCTACCTGATGACATGGTATCTCACAACATGAACAGGGGGTACTTATGTTTTGTCCCGTTCGCCGCCGTCGATCCGCAGACGTGGCGGGGATGGACTGGCCGGTCCGACTCGCCGACCCTATCATAGGGATTGGTATGAGTCAATTCGGTATGCCGCCGGCACGGGGTCGGCGGCTACCGGTGAACGGTCACACCAATCCCTATCACCCGCCGAGGTAGGCTTCGAGCACTGCCTCGTCCTGCTGGATGTCCGTGGGGCTTCCTTCGGACAGTTTCTTCCCCTCGCTCATGACCACGATCCGATCGCTCAGGTTCATGATGACCTCCATGTCGTGTTCGACGATACAGAACCCGTAGCCCTCGTCCCGCATCGACGCGATCGCGTCCATGATCCGGTCGGTGAGGGCGGGGTTGACGCCGGCGACGGGCTCGTCCAGCAGGACGAGGTCCGGCTCCAGCATCAGCACGCGACCCAGTTCGAGGAGCTTGCGCTGGCCGCCGCTCAGGTTCCCCGCCCGCTCGTCCCGGAGGTGGTCGAGGTCGAGCAGGTCGATCACCTCGGCGGCGTCCTCGCGGATCGCCGCCTCGTCGTCGGCGACCGTCCCCCGGCGAAAGAGGGCGTTGAACAGGTTCTCGCCGTCCTGGTGCTGTGGCGCGAGCAGCAGGTTCTCGAGAACGGTCATCTCCTCCAGTTCGCGAGTGATCTGGAAGGTCCGCACCATTCCCGCCCGCGCCAGCCGGAACGGCCGGGAGTGTTTGAACCCCGACCGCCGGTTGTTGACCGCGGCCTGGCCGAAGTAGATCCCGACGCCCGCGCCGGCACCGAGGGCCGCGGCCCCACCCAAAACGGCGGGCGAAACGCCGTAGAGCACGCGTCCAGCGCTAGCTCCAAGGAGGCCGAACCCGCTCGCCGAGGCGCTGCTCCAGATCCCCTTCTCGCCCGCCGTCGGCCGCATTATTTTCTGGATGTCCCGGCCCTCGAACCGAATCGTACCCCCGTCAGGCCTGTAGAAGCCGCTGATGAGGTCGAACGTCGTGGTCTTGCCGGCCCCGTTCGGGCCGATCAGTCCGGTGATGGTACCGCGTTCGAGCGAGAACGACGCGCCGTCGACCGCCGTGATCCCGCCGAAGCGCTTCCGGAGATCGTCCACTTCGAGGAGGGGTGCGTCGGTCATTCGCTCCCCACCCCCGTTCGGGACCGCTCGCCCAGCAGGCCCTCCGGCCGGTAGTACAGCAGGACGAGAAAGAGAACGCCCATGATCACGAACCGGAGCGCCTGGAGGTTCTCGCGGATGTCGGGGGGGACGAAGCCGGCGAGCTCCGTCGTCGCGGCCTCGAACGCCCAGTAGAGCACGGCCCCGACGACCATCGCCCGGTTGTTCCCGACGCCGCCGAGGAACATCATCAGGAGTGCGATGAACGTGACTCGCGGGGCGAACATCGTGAACACGAGCGTCTGGTAGTACAGCGCGGCGAGCGCACCCGCGAGCCCCGCGAGCGCCGATCCGATCGCCATGCTCTGGATCTTGTACGTGAAGGGGTCCTTTCCCAGCGAGCTCACGACCCGCTCGTCGTTCCGGATCGCCCTGAGGACCCGACCGAACGGGGAGTCGACGACCAGTCCGAGGAGGTACACCGACAGGAACACGATCGCGCCGAACAGGAACAGCTGGAACCGCGAGTAGCCGATGATCGGCTCGGGGGCACTCAGCGACAGCACCCAAACCGTGTTGTTGAACAGCGTCGTCGCCGCGGCCATCGCGTCCCCGGCCCTGAGCGACGAGAGCACCTGAAGCGGGAAGTACCAGATGACCCCGAACCACAGCCCCACGAACGTCCCGTACCTGAACGGGCGGGAGGCAAACCGCGACCAGTTCGCCCGGAGGAAAAGCGTCACGCCGATCACGACGCCGAACGCGAGCAGCGTAAGCGGCACCCAGAGCACGAGCGAATCGAGGAAGAACATCGGGGCGAGCGCCAGCATGTAGCCGGCCCCGAGGGCGAGCGTCACCGCGTAGTCGATGGCGTCGAAGCCGCCCGCGTACCGGCCGAGGCCGACGAGGAGGACGAGCCACGTGAACACGGAGACGACGGTCCCCCACGCGAGCAGGCCGACGGGGGCGATGAACGTCACGATCGCACCGACGACGCCGGCGACGACCCCGGCCAGCAGCGACGATCCGACGTACCCGTTGCGTCCGCGATCGACGGCGGCGGACAGGGCCCGGTTCCCCCGGCCGGAGCCACCGCGGTCGCCGAGGAGCCGATCGGTGCCGAGCGTGGCGACCGCGTGGAGTCGCCCGGCGAGCGTGGCCCGCGACTCCTGCCCGCCCGAGCCGTCGGCACGCGCGGCGTCCGTCCCGCCGGTGCCGCTCGAACCGTCCATTTCGAGGGCTTGGCCGAGCGCCCACGTCGCCACCGCCCAGATCGCGCCGCCGATCAGCGCGATGGCGATCGCTCCGAAGACCGTCCGGCCGCCGACCGGGAAGCGGCCCGTGAGCGGGGGCTCGATGCCACGGAGCGCGTCGGGGCCGTTGACGAGCCACGATTCGGCCTGGACGACCCGCTGGAAGATCGCCGACACGCCGAGCACCGTGATGGCGAGGTAGTCCTCCCGGAGTCGGAGGGTCGGGAGGGCGACGAGCGCGCCGACGACCCCGGCGACGAGCATGGCGGCCGCCGCCGCGACGACCCACGGGAGGTTCAGTCCGACGACGTACACCGTGCCCGGGCTGCCGGATTCCGGCGGGAGCACGAACAGCGCAGCCGTGTAGGCCCCGATCAGGTAGAACCCGACGTGGCCGAAATCGAGCAGCCCGGTGTGGCCGTACTTGATGTTCATGCCGAGGGCCAGCAGGGCGTAAAACGAGGCGAACACGCCGAGCGAGACGACGGTATCGGCTACGACCATGCCGGAATCACCCCGTGATCCCCTCCGGTTTGACGAGGAGAACGAGTATCAGGACGACGAACGCGATCGGGACGCGATAGGTCGCCGAGAGGCCGGGGATCGCGAAGATCCCGACCTCCATCGCGAGCCCGACGATGTAGCTTCCAAAGAGGGCCCCGTAGATCGTGATCCCGCCGAGGATCACGGCCGCGAACATCGGCAACAGGATGAAAAACCCCATCGTGATCGTGAGCGTGCCGAACAGGAACCCGAGGGTGACGCCGCCGATCCCCGCGAACAGTCCGGCGAGCACCCAGACGCTCATCGTCACGCGCTCGGTATCGATCCCCCGGATCTGTGCCAGCTCCCGGTTGTCGCTGGTCGCCCGCATCGCCTTGCCGAGTTTCGTCGCCCGGAGGAGGGTGTGGAGCACCCCCATCATCCCGAGCGCGAGGACGATGATGAACATCCGGAGGATCGAGAGCCTGACGCGGGTGGCGTACAGCGAGGACTCCGGAACGGAGCCCCCTGTCGCGAGGACGGCGCTCAGGCCCACGAACGCCGCCAGCCCGGCGATCGTTCCCAGCAGGTACGGTCCGAGGATCGCCCGTTCGCCCCGGCGGAACCGGTAGCCGGCGTACCCGACGACGGCGCTCACGGCGAGGATGGCGACGACGACGAGCCACGACCACGAGCCGGTGAACAGGACGCCGTCGCTCACCGGATCGGTGACGTTCAGGAAGAGCCCTCCATCCATGACGTAGAGATCGATGAACTTCACGACGGCCACGTTGACCGAGGCCCCGAACACGTCCACCGTCGGCTGAATGGCGTAGCTCCGCGCCGTCCCCCCGAAGACGGTCTGGATGCCGTATCGGAGGACGAACGCGACGGCGAGCGAGACAACGAGCATCAGCGCGAGGGAGACGTTCTTCTGTCGGAACTTCCCGAAGACGTAGCGCTCCTGGAGCGGCGCGAGGGTGGCGACGACCGCCCCCGAAAAGATCATGCCGACGACGATCGACGGCGCGCCCCACGCGACGACCAGCCCGACGGCCGCGGCGGCGGCGATGTGGACGGCGGCCCCGACGGCTGCCGGCGGGTTCGTCGGCCACCACGACCCGCCGAGGGCGTCGACGCCGCCGAGCGCGTAGACGGCACCGAGCACCCCCACCGCAGTGATCAGGAAGACGACGACGGTCCCGGTGAGCGTCCTCGCCTGCGTGCCCGTCGTCAACAGCTCCAGAAACGGGACGTTGCCGGGTTTGTTCACGACGAGTGCGGTGTACGCCCCGAGAGTGAGGAGGTCGCCGTGGGCGAAGTTCGGCACCTCGGCGATGCTGTAGACCATCGACAGCCCGATGGCACCCAGAGCGATCATGCTCCCGGTCGCTATGCCGGTGATGATCGCTTGCAGGAGTGCGGTCGTCGGCGGCATGGTACACCGTACCCTGATTTTCCCCTGCATTAAAACCTAGGGTCGGGCCAGTCGTGGGATCGGGAGCGTCGAGCCATCCTGGGGAACGCGGCCATGTAGGGGGAAGGCGGTGGAAGAGAGGAAAGAGAGTTCGACTCCCGAAGAGATGTCTTTGCTCGTAGAACCGGGACCGGGGGTCGGTACTCGGCCGCTCGCGGCGGGTTTTCACGGTCGAAACCCCCGCCGACGGTACATACCCCGTCCGGCCCCCTCAGGCGCTATTTCCCGCCACACCGAACTCGCGGACGGGTTGCAGCATCGTTCGGCGGCAGACGGTTCGATTCCATCGCCCACACCGAGCGTCACCGGATTCGATCGATCGTTCGACGCCGAGACCAATGGCGGCACTGTCGATCACAAAGTCAATAATCATCGACGGTGCTGTTCGTCCCACGTCCGTCGATTCTCCGGTGGTACGTGTGTGGATACTTCCGATGGCTACGTCCCGACGCTCCTGGGGGATCAGGCGTCGGGCCACCGCTCGATGTAGACGGTTTTGTCGGTGTAGAAGCGGATCGCGTCCTCGCCCTGGGCGTGGAGGTCACCGAAAAAGGAGTCCTTCCGCCCGCCGAAGTGGAAAAAGGCCATCGGCGCGGCCGTGCCCGCGTTCACCGCGAGGTTCCCCGCCTCGGCGTCGTGGCGGAACCGACGCGCCTCCGCGCCGCGCTCGGTGAAGAGGCTCGCGGCGTTGCCGTACTCGCTCGCGTTGAGCCGATCGATGGCGTCGTCGAAGGACTCGTAGGGAGCGAGCGCGACGACCGGCCCGAAGATCTCCTCCTGGGAGATCACCATGTCGTCGGTGACGTCGCCGAACACCGTCGGCCCGAGGAAGTTGCCGTCCTCGTACCCCTCGACGGTGAGATCACGGCCGTCGCGCAGGAGCGTCGCGCCCTCCTCGATCCCGGTCTGGATGTAGTTGCGCACGTGCTGTTCGTGGTCGTCGGTGATGAGTGCGCCCATGTCCACGTCGTCCAGCCCGTACCCGACCGCCATCGCGTCGGCCTTCTCGACCAGGCGATCGGCGAACGACTCGTAGACGTCGTCGTGGACGAGCACCACGTCGTTGGCGAGACACCGCTCGCCAGCGCAGGCACACGACGACGAGAGCGTTTTCTCCGCAGCGAACTCGAGGTCCGCGCTGTCGCTCACGACGACGTGGTTTTTTGCCCCACCCTGAGCCTGGACGCGCTTGCCGGCGGTGGCGGCGGTCTCGTAGACGTGTTCGGCGACGGGCGTCGACCCGACGAAAGAGACGCCGGTCACGTCGTCGTGGGTAATGAGGGCGTTCACCGTGTCCACGCTCCCGTTGACGAGGTTGAGAACCCCGTCGGGAAAGCCCGCCTCGTCGAGGAGTTCGAACAGCCGCTGTGAGGTCATCGGGTCGCGCTCGCTGGGTTTGAGCACGAAGGCGTTGCCCGTGGCGACCGCGTACGGCAGGAACCACAGCGGGATCATCCCCGGGAAGTTGAACGGCGTGACGGCGACGAACACGCCGAGGGGCTGGCGAACGGCGGTTTCGTCGATCCCCGGGGCGGCGTTCGGCAGGCTCCCCGCCTGCATCATCGAGGGGATACCACACGCCACCTCGACGTTCTCGATACCACGTCGAAGTTCGCCGGCCGCCTCCGCGCGGGTCTTGCCGTGCTCTCGCACCATGATCTCGGCGAGTTCGTCCTGGTGATCTTCGAGGAGCTGTTTGAACCGGAACAGCGGCTGGATGCGCTCCTCGACCGGCGTCGAGCGCCACTCCTCGAACGCCGCCCGTGCTGTCCGCACCGCCCGATCGACCTCCCCCTCGTCGCTGAACGGGACGAACGCCAGCTCCTCGTCCGTCGCCGGGTTCGTGACGGTCTGTCCTTCCTCCCGGGCCGAAACCGTCCACTCACCGCCGACGTAGTTGCGAACGCTGTTTCCCGCCGTGAGTGCGTCAATAGATACCATGCCGTGTGGTTGAGCGGTGGACGGAATAAAGCTTGGCGTCGCCGCGTCGGCTCGATCCACTGTTGTTCCGAGCGTGTCGAATCCGAGCGCGCCGGACCCGAACGCGGTGTCGTTCGTTCGTCGGTTCGCTCACCCAGTCCGCCGAAGATTGATTACGATCGAGTCCGATGGAGTGGTAACGTATGTCTCACGACCAGCGGCCGATCGCAGGGGAGCGACCGGGCGGACGCAACGACGTCGAGGCGATGGACAAGGAGTACGTCTTCGGAACGTGGTCGTACCAGAGCGAGGTCGACCCGACCCAGGTCGTCGGCTCGGACGGGGTGTACTTCACCGACGCCGCGGGCGATCGACGGCTCGACTTCTCGGGCCAGTTGATGTGCTCGAACCTCGGCCACAGCGCCGACCGAGTTGCCGACGCGATGGCCGACCAGGCCCGGGCGGGCGCGTACTTCGCGCCGAGCCTCACCACCGAGAACCGCGCCACGCTCGGGAAGTACCTCGCGGAGGTCACGCCCGGCGACCTCTCGAAGACGTTCTTCTCGACCTCGGGGACCGAGGCCGTCGAGGCCGCGATCAAGATCGCCAAGGCCTACACGGGCAAGGGGAAGATCGTCTCGCGCTATCGCTCGTACCACGGCGCGACCTACGGCTCGATCTCCGCGACGGGCGATCCCCGGCGGCTCGCGGCCGAGCCGGGCGTCCCGGGGGCGGCGAGCCTAGAGTACATCGACGAGATGTTGATGCTCGAAGGCGACACCGTGGCCGGCGTGCTGGTCGAACCGATCGTCGGCTCCAACGGGATCCTCGTCCCGCCGGCCGATTATCTGCCGCGACTGAAGGAGATCGCCCACGATCACGGCGCGCTCCTGATCTGTGACGAGGTGATGGCGGGGTTCGGTCGGTGCGGCGAGTGGTTCGGGTGTGACGTCTTCGACGTCGAACCGGACATCATCACGATGGCGAAGGGACTCACCGGCGCGTACGCCCCGCTCGGGGCGACGACCGTCACCGCGGAGATCGCCGAGCACTTCGAGGAGAACATGTTCTGTCACGGCCACACCTACGCCGGCCATCCGGTGGCCGTGGCGGCGGGCCGGGCGGCGATCGAGACCTATCGTGAGGACGACCTCATCGAGCACGCGAGCGACGTCGGCGAGTACCTCGAAGGACGGCTCCACGATCTGAGCGCGGCGCACCCGAGCGTCGGCGACGTCCGCGGGGTGGGGCTGTTCCGCGGGCTCGAACTCACGAAACACCCCGAAAAGCGAGTCCCCTTCGGCGAGCGCACCGACAAGGTCTCGAAGGGTCAGACGGTCGTCGACGAGGTGTCGACCCGTGCGTGGGAGAACGGGCTCCACGTCGCCAACATGATCAACACGCTCATCGTCGCCCCCCCAGTGACGATCGAGGAAGCGGAGATCGACGTGGCGATCGACGTTCTCGACGACGCGCTCGAAACCGCCGACGCGGCGATGGAAGCGTAGCGCGAACACCCCGATCGAGACGGCCCCAAGTGCGATTCGCCGTCGGGGCCGATCACTCCTCGCGGTCGGTCCAGAAGTCGAAGCCGCGACCAGGTGCAAAGACGTCGATGGCGACCGCGCGCTCGTCGCCGGTGTTCGCGACCCGGTGGGACTCCCACGCTTCGAGGTGGACCGAATCGAACCGTTCGAGCGTCGCCGCGTCGTCCTCGGTGTGGACGGTGAGTTCGCCCTCCAGCACGACACACACCTGCTCGTTCTCGTGGTCGTGCATCGGCGAGGAGTGACCCGGCGGCTTCTCGAACCACTCGAAGGTGAATCGATCGCTGCCGGCGAGCGAGACCCGACGCCAGCCCTCGTCCGGCTCATAGGTTTCCGCCGCGGCGAAATCGACGTTCCTCATGAACTGTCCCATGCAACGAACCCGTCGCCTTTGAAGATTGTGGCGGCTCAGCGACGCGTTCCGACGGGCGAGCGCCCTCGCGGGCCACGATCGCCGACCGTCGATCAGAGGTTCGCGGCTCCCGCGCCGCCGTCGACCGGGATCGCGACGCCATTGAGGTAGCTCGACCGGGGCGAACAGAGGAAGGCGACGACCTCGCCGAGCTCCCGGGGGTCGCCGATGCGTTCGAGCGGGATCCCCTCGGCGCGTGCGGCGAGACCCTCCTCGTAGGAGTCGTACTCGCCACGTTCGACCGACTGCTCGACGAGCTCCTCGATCCGACTCGTCTCGTGGGGGCCGGGCAACACCGCGTTCGCGCGCACCTCGGGAGCGAGCTCCTGCGAGAGGGTCTTTTCGAGCCCGACGACGCTCATTCGGACCGCGTTCGAGAGCACCAGCGAGTCGATCGCCTCCTTGACGCTTCTGGAGGTGATGTTCACGATCGTCCCGCCGCCGTCCTGGAGGTGGGGGGCGGCCTCGCGGACCAATCGAACCACGCTCATCACGAGGAGGTCGAACGCGTGATACCAGTCCTCGTCGTCGGTCCCCATGAACGGGCCGCTCGGGGGCCCGCCGGCGCTCGTCACGAGGTGATCGAGCCCCCCGAACTCCTCGACGGTCGCGGTGACGAGCGCCTCGATGTCCTCCCGCTGGGTGAGATCGCCAGCGACCCCGACGACGCTCCCGTCGCCGAGCGCGTCGAGCTCCGCGACGGCCTCGTCGAGTCGGTCCTCGTCCCGACCGTTGAGCACCACGTTCGCGTTCTCCTCGGCGAGCACCGCCGCCGAGGCCCGGCCGAGGCCGCTGCTCGATGCCGTCACCAGCGCCACGTCGTCCGCCACGTCGAGGCTCATAGCGATCCCAACCGGGGTCGCGCGTCACTTAGTCGTTCCCCTGAGCGCGACGATTCAATCGATGACGGTCCCCTCTTCGAGGTGCGCGCCGCGGTCGAACCGATCGGCCCCCAGCGACGAGACGTCGACCAGCGACGGCTCGCCCTCGTCGATCAGCTCCGCGACGAGCTTGCCGGTCGCGGGGGCCTGCATGAACCCGTGGCCCGAGAATCCCGCCGCGGTCACGAACCCCGGGAGCGTCTCCCCGATTATCGGATGGTGGTCGGGCGTCACCGCGTAGAGCCCTGCCCAGCCCCGTTCGACCCGCGAATCGGGGCCGAAGTAGTTCGCACAGTCGGCGGCCGCCTCGATGGTTTCTGCGGCCCAGTCGAGATCCATCTTCTTCCGGTAGTCGTCGGGGTCCATCGCGGGGTCGGCGTCGGCGAAGTGGCCGCCGACGACGGCGTTGCCGTCGCGCTCGGGGCGGAAGTGAACGCCCCGGTCGTGGTCGATCGTGAACGGTATCGAGGAGTCGATCGGGATCTCGGGAGCGGCGACCATGAGCTGTCGGCGGCGCGGGACGATCGGGAGATCGAGCCCCGCCATCTCGCCGATCCGCCCCGCCCACGCGCCCGCCGCGTTCACTACGTAGTCCGACTCGATCGTCCCCTCGTCGGTGCGGACGCCGGTCACGCGGTCGCCGGCTCCCGCCTGGAGCACGTCGGTCACCGTGACCCCGGTTCGGATCGCCGCGCCCGCCTCGGTCGCCGCGGCCGAAAAGCCCTGGAGCGCGAGGTGGGGGTCGGCGAACCCGTCGGCCGCACGGTACGTCGCTCCCCGGAACGCCTCGGTTCTGAGTTCTGGACACCGATCCTCGGCTTCCGCGGGCGTCAGGAACTCGCTGCCGACGCCGAGGCGGTTCTGCTGGCGGACGTTCTCACGGAAGCGTTCCGCGGTCGATTCCCGCCGCGCGAGGAAGAGATAGCCGGGCCGGCGGTAGCCGATTCCGGTCCCGAACAGCTCCCCGAAGCGCTCCCAGACCGCGATGCTCTCCTGGGAGAGGTGGGCGCTCACCGGCGAGGAGAACTGGGCGCGGATGCCGCCGTTCGCCCGGTCGGTGCTGCCCGAGCCGATGGTGGACTTCTCGACGACGACCACGTCGACGCCGCGCCGACCGAGGTAGTGAGCGGCGGCCAACCCGACGATCCCGCCACCGATGACACTCACCCGCATGGTCGCCGTTGCTCACCGGCGCACATAACTCGTGTGGTCGCCGTGCCGTCGGCTCCCGCCGTCTCGATCGTGGTCGGCTGGCCCTGCCGCGGACAGATATATACTCCGGCGTCGAGTACGCGGCGGGCATGGCACACGCACGGATCGACACAGCCGAGCGCGGTGCGAGTGCGAGCGAACCATGACGACGGACGGTGTGGGGTGGCGTCCCCCGGCCGACTGGACGACGATCGAAACGATCGATACGCACACCGGCGGGGAGCCGCTGCGGGTCGTGCTCGACGGGCTGCCGCCGCTCGCCGGCGACACGCTTCTCGAAAAGCGCCGGTACGTGGAACGCGAACTGGACGCGTACCGCAAGGCGCTGATCTGGGAGCCCCGCGGGCACGCCGACATGTACGGCGCGATCCCGACCACACCGGATACCGAGCGCGCGGACCTCGGCGTGCTGTTCATGCACAACGAGGGGTACAGCACGATGTGCGGCCACGGGATCGTCGCGCTCGCCACGATCGCCGCCGAGACCGAGTACCTCCCGGACGTCGAAAGCGAGATCGCGATCGACACGCCGGCCGGGCTCGTGGTCGCCGAGATCGAGCGCGACGGCGACCGGGTCGGCGCGGTCGAGTTCACGAACGTGCCGTCGTTCGTCGTCGCCAGGAACGAGACCGTGATCGTTCCGGAGTGGGGAACGATCGAGTTCGACGTCGCGTTCGGCGGCGCGTTCTACGCGTACTGCGACGCCGCCCAGTTCGACATCGGTCTCACGCCGGCCGAGTTCCGGGACCTGATCGAGGTCGGGACGGCGGTCACGCGCGCGGTCGACGACGCCGTCGAGATCGAGCATCCCCACGAGGACGACCTCGGGTTTCTCTACGGCACGATCCTGACGGGCGACGCCCACGCCGACGCCGACAGCCGGAACGTCTGCGTGTTCGCCGACGGCGAGGTCGATCGGTGTCCCACAGGGACCGGCGTCAGCGGCCGGATCGCGCTCCGCGCAGCGGCCGGCGAGCTCGACAGGGGCGAACGGTTCGTGGTCGAGAGCATCGTCGGCTCGACGTTCGCGGGCTCGTACGAGGAGACCACCGATTTCGGCGGGCACGACGCGGTTCGACCACGGATAGCGGGTTCCGCGCACGTCACCGGCCGCCACCGGTTCGTCGTCGATCCGGCTGACCCGTTCGACGAGGGGTTCGTGCTCCGATAAGGGTCCGTTCCGGTCATACTGTCGGACAGAACTGTCTCGGAAACGACGGTGGAACATCCAGTTGCTGTCCGGCGTCTTCGACTGGTCGATATTCGCGTCCCTCCGTTCGATAGTATACACGACTCGTGGAGCGACTCTCTCGACGTTCTGCCGCCAGGAACAACCTACTTACGAACCGAGCGACAACCGACACGACCATGGAACGGACGTCGACGCCGCCGCTCCGGACGACCGAGAACACCATCCGGATCGTGGCGGCGCTGAAGGAGCTTGACGGGGCGGGGGTGACGGAGCTGGCGACCCACCTCTCGCTGTCGAAAACACCGTTCACGACCACCTCACGACCCTCCGTCGCCACGACTACGTGACCACGGACGGCGACTCCTACGAGGTCGGGCTGGGCTTCTTCGAGATGGGCGAGTACGCCCGCGAGCGCCGGAAGATCTACGCGGTCGCGAGGTCGGAGGTCACGGACCTCGCCGAAGCGACCGGCGAACTCCCGAACCTGATGGTCGAGGAACACGGCCAAGGGGTGTATCTCTACCGTGCGCGCGGGGCGAAGGCGGTCACGCTCGACACCCACACCGGCAAGCGTCGCTCGGTCCACAACACGGCGCTCGGAAAGGCGATCCTCGCGCACCTTCCCGACGACCGGGTGAGCGAGATCCTCGACTGCCACGGGCTCCCGGCGGCGACGCCGAACACCATCACCGACCGCGACCGGCTCCACGAAACCCTCGCCGGGATCCGCGAGCGCGGCGTGGCGTACTGCGGCGGGGAGCGCGTCGAGGGCCTCCGGTGTGTCGCGGCCCCGGTCCTCGGGAGCGACGACGAAGTGCTGGGGGCGATCAGCGTGGCCGCCCCGGCAACGCGGCTGACCGGCGAGCGCTTCGCCACGGAGGTCCACGAGCTCGTGCTCCAGGCCGCGAACGTCGTGGCGATCAACGTCACCTACCGCTGATCGTCCGGCCGTCGGCCGCTGTCGCGACCTCCCGTGGCTCGGATCGCGCGGGAGGAACGCCGACGTTCGTTCCCCACACGGGAACGCTCGATCGGCGGCGCGGGGTGGGGCACAACACTCAAACGGGTCCGTCCCCGAAGCGCTCGCACGATGGCACGCTCGGACGCGGCGTCGTCGGCAGCCGATCGGGACCCCTCGTGCAAGCTCGGTCGCGTTATCGAGGAGTACGACCTCGACGGAGTGGCCGGGAACCTCCCGAACTACTGGACGCGCGAGGACGAGCGCTACAGCCTCCGAGGGCTGGCCGACTACGTCAACAACGCGATCCTCCGGGCCGCGATGGATCGTGCAGGACTGAACCCGCTCGACGGCGAGGTCGAGAACACCTACCGACTGCTCACGGACGACGAGGTGAGCGAGGGGGTCCGGACCCAGGCGCACAGCCGGCTCGACCGCGACGGGGTCGACGTCGGGGCGGTCGAGGGGGATTTCGTCTCCTACCAGACGGTCAACCGCCACCTGAAGGAGTGTCTCGGCGTCGAGCGCGCGTCGGCCGAGCGGACCGACAGCGACCGGGCCGAGGGCGGTGCCCAGCGGATCGCCGCGCTCCGGAACCGGACGGTCGCCGTCACCGAGAACACCCTCGATCAGCTCCGGTCGTCCGGCGCGCTCGCGCTCGGCGAGCCCGACGTCTACGTCGACGTTACAGTGACCTGTACCGACTGCGGGACCCACGCGACCGTCGAGGAGCTCATCGACGATGGGGGCTGTGAGTGCGAGCCGACCGACGCGAAGTCGTGACGCACTGGCCTCTCGTGACGTCGATAGGAGTGTTACACGAACCGGAAGCGGTCCGTCCTGTCCGATTCGACGGTTCCTCGGCCGTCCCGTGTATCGCCTCCGCCGTTCGGGGAACGAACCAAAGCTATACGAGCGTGGCTGTACCCATCGGTTCCATGGAAGCGAAACTCGCACGGCTCGATGCCCTACTCGACGACCGCGACCTCGCGGCGGTCTGGTTCGGGCGGCCGGACACGTTCGCGTGGCTCGTCGGCGGCGACACCCGTGTCGACGGGACGGCCGCGGTCGGCGTCGCGGCGGTGGGTTACGACGGCGACGAACTCACCGTCGTGACGAACACCATCGAGGCCCCCCGACTGCCGGCGGATTTCGACGTAGCAGGCTTCGAATCGATCGACGCCGGCGAGCTTCGCCAGCCGCTCGTCGATGCCGACATCGCGGCCTACCGCGAACTCGGTCGCGACACCGCCGCGGCCGTCGAGTCGGTCTGTCGGGAGCTCGAACCCGGGGACACCGAGCGGGCGGTCGCCGGGCGGGTCACCGAGACGCTCGTCGAGCGGTCGATCGCCGCACCGGTCGTACTGGTCGGTGGTACCGAGCGCGCCCAGCAGTACCGCCACTACACGCCGACCGATGCACGACTGGGAGCCCACGCGCTGGTGTCGGTGACCGCGCGGCGCGCCGGCCTCCACGCGAGCTGTACGCGAACCGTGGCGTTCGACCCGCCGTCGTGGCTCGACGACCGCCACGCGACCGCGGCCCGCGTCGAGACGAGCGCGCTCGCGGCGACCCGAGAGATCGGTCAGGCGAGTGGCACCGCGGCCGATGTCTTCGAGCGGATCCAGGACGCGTNNNGGCGGGCTACGCCGGCCGCGAGTGGATCGCCACGCCGACGCTCGACGCGTCGGTCCGACTCCCGATGGGCTACGCGTGGAACCCGACGGTCCAGGGCGCGAAAAGCGAGGGGACGGTGCTCGTGACCGACGAGGGGTTCGAACCGCTCACGACGACCGGCGAGTGGCCGACACGCACCGTCACGGCGATCGGGACCGACGTCGAACTGGAACGTCCCGAAATTCTCCAGCGCTAGCCGCTTCGAGGACTGCACAGTAGTAATTGTATTTCCTCGGGCGCTTCTCCGCACTGACCACCCTGGATTTTCGGTTCGAGACAGGTCAGATCGGAAGCGACTCGCGGCGACTGTCGTTGTATTCGCCGAAACACACCTGATCGAACCGTTCGTTGTCCGAAATACGAACGAATTCGGATCGCTTCGTGGTTTGAACGGACCATCCCGCTCGGACAATCCTCGACCTTCGACCCTCGATCGCTGTCAGCGCTCATCCGGATCGGGTCGTCGCCGGTTCGAAAATACAGTTTTTTGTATTCACCCTCCCGGATGGTCGATCGCCGTTCCGTTCTCAGGCGATCAGCCGAGTGTGGCTTCGAGCACGAAGTCGGGGTTCTCGCCCACCTCGA
>PXSV01000109.1:0-10027 GCA_003022685.1 Halobacteriales archaeon SW_9_67_24 | reverse complement strand
CGAGGTCGGTCCACGCGCCGACGCCGTACTCGGCCCAGCGTTCGGTTTCGCCGTCGTTCTCCCGTTCGTAATCGCGCACCCGGTGGGCCATCGCCCGCGTTCGCTCGTCCTCGCGGTCGGCTTCGCCGTCCGCTGTGGTGCCGTCCTCGCAGCGGACGGCGAACACTCGCGTTTCGTCGGCCGCACGGTGGAGGTCCTCGCGGGTGAGTTCGGACATCGCCCACGACTCGTCGGCGTCGAGTGCGAGACCGGAAAGCGCGCTCTGGGCGTCCGAACGCCGCCAGCAGCTCCATGCGGCACCTGGGTCGGCGGCGACCGTGTACGGCTTCGGCAGGGCCGCGTCGGGATCGGGCTCGGGGTGTGCCCACCGGAACTCACACAGCGGCGCGAAACCCACGGCGCGCGACCCGCCGAGGCCGGCGGCGTTCCACGAAAACACCATGTTCCGGACGACGCTTGCGCCGCGCTCGCGTGCCCATCGGAAGAGTGCGTTGTTGAGCTGCGTGCTCAGTCCCTCGCCCCGATAGTCGGGGTTGACCCGCATTCCCTGGGCCCACGCCTCGTGCTCGGAGAGCAGCACTCCTTGACAGATCCCCGCGGCGTCGTCGCCGGCATCGGCGAGGAAGGTCCGTTGGCGGTCGCCGTCGCCCGCGATCCACTCGTGGTAGATCTCGGGGATGTAATCGCCGCCGTCGCGGTCGGCCCACGTTTCGCGGGTGAAACTGGCGACCGCCTCGTAATCGTCGGGCCGCGCCTGGCGGATCGTGACGTCGGTCGCGCTCACGTCACCGCGCCCCCTCGATCTGGTTTTCGGGCGGCACCGACCGTTCGGTGAGTTCGCCGGCGATCGGCGTCCCCATCGCCGCCGCGACGTCCTCTGCGTTCGCCAGCGCCCACATGAGCTTGACCTTCGCGGTGCCCGGCAGGAGGTCTTCGCCCTCGATCACGCCCGCGTCGAGAAGGTCCCTCCCGGTGTCGTACACCCGATCGCAGACCCGCCCATCGAGACACTGGCTCGTCATCACCACGCTGGTCCCGCTCTCGACGAGCGCCGCAACCTGTGGGATCCAGTCGGTGTGGACGTGTCCCAATCCCGTGCCCTCGATCACGAGCCCCGCGCTGCCCTCGGCCGCGTCGAGCACCGCCTCGCCGGTGCCTGGCGTGAACTTCACCAACTCGACGTCGGTTTCGAGGGCGGGCGCGACCTCGAGATCGACCGCGCCGCGCTCCGTGTGCTCGCGCCGGAAGCGCACGTCGATCGCGTCCTCGGAGTCGTCGTTGTCGCCGTACGCGACCGTGCCGAGCGGGTCGGCGCCGATCGTTTCGAACGCGTCCCGCCGGGAGGTGTGGTTCTTCCGGACCCTCGTCCCCCGGTGGAGCGCACACCGGTCGTCCGAGTCGCTCGCGTGCATGCAGACCAGGACCTCCGCACAGTCGCTTTTCGCTGCCTCGACCGCACAGACCGCGTTCATCACGTTGTCCGAGGAGGGCCGGTCGGCCGAGCGCTGGCTGCCCGTAAAGACTACTGGCACGGGGGTATCGAGCATGAACGCGAGCGCGCTCGCGGAGAACTGCATCGTGTCGGTGCCGTGCATCACGACCACGCCGTCCGCACCGGCCTCGATCTCCTCGCCGACTGCGCCCGCGAGGTCCTGCCAGATGTCGGGGGTGGCGTTCTCCGAGAGGATGTTCGCCACGACCCGGCCCCGGTAGTTCGCCCGCCCCGCGAGATCCGGCACCGCCCGGAGCACGTCCTCGGCGTCGAACTGTGCGGTCACCGCGCCGGTCCGGTAATCGACCGTCGAGGCGATCGTGCCGCCCGTGGAGATGAGCGCCACGGTGGGCAGATCGTCGTCGAACGCCACCGCCGAGGAGTCCTCGATTCCGTCGTCGTTGACGTTGTAGACGGCCGCCTCCACGACCTCGGCGGTCGCGTCCGCGCGCTCGATCCCGACGTTGTACCCGCCGTCGAGTTTGAGCACGGCGTGGTCGTCGGTCGTCGACGGCAACAGCACGCCCTCGTGGGTCCGCCCGTCGCGCGTGAGGCGGACGCGATCTCCCGGGTTCATACCTGCAGTATTCCCCTTCGCCGGACTTCAACCCATCCGTTCGCCGGTCAGCCGTCTCGACCCGTCTTATAACCCGACCGTGCTCCCGACGGCGATGGCGAGTGCAAACAGACCGATCGTCACACCGACCCCACCGAGCAGGAACCACGGCATCCCTGCATCTCGCTGGAGCCGACCGCTCGAGTACGTGCCGTCCACCCAGTCGGGCCGCCACGCCATTACCACCCCGTTGGCGGTGAGAAGTCCGGAGAGAACGAGCAGTAACTCACCGCTTGGCTCACCGGGCGAGAGTGCCAGCGCTGCCTGTCCCGCGCCGATGACAGCGAGCGTCAGTCCAACCACCCGTGCTCGCTTCATTGACCGGTCTTGTATGCGACATGATATAGGAGTTGGGGTGGGTCACTGCTCATACTGTCGGACAAAATACGTGAATATCGACTGGCTGAAGACGTCGGACAGCAACTGGATATTCCGGCATCGTTTCCGAGACAGTTCTGTCCGACAGTATCAGGACCTCCGCCATCAGTAGTCGAGAACGCTACTCCGTCCGTGACGTGCTCGATCCATCGTGTTCGTCGTTCGAGGACCGCTCGTACGCCCCGGCCCGCCGGAGTTCGCCGGCCTCCCTCATCACGCTCGGCGTCCGACAGACCCCGCGTGCGCCGGCCACCTGTGGGACGGCACAGTTGTTGCAGTTCTCGCAGACCGCGTGTGGGTCCTCGGCCGGCTCCGACGCGGCGTTCGTGTCGACATCGAGCAGCCTGGCCGGCAGGCGCGGCTCGGCGTAGAAGGGCCGGCCGACGCCAACCAGGTCGCAGGCCGATCCCAGAAGCGAGTCCATCTCCCGCCGCCCCCGGACCCCACCCTCACAGAGCACCGGCAGCGAGGTCGCCTCACGCATCCGCCGACAGAGATCGGCGTTCCACGCCGACTCGAAGTCGTAAAACTGCGCCTGGAGACGGTTCGCAAGCGCGACGAGGCGTGCCCTGACTCGCCCGCCGAACACCGCCGCGTAGTCGTCCTCGAGCCGATCGTCGCCCCACGCCTGCTCGGGATGCTCGCCGCGAACGAGGCTCAGATCCCAGAACGTCGACCCTCGTACCGGGGCCACGGCGTCGTACCCGATCCGTTCGGCGCACTCGGCGATCCGGATCCCCGCCGCGAGCGAAAGCCGTGGCCGAACCAGGGGTGGGGCGGCCGTCTCGATCGGGACCTTCGTCATCACGGGGAAGTCGCCGACCCGCTCGCGGATCTCGTCGTGAACGAGTTCGAGAAAGCGGACTCGTCCCTCGAACGACCCGCCGAACTCGTCCGATCGACGGTTGTAGTACGGCGAGAGGAACTGCTGGACGATCCCCATGTTCGCACCCGCGAGATGGACCCCGTCGTAGCCCGCCGTGGCCGCATACTCCGCCGACCGCCCGAAGTCGGCAGCGAGGTCGTAGACGTCGGCCGTCGAGAGCACGTCGAGGTCGTAGTCGAGGAGACCGGCCCGCTCGGCGAGGCGCAGGAGTCGTGGCGGCTCCGAGACCGCGAGCTGCCGGAGGTCGGGGTTTTCCGCACGATACGGCCGGTGCCACGTTTCGAGCGTGCGAATACCTCCATGGTCGAGCTGGGCCACGATCCGTGCGCCGTGGTCGTGGATCGCGTCGGTGAGCCGCCGGAGGTCCTCGGCGCGCTCGGGGCCGGCGAGGTGGGTCATGTTGGGTGCGACCCGACCGTCCTCGCGTCGGACCGGCATCGCGCCCTGACAGATCAACCCCACGCCCGCGGCCGCCGCGGGTTCGAGTTCGTCGATCAGCCGGTCGACCGCGTCCGGCCCCTCGCCGGCACATTCGAGCAGCGGCGCGCGATAGAGCCGGTTTCGGAGGTCGAGCCCGGCGAGTTCGCCCGGCGTATCGAGATCCGGCGACACGGGATGACACATGAGTCCGACCGGCTTAGCGGTTGGGTCGTATCGGTCCCCGGCCATGGCTCTCGTCGCAGGGAAAAGCCCATGCCCGTGGGTGACCGAGGGACGACATGGCCGACAGCGGTGGCGAACGTACGCAAACCCGCGACGTCGACGACCTCCTCGCCGACGTCGACGACATCACGGCCGACGACGGCGATGCGACGACCGGCTCCAGCACCGGTACGGCCGACTCAACGACGGCCGACCGCGACGCCGGCCAGCGGCGCGCGTCGCGCAGGACCGACCAGGGTGGATCCGGGCTCCGCGAGCGCGTGAGCGGTGTGTTCTCGCCACGGGCCTTTCTCGTGGCGCTCGCGTTCACGGCGGTCGGCGTGGCGCTCGGCGGGGTCGTCCCGCTGCCGCTCGTCAGCGACGTGCTCGGGTTCGTCGGCGTGTTCGTCGCGACGTTCGCGCTCGGACTCGTCGGCGATCGGAGCTACTACGCCGAGACCGGCGTGGCGAGCGCGGCCGTCACCGGCGGCTGGTCGGCACTCAGTAGCGTCACCCTCCTCGCGATCGGCGGCCTCCCGGTGCTCGCAATACTCGCCGTGACTGCCGGCGTCGGCCTGGTCGCCGGTCTCGTCGGCCACTACTTCGGCCGTGACCTCCGCGACGGGCTGACTCGCGAGCTGTAGCAGACGTCGCTACCGTTGAGCGTCATTCGATGGTCCAGTGGCCGTCCTCGCGGCGAACGAGGTCGTGGGTTGAGAGCAGACCGAGCGCGTCCTCGACCACCGGCAACGGCACGCCGAGGTGTTCGGCGATCCCGTCGGCCGTGTCGGCCCCGGCCTCGATCGCGCCGAGGACCTCCGCACAGAAGCGCGCGTCGCCGTGATCCGCGAACGTCGCCTGGTCGGCCGCGAGCCCCTCCTCGATCCGGTCGGTGAGCGCGTCGCGCAGCGACGTGAGCCGGCCCTGGACCCACCGCTGGGCCAGCGAGAGCTCGTCCTCCAGCTGATCGAGCCGCTGGAGGTCGTCGGCGAGTTCGGCGAGGTCGCTGGTGTCGCTCGCCGAGACGTCGATCGAGACGTACCGACAGGTCGTGAGATCGAGGCTCGAACTCGCCGGGTAGGCGCTCTTCGCGCCGAAGCCGTACGGCGAGACGTTGACTTCGAGCCGGAGGTTCCGCGAGATCCGGAAGTACTTCCGGCGACCCTCGTCGGCCCGGCTCTCGACGAGACCGCCCTCTTCGAGCTTCCGGAGGTGATCGATCACTGCCTTCGGACTCACGCCGAGCGACTCGCTGATCTCGGTGACGTAACACGGCCGCCTCGCGAGCAGCCGGAGAATTCGCCGGCGGTTTTCGTTGCCGAGGAGGTCGAGCAACGCCGCTGAGTCCATTTACCTGTGGTTAGTGCCGCACGGACAAAAGGATGACTCTACGAGCGCCCGCGGCGAGCCGCGTCACTGCTCGGTGAGAGATCATCGCTACGCCGCCACAGTTCCCGAAACGGCCCCTCGCCGTTCTCTCTCGCCGAGTGTCCGGGTTCGCGAGCCGGTCCAACCTGGAGGCGTTCACGCCCTCCCTCGCCGCGGCGGTCTTGGCGTCGCTGATCGCCGTTCGGAGCGCCGCGACGTCGGCTGCGATCCGTGCCCGCTTCGCCCGGTGGCGAACCGAACGGTTGGTCTTCGTCGGGCTGAACGCGCCGACCCGCTCCTCGACACGATCGAGCCGGACGCCGAGCGTCGTGGCCCGTTGCTCGACAAGTGCGCGCTTGCGCGACTGGCTCTCGGCGCTCTCGAACGCGGCGAGCCACATCCCCGAGTCGATCGAGCCGTTGGCCCTGGCGGTGTGTTGTTGCATGAACACCGTGATCTCCCCGCCGAACTCCTCCCCCGTGGCCGGTCGGGCGCTTTCGGTCGTGGTCCCGGGCTGGGAACCAATACTCGCCCCCATCATCCCGCCGAGTAGTATCGGAATCAACAGTATCGCAACGACGTTCGCGTTCACTGCGCACTCCTTCGACGGACCGGAACAAAAGTCCGACGGCCGTTCGCTCCGTTCAGTATCGAACTCGCGGTGCTTCGTTCGTCGAACGTCGCCGTCCCAGATCCACGCAGACCGTTCATCCGGCGGCGTGTGTTCCTCGTTCGCCCCAGCGCGACTCGACGGCCCTGTGGAGTGATACCACGATCGGTTCGCCCGCTCGACGATCCAACGGTGAAAACCGCAGGTGCCCGAACCTACAAGTATCAACGAGTGCTATCACGGGCCATGGCAACGTGCCCCAGCTGCGAGGCCGACATCACCGTGTGGGCCGAACGACTCGAACAGGCGAGCGCGGCGAGCACTCCCAAAGTCTGGACGTGTCCGGAGTGCGACGTGGTGCTCGGCATCTCGGATTGGGGGGCCCGATAGTCGGGTCGACGCCCTCGTGGCCGCCGGGTCGCCATGCCCCTGCCGGGGAAGGCTTATTACTGGTAGCGTGGTACATGCAAACGAACAGCATGTTCGAACGGTTCTCGCGCGGCTACTACCTCGGCCGGCTCTCCATCGAACCGCATCCCGACGACGGGTCGCGCGCGCTCATCCAGCGGACGACCCACGAGCGGCTCAACGCGGCGCTGTACGCCGAGGGCGAGGGAATCGAGCGCACCGACCTCCCGCTCGTGATGAAGATCGAGACCAGTCACCTCGCGGTCGGTGGGGGCGATGGCGTGCCCGAGGACACGCTCTGGCTGCCGGAGTCAGTTCTCGCGGACCTCCGGATCGACGCGCCGCCCACCCTCCAAGAGGTGCTGCTCGCCACGGCGGATCGCGCCGCACAGCTCCTCCGGCTTTCGGGCACGGCGGTCTGAACCGCGCGGGGTGGGCAGCCGACGCGGCGACCGCGACGCCCGCGAGCGCGGCGGTATCGGTGACGAAACCGAGTGAGGTCGTCTCAACAGGCTTATCCCGGGTGTGGGACCTACCGATCCCATGAGCGATGTCGTCGTGACGCTGCCGGACGGTTCCGAACTCCCGATGGAGCCCGGTTCGACGGTCGAGGACGTGGCCTACGAGATCGGCCCGGGATTGGGGAACGACACGATCGCCGGGGTCGTGGACGGCGATCTCGTCGCCGCGGCCGAACCGCTCACCGAGGACGCTCGCCTAGAAATCGTGACCGAGGACAGCGAGGCGTATCTCGACGTGCTCCGACACTCCGCGGCTCACGTCTTCGCCCAGGCGCTCGGGCGGCTCCACCCCGAGGCGAAACTCACCATCGGGCCGTGGACCGACGAGGGCTTCTACTACGACATTGCGAACCTCGACCTCGACAGCGAGGACTTGGCGGCGATCGCCGAGGAAGCCGAGGAGATCATCGACGAGGACCTCCCGATCGAGCGGGTCGAGCGCCCCCGCGAGGAGGCGTTCGAGATCTACGAGGACAATCGCTTCAAGCGCGACATCCTCGCCGAGGAGGCGGCGGGCGAGGACCCCGTGAGCTTCTACGAACAGGGTGACTTTTTCGATCTCTGCCAGGGCCCACACGTCGCCTCCACGGGTGAGATCGGCGGGTTCGCGCTGCTCGAAACCTCCGCGGCGTACTGGCGCGGCGAGGAGGACAACGAATCGCTCACGCGAGTCTACGGGACGGCGTTCCCGAGCGAGGACGACCTGGAGGAGTTCCTCGACCGGCGGGAGGAGGCCAAGGAACGCGACCACCGCAAGATCGGCCAGGCAATGGACCTCTTCAGCGTCCCCGATCACTCGCCTGGCAGCGTCCACTACCATCCCGACGGAATGACGATCCGCCGCGAGCTGGAGGAGTACATCCGCGAGATGAACGACGAACTCGGGTACGAGGAGGTCTGGACGCCCGAACTCAACAAGACCGAGATCTGGAAACCGACGGGCCACTACGACACTTTCACCGCCGAGGGCGAGATGTTCGCGTGGGAGCAGGACGACTTCGAGTACGGCCTGAAACCGATGAACTGCGCGAACCACGCCTACCTCTACGACCGCGAGCGGTGGTCGTACCGCGATCTCCCAATGCGGTACTCGGAGTTCGGCACCGTCTATCGCAACGAGCAATCGGGCGAGCTCTCGGGGATGCTCCGGGTCAGGGGTATGACCCAGGACGACGGGCACGCGTTCGTCCGTCCCGATCAGCTCGAAGGCGAGATCACTCGGACCCTCCGGGTAATCGAGGAGATCTACGGACAGTTCGACTTCGAAGTGCTCTACAAGCTCGAAACGAGGGGCGACAACGCCATCGGCAGCGACGGGATCTGGGACCAGGCAACCGGCGCGCTGGCGAGCGCGCTCGAAACCGAGGGCCTCGACTACGAGATCGAGGACGGCGAGGCAGCCTTCTACGGGCCGAAGATCGGCCTCGACGCCCGAGACGCGCTCGGCCGCGAGTGGACGATCGGCACCGTACAGGTCGATTTCAACATCCCCGAGCGCCTCGACCTGGTCTACGTCGGCGAGGACAACGAGGAACACCGGCCGGTGACGATCCACCGCGCGCTCCTCGGAACCTTCGAGCGGTTCATGGGCGTCCTGATCGAGCATTTCAAGGGCGACTTCCCGCTCTGGCTCGCACCCGAGCAGGTCCGCGTGCTGCCGGTGAGCGACGACAACGTCGACTACGCTGAGTCGGTCGCGGCAGAACTCGACGAGTTCCGAACCGAGGTCGAGACCCGGTCGTGGACGGTCGGCCGGAAGATCCGGGCGGGCCACGACGATCGGGTGCCGTACATGCTGATCGTCGGCGACACCGAGGAGGAGGCAGCCACCGTCTCGGTGCGCGACCGCGAGGAGCGTGTACCGCGAGCGAACTCCGAAGGAGTGAGCGAGCGAGAAGTTTTCAGCGTAGCTTTTTGCGAGGAGAGGTGGGCGAGCGAGCGCACCCGACGTGGTTCGAAAGAAGCCTCTGGCGTCTTTCGTCACTGAGCGGGACCTTCGGTCCCGCGAGGTCCAAAAGAGCCGAAGGCTCTTTTGAAGATGCCGAGACGGCGAAGCCGTCTCGTAGCACAGTAAAAGGGCATTCGGGCGCGACGGGATTTGAACCCGGTGCAAACCTCGCTTCGCTCGGTTTGCGTGATTCAAATCCGTGCCGGTTCGCTCGTCGCGTCGCTCCTCGCTCACGGGCGCGACGGGATTCGAACCCGCGACGTCTTGGTCCGGAACCAAGAACTCTATCCACTGAGCTACGCGCCCACGATCGTCGGTAACGCCGATGCCGATTTAGTCGTTGTGAAAGTCGCCCGCGCCGGTCAGGGCGTCTCGCCCGTTTCGAGCGAGAAGTCGGCGGTCGGGTAGGCGACACAGGTGAGGGTGTACCCGTCGTCGAGTTCGCTCTCGTCGAGCATCTCCTGGCCGTCGTGAGTCAAGAAATCCTCGGCGGGACCGTCGGTGACCTGGCCACCGCACGAGACACACTGGCCCTGGCGGCAGGCGTACGGCAGGTCCCAACCCTCGTCCTCGCCGGCGTCCAGCAGGGGCTCGTTCTCCTTGACCTCGATCGTCTCGCCTTCCTTCAGGTACTCGATGTCGAAACTCTCGGCCTCGTCGTCGGGGATCTCGGCCGGGCTGGGTTCCTCCTCTTTGGCCTCGCCTTCCGCGAGTTCGCCCTTGGCCTCGCCGCCACCGCCGACCGCGCCGGCCGGGGCGGCCCCGCCGCCGATCGAGCGGTTCATCGGCTCGGGGAAGTCGGTTTCGGGGACGCTCTCGGCACGGTGTTCAAGCACGTCCTGGGAGATGTCGTCCGGGATGACCCGCTCGGTGCCTGGCGAGAAATGCAGTGCGACCATGACGAGCACAGCGAGAATCCCGATGGAGAGACCGAGCATCTCGACCATGGCAGCGCTATGGAATCGTGGTTTAACTAGCTGTTGATCCCCACCTTTTGCTGCGCTCGCTCATCGGCTTCGCCGACTCGCTCGCTGGCAAAATGTGGATCAAAAGCCTCCTCTTTCCCTGCGGTCAGTCGTCGGCCCACTCGCTCACATCCGTTCGCTCGCGGTTCGATCGCCAACACCTCCGCAACCGCACAGCACCGCCGAAGCCCTC
>PXSV01000108.1 GCA_003022685.1 Halobacteriales archaeon SW_9_67_24 | reverse complement strand
CCGTCGTGCGGTCGATCCCAAGGATTTCCAACCGACCCTATCAGAGCAGTCCGTCCTCGCGAGCGAGCAAGAGCGGCGTGAGCGCGAGCCCGTTGACGGCGCCGCGCGAACGGACGATATCGAGGATCTCGTCGACAGGGGCCGTCGTGGTCTCGACGAACTCGCCATCGTCGGGTGTCGGCGTGCCTGGCTCGACGCCCGTGACGAAAAAGACGTGGCGGACATACCTAGTCCACCCGGAGGGAACGTAGGACTCGACGTATGAGAGTTCCCCAGCGCGATACCCGGTCTCCTCGCGGAGTTCGCGGCGTGCGGCCGCCGCCGGCTCCTCGTCGGCCTCGATTCCGCCTGCTGGGAGCCCGATCGTGTGCGCCCGGAGTCGCGGGCGGTACTGTTCGACGAGCACGAGTTCGTCGTCGCCCGTGACCGCGAGGACGATCGCCGCGTTCGAGGGCTGGAGCCAGTAGTAGTTCGCGCGCTCGCCATCCGGACGCTCGACGACGTCGTAGCCGCCCTCGAAGAAGGGTGTCTCCCATGCCACGACCGCGTCGTGGACCGGCCACGCGGGGTCGTCCCGCTCCCACGGCTCGGTCGTCACAGCAGGCCTTCTTCGCGCGCGAGGAGCAGCCCCTCGATCGTGGCGTCGTTCGCCGGCTCCGCACGCGCGACCCCGAGTGCCTCGTCGACCGGGATCGACGTGACAGTGAGGAACTCGTTGTCGTCGAGGTTCCGATCGACGGGTTCGAGCCCCTCGGCGAACGCGATCGCCCGGCGGTGGCGGAGCACGCCCGTTGCCACCCAAAAGTCCTCCAGGATCGAGACGCCGGCGGGATCGAACCCGGTCTCCTCGCGGAGTTCGCGCGCGGCCGCCGTGCTCGCGGACTCGCCGTCCTCGACGATCCCCGCCGGGAGTTCGAGGCACCCCTCGCCGATCGCCGGGCGGTACTGGTCGACGAACACGATCTCCTCGTCCGCTCGGGCAACCACGACGACCGCCGGCGGGAGTTCTGCCCAGTAGTACTTCTTCGTGCTGCCGTCGGGCTGTTCGACGAGGTCGTATCCGCCGGTGTACCACCCAGTCTCGTATTCGACTTCTGACTCGACGACGGACCAGTCGTGGTCGTGCTCGCGCTCGGTCATGCACTCCCTGCGCTCGCGGGGCGCTAAACGGTGGCGCTCCGTCCCTACGGGCTTCGAGCAGGTGAGTCAGAACCGGTCGCGGTAGAGCCGCCCGAACGCCTGGCGGCGCAGCGTCTCGACCGCCGCACGCTCCTCCTCGGCGAACGTCGCGGCCACGGCACGATCGGCGAACGGGGCGGCGTGCCACGCCACGCGATCGACGTTCTCGCTGCCCGCGACCGTCACCTCGTAGTCGGGGTGGTCCTCACACCAGGCATCGAACTCCTCGCGCGAGCCGACCTGCACCGCGAGCGACGAAGCGAACAGCGCGTTCCGCGCGCGCTCGACCACCTCGTTCGTCACGCGCTCGTCGTACTCCGCTTTGTCGAACTCCATCGCGGTCGCGACCTCCCGGACCACGGTTTGAGCGGTCGGCCCGAGCGCGTCGAACCGTTCCTCGGCCGCTGTGACCGTTTCTGGCGAGAACCGCCTCTCGGTGTGCATGGCGGCGGTTCGGCCGGTGGGTAGTTACCCGTTTTCGTCTCCGTCGCCGTCGTCGGCCGTACCGTCCTCGGCCGTATCGTCATCGCTCTCGACGTCGCCGTCGTCCCCGTTCGCCTGCCTCGTCATCTCGCGGGCTTCCTCGACGGCCGCGGCGGTCTCGGCGTCGAGATCAGCACCGCCCCGTGCGCCTGGTCCCCTAGTCCGTGACAACTCTGCCTCGGCGTTTCCCTCCTCGAAGAGTTCGCCCGGACGGGGGTCGTCGCTGTCGCGGTCGCGGTGGTCGTGGCCGGTGGTGTCCTCGAAGACCTGGGGGAACTCCGCCGATTCGGCGTACTCGGTGATACGATCGGCGAGGTCGTCCTCGCCGCTATCGGCCCAGCCGGGTGCGTGCTCGTCAAGCCACGCCTCGTGGTCGTCGTCGCCGAGTATTGCGGTAAAGGCGAGGTGGTTGGCGAGGTGGCGCGCGTCGGCCTGGGGCGTCTCGCAGACCGGACAGGCGTATCCCATGCCAACCGTTGGGTCTCCACGCGCTTCTATCCCGCGCACGGCCGTCGGCGGGAGCTACGAACCGTCGGCGTCGAGCGGTTCGCCACACCACTGGCAGAACTCGAACTCCGTGTCGGCCTCGCGGCCGCAGTGCGGGCACTGCCCGCCGGTGTCGGGTTCGTCGGCCGACGCCCCCTTCACACGACGGTTGCGCTCGCGTGCGAGTCGGTAGGCATCGACCGTGCTGAGCACGGAGAGGGCGACGATGGCGACGCTGGCCGCCGTCGGTAGCGCCTGGCTGGCCGCCATGATCGTCTCGATCGAGAGTTCGCCGGAGTCGGGGATCGCCGAGGCAGGAACCGAGAGTGCGGTGGTCACGAACACGAGCCCGAACCACAGCAGCGCACGAACCCCCTCGCGGAGGTAGAGGTGGCCCGCCCCGGGGTAGACCAGTGCCAGCGCGACCGCGAGCCACGTGCGTTTCCCCGAGCGCTGTCGACTCACTGGCTCTCATAGCTGACACGGGATGGTTAATTTTCGGGTCTCGACCGGCCACGTTCCGTCCCTGTGGGACCACCCGAACGGGATCGATGACTTCCGGCCCGATCACAGCAGGTTTCACGCCGGACACGGTAGCGAACGCATGACGGACGACGGCGCGTGGGTCAGCCTCTTTTCCGGCGGTAAGGACTCCTCGTGGGCGCTGTACCGCGCGCTCCGCCGCAGGCTCCCGGTCGCCCGCCTGGTGACCGTTCACGCCGACGCCGAGTCGTACATGTATCACGTTCCGGCGACCGACCTCGCCGGTCTCGCCGCCGACAGCATCGGCATCGATCTCGTCGAGGCCGCGAGCGGCGACCGCGATCACGCGAATTGCGAATCCAGCGTCGAGCATTTCGTCGGCGAGCGTGCGCGGATCGCGTTGCCAGAGCGGGGCGAACAGGTCGACATCGAGGCGATCGCAGAGCGCC
>PXSV01000107.1 GCA_003022685.1 Halobacteriales archaeon SW_9_67_24 | reverse complement strand
GGAAACGGTGGAACTCACCTACGAGAACCACGTGTACACCCTCCAGACGGCCCCGATCCGTGACGACGAGGGCGAGGTGATCGGCGGGCTCTACATCACGCAGGACATCACCGAGCAGCGCGAACGCGAAACCGAACTCCAGCGGCAGAACGAGCGGCTCGAAGAGTTCGCAAGCGTCGCCAGCTACGACCCCGAAGCCCGCTGAACATGATTGACGGTCGTCTGGGACTGGCCAAGGGTGACTGCGATAGCGAGCATCTCGCCGAGGCCGAGACCGCACTCGACCGCTGCCAGACGCTCGTCGACGACCGGTGTGACGTTAGCGCGCGAGGGACGGAGCGTTGCCGAGACCGAGCCGATCAATGTCTCGGAGATCGTCGAACGGTGTTGGAGGACCGTCGAAACGGGCCAGGCAACGCTCCATACCGACATCAACCGGACCGTTGTCGGGGATCGGAGCCGGGTACAGCAACTCTTCGAGAATCTCATTCGAAATTCCATCGATCACGGGGGAGACAGCGTGACGATCACGGTCGGGGAGATCGAAAACGGATTTTTACGTCGCAGATGATGGCCCCGGTGTTCCCGAGCAAATCAGAGACGACGTCTTCGAGTCGGCGTACTCCACGGTGCAGGGCAACATTGGCTCCGGCCCCCCGATCGTCAAAGAGATCGTTGACGCGCACGGGTGGGAGATCTCGATTGCCGAGGCCTCCGCAGGCGGCGCACGGTTCGAAATAACAGCGTGCACCAAGTGCACGGATACCAGAACTGATTAGAGTGTCCCTTTGACAGGGTCGATTGTAACCGGTAACCGGTTACAACCGATCCTATGAGGCGAGCGGAACCTATTCGGACGCGGCGTCCTTTCGCGCGTTCAGCTTGGCCTGTTCGCGCGCGCTCGGGTTCACCGACTCCTTGAACGGCACTTCGGCCACCGTGGCGTACACGGGCTCGCCCGGCTCCTCGGCGTACTCGTCGGGGAGATGCACCTGAAACTCGATGTCGAGGTCCTCCTCGTAGATCTCGTCGTTGAGCGCCGCGTCGGTTTCCTGCTGGAGTTTTGCCGCCGGCACGAAGCCGAGCCCGATGTTGGTGTCCATCTCGGGGTTGTGCCACGGCGAGGTCATGTAGCCACACTCCTCGCCCGTCTCGGGATCGGAGACGAGCCAGAAGTCGGGCGCGTAGTCCCGGATCGGCTCGCCCGCCATCTTCAGTCCGACCATCTTGAGGTTGAACGGGTACTCGCCGTTCTCGATCTGCTCCTGCTGGGCTTCGAGTGCCTCCTTCCCGACGTAGTCGCCCTCTTTGTCGTCGGGAACCTGGTAGCCGAGGTTGACCTGGAACGGCGAGGTCTCGTGGTCCACGTCCTGGCCCCACGAGAGAATACCCGCCGCGATCCGACGGTGGTGGCCAGGCGCGATCTGCATCCCGCCGTGGTCCTTCACGGTCTCCAGTACGGGGTCCCACACTCGCTCGGCGTTCTCCATCGCGTTCTTCACGTAGATCTCGAAGCCCTTCTCGCCCGAAAAGCCGGTCTGGCTCACGAGTACGGGACAGCCGTCGATTTCGGCCTCCATCAGGCCGTAATAGGGGATCTCGGAGACTTCCTCGCCGACGACCTCGATCATCACGTCCTCCGAGCGCGGGCCCTGGATCTGCATCGGCGCGACGTCGATCTCGTCGATCTCGACGTCGAAGTCCTTGCCGACGTTCACGCCTTCGAGCCACTGCATCAGCGTCGAATCGGAGATCGAAAACCAGAACTCGTCGTCCGCGACGCGCAGCAGGATCGGATCGTTCAGCACGCCGCCGTCCTCGTTGCAGAGGATGACGTACTTGCCGTGCATCGTCTCGATCTCGGTCGCGTCCCGGGTGATGACGTAGTCGGTGAGCGCCTCCGCGTCGGGGCCCTTTACGCGGATCTGGCGCTCGACGGCGACGTCCCACAGCGTGACGGCCTCGGTCAGCGCCTCGTACTCGGCCATCGCGCCGCCGTCCTCGGGCTCGACCAGCCCTCGAGGGTGGTAGATTCGGTTGTAGACCGTGCAGCGCCATGCGCCCTCCTCGTTGAACGACTTGTGGAAAAAGGGCGACTTGCGAACCCGGGTCGAGACCAGCATGCGGATGCCGGGATCGCCCGACTGGCGCAGGTTCCGCGGGAGCACGCGGTCGGATTGGTCGACGTTCGGGTGGTTCGGATGCGAATCGCGTTCGGTTGACGGTGGTTCGGATTCTGCCATCGCCCTCGAATAGCGTTCCTCCGGATCATAAATGAAAGAGTTAACATCGCCACCCGTTTATACCGGGGGTCGTCGACGGGTCGATGCTCCTGCGAGGTGTCACGGTCGTCGACGCGAGCGCCAACAGGGTCGAGTCGGAAACCCGGAAAACCCGAGGTCATCGGCGACGTCGGTTTTCGAGCGTGTTGGGATGCTCGTAGCGGCGATCATCCCCATCCCAGGTGGCGTCGGCCCGGTCACAGCGCCATGCTCGTCTCGAACGTGGCGCGGCCGAGCGCCGGGCGGACCCGAGGGCTGATACTGTCGGATAGAGTCGCGTCAGGATTTGGAAGGAATATCCATCCACCGTCTAGCGATTCACCGCCGCACGATATTCGATCATCTCTGTCCGACAGTATGAGCACCCTGACTACCGATCGCCCGGGCGGCACCGCCGTTCGAAGTTCTCCAGCATCGTCATTCCGACGTCGGTCAGGATGCTCTCGGGATGGAACTGGACGCCCTCGTGGGGGAGGTCGCGGTGGCGCACGCCCATCACGACGCCGTCGGTTCCGGCCGGCGAGTCCTCGTCCGCCGTCTCGAAACCCTCGGATCGCGCCGTTTCGGCGAGGGGGTCGGGGAGGTCCTCGCGCTCGATCGCAAGGGAGTGATACCGGCCGGCGGCGAACGTCTCGGGGAGCCCCGAGACACACCCCGAGGGTGGGGTAATCGAGCTCGCGGAACACCGGGATCGACACCCCGGCCTCGGCGGGCGTGCCCGGCCCCGGGGAGACGACGATCCCGTCCGGGTCCAGGTCTCGAACCCCCGCGACGTCGATCGCGTCGTTGCGCCGCACCACGATCTCGCCGTTCTCGGGGGCATCGACCGCCGTGCCGGCGTACTGGACGAGATTGTAGGCAAAGGAGTCGTAGTTGTCGATCACGAGGATTCGAGTCATCGCTCTTCCGCCTCCCCATCATCGGCCCCGGACGCACCGCCGTCCGCCGCGGTTGCGCGCTCGACCGCCAACTCGCCACGGTCACCGAGCGCGTCGTCGATCGCCGCGATCAATGCGCGGCCTTTGTCCATTGTCTCGGCGTACTCGCGCTCGGGCTCGGAGTCGTGGACGATCCCCGCGCCCACCCGGAGGAAGTACTCCTCGCCGCGGCGCACCAGCGTCCGGATCGTCATGTTGAGCGTGGCGCGGCCGTCGAACCCGAAGACGCCGATCGATCCCGTGTAGGGGCCGCGCCTCGTCGCCTCGACCTCGTCGATGATCGCCATCGTCCGGGGTTTGGGCGCGCCGGTGATCGTCCCCCCGGGAAAGGTCGCGGCGACCGCATCCACGAGGTCCCGGTCCGCGCGGAGGCGGCCCTCGACCAGCGAGACGAGATGCATCACTTCGGAGTAGCGGTCGACCCGGCGGTACTCCGGGACGCCGACGCTGCCGTACTTGCTCACCTTCCCGAGGTCGTTGCGCTCCAGATCGACCAACATCGCGTGTTCGGCGCGTTCCTTCTCGTCCGCGAGGAGATCGCGCTCCAGCTCGGCGTCGTCCTCGGGGGTGTCGCCGCGCGGTCGGGTGCCGGCGATCGGCTCGGTCAAGAGTTCGTCTCCGTTTACGTCGAGGAGAAGTTCCGGCGAGGCGCTCACGAGGTCCACGCCGGGAAACTCCAGCAGCGCCGAGTAGGGGGCGGGGTTCACCCGTCGGAGCGCAGCAAAGGCCGCCACCGGGTGGACGGCGGCCGGCGCGCGCAGGCGCTGGGAGACGTTCGCCTGGAACGTGTCGCCGTCACGGACGTACTCCTTCACCCGCCGCACCCGCTCGGCGAACGCTTCGGGGGTGCAGTCGCTCTCGAAGGTGGCGTCGTCGGCGTCGATCGGTGCGCCGTCGATGGTCGGGTCGCCCGTGACGGCGGCGCGGGCCAGTTCGAGCGCACGCTCGCAACCCCGCTCGTAGGCTGCGGCGTGATCGTCGCCGACTCGTGGACAGGCCGTCACCCGGAGCGTCGTCTCGTCCTCTGACCCTGCCTCCCAGGCGGCCACTCGATCGAAGACCCCGAGCTGGAGGCGCGGCAATCCACGGTCGTCGACGGTGGCATCGGGAAGGTTCTCCAACTCGCGGGCGATGTCGTAGGAGAGCCAGCCGAACGCCCCACAGGGGTAGGGTACGTCGCAGTCGCCGCGGACGAGCGTCTCGCGGTCGAGCAGCCCCGCGAGCTCCGCGAACGAGGGCGACGGGTCGGCGTCGCCGAGGGGTTCGAGGGTGTCGCCGACCTGTACTCGTCGTATCGGGTCGGTGGCGAAGTAGCCCCAGCCCGCCTGGCCGCCGGTCGTTTCGAGGTACGCGCCGTCGGCTCGTTCCGTCTGTTCCCGATCGCGTGCGCGCCGATAGGCACGGAACGGGTTGTCGACGCTCACTCGAATCTCGACCGGCGCGCGCGCCGCTCGGGGAGCCTCGTGGGCGACTTCGGCGAACGCGGAGCGGGTCGTGACGACGCGTGGTTCGTTCATCGAGGGGTCGATCGGACCTTC
>PXSV01000106.1 GCA_003022685.1 Halobacteriales archaeon SW_9_67_24 | reverse complement strand
GTTGTCCGTTTCCGCACCGGCTATATCATGAACGTCGTTCTTGTCGTTGAATAGGTCGATCTCGGGGAGCTTGTCTTATTCGTCACTCATATCCGTACTATCAGCCGCAACGCTTCAGTACACTCGCACGCCGTTTTCGACCTCGCCCTCGGGCTGGAGATGCACGACGCCGTCGCCGTCGGCCGCGTCGACGCCGGTCACGAGACACTGACTCTCGAAGCCCGCGATCGAGACGGTGCCGAGGTTGACGACCGCGGTGACCTGACGACCGAGGAGTTCGTCACGATCGTAGCGCGTCAGCCCGGCCGCCGACTGGAGGGTTTCACTGCCGAAGTCGACATCGAGCTTGTAGACGTCCTTTCGCGCCTCGGGGAACGTCTCGACAGCGACGATCTCGCCAACGCGCATCTCCACGTCGTCGAGGAACGCTGCGGGATCGATGTCGGGTTCGTCGATGCCCATGGGTCCCGTGTGTGCGCAGGTGTCATGACTGCACCGGAACCCACGGGGGTCGAGTCGGCGGGCGCAGCGCAGCGAGCAGTCGGGAGTTTCGACGTGCTGCGCAGCCGCGGAGGCAGTGCTGTACGGTTACGGAACGCTGTGGGCACTGCATCTCCGAGCACGTGTTGGGAAAGATCATTCACAAATCCTCCCTAACTACTTTACAGATATGGCTACAGTCTTCGATTATGGTCGTTTCCAGCGAGCCGGTCTGGGGTGAGGCTGTCGAGAACTTCGTCCGGGAATGTGACGATGCCATCGTGTATGGCGACATGGAGCAAGAATCAATCCTCCATGAAGGCGAGAAGGGAGCGAGGGCTTCGGCGGTGCTGTGTGGTCGCGGAAACGCCAGTAGTGCTACCGCGAGCGAGGCCGCAGGCTGAGCGAGCGGGTGTTTTTGATCCAGATTTTTGCGAGGAGAGGTGCGCGAGCGCAGCGAGCGCACCCGACGAAGTAAAAAGGTGGGTGCTCAGAAATCGCGGCGCATCGCGATCTCGAACCAGGGACAGAGCCGGAGCTGGCGGTACCACCGCGGGTTCTCGTGGAGGTGCTCGTAGGGAGCCCACAGCAGGCCGGCGACCTCGCTCTCGTCGGGATCGAGGTCGGTATCTGAGAGGGTGGCCTTCAACACGGTGCAGACCTCGTGTTCGACGCCCTCGTCGTAGTAGTAGCGCTTGTACTCGAAGCGGTCGGTCACCCGGACCTCCTCGTATTGGTCGGCGGTGATCCCGAGCTCGTCGACCAAGCGCCCGCGGGTGGCCTCGACCTGGGTCTGGCCCTCGACGGGATGAGAAGCGACGGTGCCGTCCCAGAAGGTGTCCCAGAGGCGCTTGTCGGGGCTGCGCTGGGCGAGCAGGACCCGTCCGTCCTGATCGAAGACGTCGAGGCGGTTGACCGTCCCCCGGGGTTCGTCGTCGCCGTTGACCGCGATCACGTCCTGGTCGGCGTTCGGGTGGGCCGTACCGGACGCTGCGTCGGCTGACCCTGGCGTGCTCATGGGTGAGTCTCGCGGAGGGGCCTCAAAGTGGCTTCGACTCCCGAGGCGATCGTGACGAGCCCGAGCGGCCACGAGGCGCAGTGTCGGTGAGGGTCGTGGCCGGCGGTGGGTCAGTCACTCCGACGACTGCGGGTCGATCTCGTAGCCCTCGCCGACCTGAAGCGAGAGCGCGCCCCGTTCGGCCTCGATATCGAGGTCGCGCGCCGAGAGCATCTCGCCGTCGAGGCTGAACGTGCCAGGCCCGCCATTGTGGATCGAGATGGATAGTCCGGAGGTTTCGAGCCGGGTGATGTTCGACGTATCGGTGCCCAGCAGCCGCCGGAGGGTGGCCTCGCCGACGAGCGTCCCGGTCGGACGGTCCTCGATGATCGTGACCTCGAACTGGCCGTCCTCCATATCGGCCTGTGTCTGGCCCTTGACCGGGAACCGGCGACCGTTGCCGACGAGGACGAACGCCGCCTCGCCGCGCCACGAGTCGTCGCCGGCGGCGGTCTCGACGTCGAGCGTGAGGCCCTCGAAGTCGGCGGCGGTTCGAACGGTGTTGACGACGTACGCGAGCACGCCGAAGGAGTCCTTCATCTCGGCGGTGGTCTCGGAGCTCGCGTTGGCGGTCAGCCCCGCGATCGTGGAGTTGACGAATGGCCGGCCGTTCGCGATCCCGAGATCGACCTGCCGCGTCTCGCCGGTTTCGAGCACCGAGAACGCCTCCTCGATGCCCTCGACACCGATGTTGCCGGCGAAGTTGTTGCCCGTCCCGGCGGGGACGACGCCGACGGTCGTCGAATCGAGCGCGTCGGCCTCGTAGAGGCCCCGCACCACTTCGTGGATCGTCCCATCGCCCCCGGCGGCTGCGACGAGATCGACGTCGGCCGCCTCGCGCGCGAAGTCGATGGCGTCGCCGCTCTCCGTGGTTTCCCGCACCGCGAAGTCGTGATCGGTGGCGAGCTCGCGGATCCGCTCGGCGTGATCGGCGCTGCCGCTCACCGGGTTGAGGACGAGCACTCGCGACGCTCCCTCGGAGTCGGCGTCGTGGCCGCCGTCCGTGTGGATGGGTCGTCCGCGAGTCGGCGGCGTGCGTCCCGATCGTCGGTTCATGTCCTCTCGATTGCGGACGGAACATCAAAGTCCTGCCGGCCCCTCGCCCCGACGTGTACCGGATCGATCTCCACGCACACACGCGATTCTTCCACGGTCACCGCCGGCTCGGCGACGCCTACGACCCGTTCGGGGCGCGGCTGCTCGCCGGGACCGCACGCCTCCGTGGGCTCGATGGGGTCGCCATCACCAACCACGACTACCACCGCTCGTTCGACGACGAACTCACCGACATCGCGGTGATCCCCGGCATCGAGGTCTCGACCACGAAGGGCCACGTACTCGTGATCGGTCCCGACCCCCCGACCGAGACGGTTCGCGGGGAGCTCACCCCCTCGGAGGTCGTCGACATCGCCCACGACCGGGGCTGTGCCGCGATCATCGCCCACCCCTACCGGAACTCGACGGTCAGAGAGGTCGACGCGTCGTTCGACGCCATCGAGGTCAACGGCAAACACCCACGAACCCGGGAGTGGATCGAGCAGCTCGCCGACCGACACGACCTCCCGATGACCGGCGGCAGCGACGTCCACTATCCTCCGGAGGTCGGGCGGGCGTACACCGCGGTCGACGTCGCCGATCCCACGCCGGAGAACGTGGTCGCGGCCATCCGGGACGGCCGGATCGAGCCCCGGATCGACGACTGGCTGCCGTACCGGCTGATCGGCCGGTTCTACCGGTACGTCCACGAGGAGAGCGAGCGGTTCGACCGTCCCGAGTGGGCCACGCCGGGGATCGGCGCACCACCGGAGGACGACTGACGACGGTAGGAGCTATCCGAGGCGCTCGTCGAGGATCAATCGCGTCGTCGTCGAAACCACCTCATCGAGTTCGCGAGCCTCGGTGATCAGTGCGTTAACCGCACCCGTATCGGCCGCATCCACGACGAGCACGACGTCCTGCTCGCCCGAGACTTGCCAGACGAAGTCCACCTCGGGCCACTCCGCCATCCGCTTTGAGACCGCCGAGGTATCGACGTCGACCGCGACGCCGACCTCGACCATCGCCTTGACGTTGCCGGTTCTGGTGGTCACGGTGAACCGCTCGATCGTGCCGTCCTCGATCAGCTGTTCGACACGATTCCTGACCGTTCCTTCCGAAGTCCCGACCTGATCGGCGATCTCGGTGTAGGGAGTCCGGGAATCGCGTCGAAGAACGTTCAGGATACGGCGATCGAGGTCGTCCATCGCCGTCCCTCCTCGCGGGACCCACTTCACGATTACGAATATCGTAACCTTGTTTCGAACACAACGGTTATTAGGGGCGCCTCCGTGCGCATATCGTAATGACCGACGCCTACGTGGCGATCGAGGGCGGCCGCGTCCTGACGGGGCGTGTGCGCGCGCCTGGCACGGCCCGCGGCGAACTGGTGTTCACCACTGCGTATACAGGCTACGAGGAGAGCCTCACCGACCCCTCTTATGCCGAGCAGGTACTCACGTTTTCGTACCCGCTGATCGGCAACTACGGCGTCCGGGAGGAGCGCTTCGAGTCCGAGACCGTTCAGCCCACGGCGGTTCTCGCGCGCGAACTCACCGACGACGTCGCCGAGTGGCTCGGCGAGGAAGGTGTGCCCGCGATCGACCACCTCGACACCCGCGACGTCGTGACCGATGTCCGCGAGGAGGGCGCGATGGAGTGTGGGATCGCCGTCGGCACAGGTATGGGCCCCGAGGACGCGCTCGCCGAGCTCGATCGGTGCGAGGGGATGAGCGAGCACACCGAGATCGGCGCGGCAGTCAGCGTCGACGAACCAGTACACTACGAGGGCAGCGGAGCGTACGAGGTCGCGCTGATCGACTGCGGCGCGAAGGGGTCGATCCGGTCGTCGCTGCTCGAACGCGGCGCGGACGTCACCGTGTTGCCCTACGACGC
>PXSV01000105.1 GCA_003022685.1 Halobacteriales archaeon SW_9_67_24 | reverse complement strand
GCAACTACACGTGTCTGCTGCCTGGTGAAACCGATACGCCGGTCGACCGCGCGCCGTGTACACGCGAGACGGGTTTCGACTGCTCGATCAAACACCGCTGCCCCTATTTTTCGGATCGCACGATCGCCTCGAATCGCCAGGTCGCGGCGATGACGCTCGCCTACTTCATGCAGACCGCGGGCTCGGGTGCCTTCGGCCAGCGCGACGTGGCCGTGATCGACGAGGCCCACGGACTCGCCGAGTGGGCGGAGATGTACGCCACCATCGACCTTCGGCCTGACACGGTGCCGATGTGGGACGAACTCTCCGTCCCCGACATCGACGGTGTCGAGGCCGCAGCGCGCTTTGCCGACCGACTCTCGGGGGGGTGTGGCCGCCGGAATGACACCCTCGTTGGGGCCGACGAACTCACCGTCGCGGAGGTCACCGAGCGCGACCGGCTCCAAGAGCTGATCTCGAACCTCGACTGGTTCGTTTCGGATTATCGGGACCCGGGGAGTGCGAGCACGTGGATCACCGACCAGGCGGGCGGCGAGAGTAGTTCAGTAACGATCAAACCCCTGAATCCCGAACGCTACCTCCAGCACACGGTCTGGGACCGCGCCAACCGGTTCGCGCTGCTGTCGGCGACCATCCTCGACAAGGAGGAGTTCTGTCGTGGCGTGGGACTCGATCCGGACGACGCGGCGCTGGTCGACGTTTCGCACACGTTCCCGGTCGAGAATCGGCCGCTGTACGACGTCACGCAGGGCAAGATGACCTACGAGCACCGCGACGAGACCCTGCCGAAGATCGCGCGCCTGGTCGTCCGGCTCATGACCCATCACGTCGACGAGAAGGGGATCGTCCACGCTCATTCGTACGCCATCGCGGACCGGCTCGTGGATCGGCTGCGGGAGTTCGGGGTCGGCGGGCGGGTTCGCATGCACGACCGCGAGGATCGGGATGCGGCGTTGGAAACGTGGCTCGCGACGGACGATCCCGAACTATTCGTCGCGGTGAAAATGGAGGAGGCGCTCGACCTCGAAGGGGATCTCGCCCGGTGGCAGGTGCTCTGTAAAGCACCATACCCGAACACGCGCGATTCACGGGTCGCGCGGCGGCTGGAGGAGGGCCAGTGGGGCTGGTACTACCGGACGGCGCTCAAGACCGTGATCCAGGCGTGTGGGCGGGTGGTGCGCGCGCCCGACGATCACGGAGCGACCTACCTCGCCGATGCGAGCCTGCTCGACCTGTTCGATCGGTCGCGCGGCGCGATGCCGGAGTGGTTCACGGCCCAGGTCGACCGGATGAGCCGACCGGAGCTACCGGCGTTCGATCCCGATGCGGCCGGCGGCGATGGCGATGGTGCCGCGTCACCGAGCCGACAGTCGCGGGAATCGCGTTCCGGTCCCGAGAACCACCCACTCGCGGACGTCTGGGGTGTGGAGTGATCGGGTACCCTGTTCAGAGGACGCTGCCGACGGCGTAGGCGAACGAGGAGCCGAGCATCAGGATAACGAGGATCAGCGCGAGCCACTGCTGTCGGTCCATGCGAAGCGTAAACGGAGCGGGGGATTAGTCGGTTTCGTCCGTCGCCGCCGTTTCGTCGTCGGCTGGCAGAATGTGAAGCCCGGCACGGCTCTTGAGCACCCATACCGTGTCGGCGTCGGAATCGAGGTAGTCGGGCCGCGGGATCGTCTTCGCTTCGTAGGTTTCGGGGTCGAGCACCTGGACGGCGCGCGAATCCTCGACGGCGACCAGAGTTGTTTCTTCGGCGTCCCCGCGGTCCCCGAGTCGCCTCGCGTCGGGGGCCTCGCCGTCCTCGAACGCCGCCTCGTAGGGCGCGCCGGTGGTAACGTGGACGCCCTTCAGGTTCCCCTGGACGCTCCGGACGAGCACCGGGTCGGCGTCGTCGGGATCGATGACGTCGCCTGGCGTGAACTCGGGGAGGTGGACGGCGTAGGTCACGCGGTACACCTCGTCGCCGTCCTCGTCTTCCGTCACGAGCGTCGCGGACTCGTCCACCGTGCCGCCGAGCTGGCGGACGATCCGGTCGGCGACCGCCCGGCCGACCTGAGTTGTCGAGAGTTTGGCGTCCACGCCGTCGGCGGTCTCGTCGAGTTCAGTCACGAACGCATCGCGGTCGCCGTCGGCCTCGCGTTCGGCGACGTACTCGGTGATGATGGCGATCGCGCGCTCGGTCTCGTGATTGGTCGGCGTGCGCCCGCAGGCGCGGACCTGAACCGTGCTGGCGTAGTACTCGCCCGCGACCCGCCCACACCGAGTGCAGGTCCCGTGCCCGATCTTCACCGGCACTGTAGCACGGGTCTCGATCGGTCGGTCGTGAACGCTCGCCGAGAGGAGACAGTGCATTCGGACGGTGGTCTCGTCGACCTGTTCGGGTTCGACGCGCCACTCGAATTCCTCGGCGTCGACGTGGATCGTCAGCGCTTCGGCCACCTCGTCGATCGCGACATCGGTGTAATCGCGCGCGTCGACGTCGACCCAGCGCTTCCCGCGCTGGATCGCCCCGCAGGTCGCACACACCAGGACTTCGATTCGATCGGGCGCGTCGACGAGGTCGAAGTTCTCGAAATAGCAGTCCTCGCAGATGGGGGCGCGTCCATCGGTCGCGGCGACCGTCGCCCCCGACTCGACGGGATCGCCACACCGCGGGCAGAACTGCCGCGACTCGCTCATTGAACGAGGAACGTCCCTCAGCGGGTTAAGCGGCGTGACTCGGTCGGTGACGAATCCAGGATCGGCGTGTCGGTGTTCGGGTATCAGTGGCACGGAGCGACGAAGATTTATGACCTGAACGCTTAGTAAGAGCTACATGGAATGGAAGACCGACTGGGGCCTTCAGGCGAGAATGGGGCTGACGATGCTGTTGCTGCTCGCGCTCTACGTCGTCTTCATCGGCGTGTTGTCGGTGTACACGAGCCTCGGCGTGATGGTCCTTGTGATGGGGCTGTTCATGGTCGGGCAGTTCTTCTTCAGCGATAAGATCGCGCTCTACAGCATGGGCGCACACGAGGTGAGCGAGGAGGAGTACCCCGAACTCCACGCGATGGTCGGACGGCTCGCTCAGCAGGCCGACCTCCCGAAGCCCACGGTGGCGGTCGCGGAT
>PXSV01000104.1:7329-21790 GCA_003022685.1 Halobacteriales archaeon SW_9_67_24 | reverse complement strand
TGCTGATCCCTGCGTTCGGGTTCGTCACCGACCCGGCCGTCGACGCCGCCGCCGCGCTGTTCTCCTGAGCAACGGACTGCCGTTCTCGGCGATGGACGACGATCGGGATTTTAGATGGACTTTCGGACGCTGGCCTGGTCAATCGGTGTCGGTCGTACTCTCCAGTCCCCGTTGAGTACGAACGCATGAGTGATAGGCCAGCAACTCGTTCCCCGCTCGTGAGTCGGATTCGTGAAAGGTATCGGGAGGTGGATTTGAACTACGTGAACTTCAGTCACTACGCTCCCTCGTTCCCTACCTCAAATCTACTCCGTGCATCTCGCCGAACGCAGGCGTTGCTCGGCGATGAAACGCCTCGCAGAAAGTTGCGTTCGGCTTCGATAGCGGGAGGTAGATTTGAACTACGCGAGTCCCTCGCGTCGCTCAGCACTCTCTCGTTCAGATCTACTCGTCGTATTTTCGATGAAACGCACTCGTCGCTACGCTCCTCGTGGTTGTTTCGTCGAAAAGTAGCGGGAGGTAGATTTGAACTACCGGTCTGCGGGTTATGAGCCCGCCGGAATCTCCTGGCTATCCTATCCCGCTATCTTTTCGTATCGCTGTCCGTTGGTTAAGGGTTGTGATTCATCACTCGGACCCCGCGTGCACCCGCCACGTGAGCAGGCTCTCGGCGACGTAGTTGACGAGCAGCCCCGCACCGATCCCGCCGACCTTCGAGACGACGAACCAGGCGTCGAGCCCCGCGACGGCGAGATCGACCGCGACCACGCGATAGAGCAGCCGGAAGACCGCGAGCTGGACCAGAATACCGCCGGTACGAACGAGGTTCGAGCGGAGCAGCCGCCGGAGCGTCGGACGGAGTCCCCTGCTGCCCTCCCCGGCGAACGTCCAGTTGTCGTTGAGGAAGAACATCACGACGACCGAGACCTCGATGCCGACGAGGACGGCGAGTTCGGGGAAGACGCCGAGTTCGCGCAGCGCCGTCGCGGTCGTCACGTCGAACAGCGCGCCGACGACGCCGACCGAGGCGAACTGGCCGAACCGGACCGCCGACACGAGTTCGAGCACTCGGCCCGTCAGCCGGCCACTTGCGAGGCGGGCCCGGAGGTCGGCAAGCAGCGAGCGCGCACTCATCGATCGGGACGGCCCGTGTCCACGAGGGCGGTCGGGGCCTCGCGCCGCGCGGCGATCGCGCCGTGGAGTCGGCTCTCCGCGATCAGCGCCGCCCGGTGCCTCGCGGCGAGCAACCCCTGGGCGAGCGCGACCGACGTCTCGATCGGCGACACGGTCGAGTCGGGCTGGTCATGCCACGTGATCGGCACCTCCTCGATCGAGAGCCCGAAGGCATCGGCCACCGCCACCAGCTCGATGTCCCAGGCGAAGCCAGGCTCGTAGAGGTGCTCGCGGATCGCTGCCCACGCCTCGCGCGAGATCGCCTTCGCGCCGCACTGGTAGTCGAACAGCTGGGGGGAGAGAAGGCGGCGGGCGAGCCACGCGAACGTGTCGCCGAGCCGGCGGCGCGCGAACGTCCGATGGCGCGCGATCGTCGCGTCGGGGTGGCGGCGCGAGCCGACCGCGAGCGCCGTCCCATCCCGCTGAACGGGCGCGATCACGTCGGCGAGCGAGTCGGCGGGCGTGCTCCCGTCGGCGTCCGCGAAGGCGAGCACGTCGGCGTCGAGCGCCTCGAACCCGGCGGTGATCGCCCGTCCCTTCCCCCGCCGGTACGAGGAGGTGGCGACGGTCGCCGGAAGGTCCGCGAGTCGTTCGGCCACCCCGGATCGGGGAGCGTCGAGTTCGATCCGGATCGTCGTCGGGGCGCAGCGCTCGTCGATCGCGGCGACATAGGTCGCGAGGCGATCGACGTCGGGTCGGTAGGCTGGCACGATGATCCCGACGGACCGATGCATGGAGGGACCTCCGTGGGCGCGGACAAAAGGGGTTCGGAACGCGCGGTCGGCCGCCTCGATGCTCCGTTCGACCTGTTCGGTTCGCCGATCCCACAAGAGGGATATGCGCCGGTTCCCGGATTCCTGCATGGAGTACGGTCTCGTCGTCCGGTGGCTCGCCGTCTTCCTCGCCCTCGGACTCGCGGGCGCGCCACTGGCCGCACTCTGTTTCCGGCGGTTCCCCGACCGCGGGGCTGCCCTCGCGCTCCCGCTCTCGCTCGCGGTCGTCGGCTGCGTCGCCTACTGGGTCGGCCACTTCTCGCTCGTCGCCGGCCTCGTCGCCGGAATCGCGGTCCTCGTCGGGCTGTCCGCGATCGCGCTCCGTCGGCTCGATCGCAACGAGATCGGCGTGCGGCGAGCGCTCGCCCCGGCGGCGGTGTTCGCGCTCGCCTTCCTGTTCATGATCGCCGTCCGGGCGGTTGATCCGGCGATACATCCGGGCGGCGGCGAGAAGTTCCTCGATTTCGGCCTCCTCAAATCGCTCTTCCGGACGTCCCACCTCCCGCCGGAGGATTTCTGGTTCGCCGGCGAATCAGTCCAGTACTACTACGGCGGCCACCTCCTCACGACGCTGCTCGCGAAGCTCACTCTTACGGAGGCGCGCTACGCGTACAACCTCGCGCTCGCAGGCTTCTACGCGATGGTCGTGACCGCGGCCTACGGGCTCGCCGGTGCGATCGCGGCCGAACGCGGCCGATCGGCCCGGACCGCAGGCGTGATCGCGGCCTTCCTCGTCGGCTTCGCAAGCAATCTCGAAACCACCGGCCGGGCGGTGTTGTGGGCGCTTCCCGATGGCGCGACGGAATCGGTCGCCGCGTGGCTCGGCGTCGGGATCGAGGGGCTCGCGGCCTCGCCCGCGGCGTTCAGTTACTGGGATGCGAGCCGGGTTATCCCAGCCGAGTCGTTCATAATCCCGACCGAGTTCCCGCTGTTCGCGTGGCTCAACGGCGATCTCCACGCCCACATGCTGAGCACGCCCTTCCTCCTCCTGGCGGCGGCGTGCTGGTTCGCCTACTACCGTGCGCCCGCCGACGCGGTGTGGCGACGGCGACTTCTCGCGTTCGGGGCCGTACCCCCTCTTGCTGGCCTGCTCGCGGTCGTCAACACGTGGAGTTTTCCGACCATCGCCGGGATCGGCTGGCTCGCGATGACGTTCGCCGATTCCGACCCGAGAGGACTGTTTCCGCAGCAAATCACGGCGCGACTCCCGACCGCCGGAACGGCCGGAGTCGGCCGAGAGGTGGTGCGAACGGCGACCGCGCTCGTGGCCGCGGCGGTCGTCCTCGCGCTCGGGGTCGTGTGGTCGCTCCCGTTCTGGCTCGGCTCGGCGAGCGGCCGCGCGGTCGCGTTCCTGCCGGAGCGGAGCGCGCTCGGCCCGCTGTTGTTGGTCTACGGCGCATTCGTCGCCGGCCTGGTCGCGATCGCGTGGCTGGCCGATGCGGCCGCCGTCGCGGTGTTCGGCCCGCTCCTCCTCGCGGGATGGCTCGTGCTCGCGGCCCGTCGAAACGCGGATCGGACGGTGACACGACCGAGCTCGGCCGGCGCTCGGGGGCGACCGACCGAGTCCGACGGCGGGACCGCCGAAGCGCACAACTCGGCGACCGTGTCGGATGTCGGCTACGAAACCGTCCTGTTGGTCGCGGGCGCGGGGCTTGTCCTGCTCGTCGAGTTCGTCTACATTCAAGAGAACGCGGGGCCGGGCCGGTTCAACACGGTGTTCAAGACCTACGCGCAGATCTGGATCCTCTTTGCGACCGCGGCGGGCGCGATGGCCGCGTGGCTGGTCGACACCCGTCCCACCGGGGTCGCCGACGCGATGGCGGGCCGATGGCGGGTCGCCGGCCGCGCGCTGCTCGCAGGGGTCGTCCTCTCGACGTCGATCTACGGCGGCCTCGCGCTGACCGACCAGTTCACGAGCGAGGGCGCAACGGCACAGGTCGACGACCCTACGCTCGACGCGCGCGCGTTCGTCCCGGCGACCCATCCCGACGAGGCGGCCGCCATCGCGTGGCTCGACGATCGATCCGGCCAGCCACACATCGCCTCGCTGCCTGGCTGCTGGTGCAACGACGACCCCCGCAAACCCTACCGCTGGGTGAACGCTCCCTCCAGCCTGACGGGGCTGCCGACGGTCGCGGGCTGGGGCCACGAGACGGGCTACCGGGGGACCGAACCCTACCGCGAGCGCGTCGCGGACGTCGAGACCATCTACGAGGGGAACTCCGAGGAACAGGCACGGCTCCTCGCGGAGTACGACATCGAGTACGTCTACGTCGGCCCGAACGAGCGCGCAGCGTACGAGGGGATCACCGTCGCTGGGCTTCGAGGTGTCGAGGTCGCTCAGCAGTTCGAGGGCGTGACGATCTACCGCGTCGACCAGGCGGAGTTACCGTCATGAGTAGTCCCGGGAGCCGCGTTGTCGCCGCTTGAAATCATACGAGAGCGTATCAAAAGACTCCGATGCCAGCCGAAACACCGCAGACGAGGCCCGAGGCAAACGAGTACCGCAAGGCATACACCTCCCCAACCGATTCGCTCCGTTCGCTCCGCTCACTTCGCTCATCCACCCTCAGAGCTTCGCTCTGACGAGCCTGCGCTCGCTTCGCTCACGGCTCACTACGTTCGCCGTTCGCATCGAGGGGCTCTCGTTGGTCGCCCCTCGCACCGCTCGCGCAGACCTCGCACGAGTCGTGCGCCTTCGGCGCACTCCCGCGCGCCACCGTTTCCAAGCAGGACGGCGACTGGCGCGTTTCTACCCGAATCTCGGCGGTCCGTCGTCCGTGCTGTCGGTGTCGACATCCGGGCCCGCCTCCTTCCGCCGGCGCTCCAAGTCGCGGATCTGCCGGAGGTAATAGAGCGCGCCACTGGCCGCGACGACCACCAACACGGCGGCCCCGGCGAAGAAGAGATACAGGTCACGCTGGAGGTAGTATCGCACGATCACGGCGCTGGCGTCGACGTCGTTCCACCTGATCTGCACCCGTCCGTCGACCATCCGCTTGTTCGTGTAGCCGGGGGAGACCTTCGCGAGCGGCTCGTAGTTCACCCGCATCCCCTTCGGGATCGTGACCTCGTAGCTCCCCTCGACGAACGTGCGGGTGGCGAAGCGCTTGCCCTCGGCCGACGCGGTGAACGCGACCTTCCCGTTCTCCGCCGGGAGGTTGATGACCGCCCGGCTGCGCTTGGTCGAGACGTTGAACCCCGACGCCTCGTCCGTGGTCACGACGCGCCCGTCGGGATACCGGAACTGCAGCGCGGAGACCCCGAGTGGTTGGTTCTGGCCGAGCTCGTTCCGCCGGAAGACCGGGAGCGTCGATTCGTTGTCGATCTCGTAGACCGCCTCGTAGTTCCCGCCGGTGACGTCGATCGTGGCGTTCGTGCCGTCGGTGTCCCAGTCGTAGCTCGTGTTGGCGGCGTCGCCGGCCCCGCCCGTTCCCGGGCCGAAGACCGACGAGCAGCCCGCGAGCGCGACGAACCCGACGAGGAGGCCGAACGCGAGGAGTCGCCGTCGCGTCATGGGACGACACAGAGGAGTTCGGCAGGCAGGTGCGTGCCGATGCTCGCGAGCAGGCCCGGCGGATCGGTGCCCTCGCGACAGATCACGCTCTGTTCGAGGAGCCCGAGGCGTTCGACGGTCACGATGTCCCCGGCGTGGCCCGCACGATTCACCGTCGCGCGCACCTCGCCCCGGGTCGCGCTGTTCGCGTTCACTCGCCCCGTACCCCGCGTCCAGTCGTACAGCCGGTCACGCTCATCGTCGGCCAGGCGCGAGGGCTCGCCGTAGACGAATCGGAGCGAGAGGTGCTGGACGAGGCCGTACCGCGTCCGGACCTGTTCGGGACTCCCGGGCCCCAGCCCGATCTCCTCGGCCGGCACCCGCACGTCCTCGCCGGCGTCGAGCACGAACCCCGACTCGTCCCACGATTCGAGCGTTCCCGTATAGATCTCACCCCGTTCGAACTCGGGCGTGATCGCGCCCCACTCCTCGCGGAGGACGTTCCGTGCGGCCACCCCGTCCTCCCCGTCGACCGTCACCGAGGGGAAGTCGTCGTGGCGGACGCCGACCTCGTACTCGACGGCGAGATCGCCGATCGCGTTGTCGACCAGCGATCGGAGGCCGTCGAGCGCGCGCTCGCGGGCGTCGCCGTCGACGTAACACTTCGTGGCGAGAACGACCATCAGGCGGGGACGGTGAGCGCGTCGTGGAGCGCGTCGATGCGGTCGTCCATCGCGTCGATCAACCGGTCGTTGTCCATCGATTCGAGCGCGGAGCCACACTGGGGACACTCGAACCCGAACTCCATCGCCTCGCCGAACTCGAAGCGCAGCGAGTCGACCTCACACAGGTAGAACTCGTTGTTGCGTTCGTACTCCCGGCGCTCCTCTAAGGCCTCCAGCAGCCGCCCCATCTCGTCGCGGAGGTTGTTGGGGATCGACTCGTACTCGAACGTCCAGAGGTAGGTAAGCCAGCCCGAGTCCTCGTCGCGGAGCCGGCGGTAGCTCGCGAGGTCGTTCTCGTAGAGGATGAACAGCGCGCGCCGGACGTCGTTGAGTTCGAGGCCGAGGTCCTCGGCGAGCTCCTCGTCGGTCACTTCGCCGTCGGGCGGCGCGGCGGCGACGGGCATCCCGCGCGGGCCGACGAGCTCGTGGAGATAGGTCTGGACCACGGGATCTTCGAGGAGGTCCTCAAACGCCATTGCCCGCTCTCGGGCGTCGGGGCGGGTAAATCCATCGTTTACCGCGGCTCGACACGGGAACTCACTCGGAGTGCTCGACATGCTTGCCCCGTTCTTGGGGGACGACCGTCCGCTCGGCATCGACCCACTCCTGGTCGAACTCGCGGCCCTCGAACAGCCGATCGAGGAACACCGCGAGCGAGGCGACCTCGGAGTGGGGTTGGTTCGTGACGCCGACGTTCCAGTCGGCGGCGTCGTACACCTCGCCGGCCACCTTCTCCGAACCGACGACGACGAGCAGCGGCTCCGAGCGGTGGGCCGCCCGGATCTCGGCCTCGCAGTCCTCGATCGGCAGTCCGTACATCGTGAGATGCACCACCTGTCCGTCCCACTCGCGGAGTAGCGGTCGGTAGGACTCGCGCGCCTCGACGTCGAACGGACCGCCGAAGCGCTCGGTGATGTCGCTGACTGTTTTCTGGGGCCCGTCGGCGCTGCCGGCGAACACGACCCGATCGGCCCCGAGCGCGCGAGCGGTCAGCCCGACGTGGGTACTCATCCGCTCGTCGCGGCCCGGTCGATGGCCCAGTCGGAGCACCCAGACCGGGGGTTCGTCCTGCATTGCTCGGCTATCGCGCCGACTCGATGGCGGAGCTGATCGCGTCGAAGGAGTACCCCGAGAGGACGTTTCCGTCGACGATAACGCCGGGCGTTCCAGTCACACCCTCGTCCTTCCCGCGATTCTTGTTGCCCATGACGGTGGTTCGGTACACACGGCTCGCCGCGGCGCCTCGAACCGGATCGCCGTCGACGCCCACCTCGTCGGCCAGCGACGCGTAGCGGTCCCCGCCGAGCGAGGACTGGTTCTCGAAGAGCAGGTCCGCGTAAGTCCAGAACTCCTCGTCGCCGGTGCGGTCCTGCACGGCGCGGGCCGCGTTCGCCGCGTAGTACGACTGCGGGTCGTCGACCGGGAGCGGGAAGTCGCGGTGCTCGTACCGGATCGTCCCGGGTTCGATGTACTCCGACTCGACTTCGGGGAGGATCTCCGCATTGTAGCTCTGGCAGTGCGGACACGCGAAGTCCTCGTACACCGCGACGGTCACGCCGGCCTCGGGATCACCCCGAACCGGGGCCGACAACGGATCACCACTGCGGGTGGTCGCGTTGCCCGAGCCTCCGGAACTCCCCGAGGTACCGCTGCCGAGACAGCCGGCGAGTGCGGTCGTAACGAGACCGGCGGCCCCGAGCAGCGCCCGGCGTCGATCCACCGACGACGGCCGGGCCTGGTCCGACGAATCGGCGGCCGGCTGGCGGCTTCGATCCATTGGTCGTGTTTTCGACGCGGCGGACATAAACCCCGCGACACTGCCGCCAACCACGCGAAGCGACCCCGGGATCGGAAGACACATACTCGACGCCTCGGCAACCGGCACATGGATCTCTCGGACAAACGGCTGCTCGTGACCGGCGGGGCGGGCCTCGTGGGCTCGCAGCTCGCGGCGCGACTCGCCGCCGACAACGCAGTGCTCGTCGCGGACGACCTCTCGAAGGGCTCTCGTGAGCGCGTTCCCGACGGCGTCGAGTTCGTCGAGGCCGATATGACCGATCCCGACGACGTGGCCCGGGTCGTCACCGAGGATCTCGACGGCGTGTTCCACTTCGCCGCGTACACTGACACGAACTACGCAAACCCCCGCCAACTGTTCGAGGAGAACGGCGCGATGACGTACAACGTCCTCGAACGAATGGACGAGGTCGGGGTTGCGAACGTCGCCTTCACCTCCTCCTCGACGGTCTACGGCGAAGCGCCGATGCCGACGCCCGAGGACTACGCTCCGCTCGAACCAATTAGCATCTACGGCGCGAGCAAGCTCGCCGACGAGGGCATCCTCTCGACGTACGCCCATTCGCACGACTTCACCGTGTGGCTGTTCCGCTTTGCGAACATCGTCGGCCCCCACCAGCGCGGGAACGTCGTGCCGGACTTCATCGAAAAGCTCGACGACGATCCCCACAGGTTAGAAATCCTCGGCGACGGCCGCCAGGAGAAGTCTTACCTCCACGTCACGGACTGTGTCGATGCCATCCAGCATGTCGTCGGACACACCGACCGGGCAATGAACACCTACAACCTTGGGACCCGGACCACGACCTCTGTGACGCGGATCGCGGACATCGTCGCCGAGGAGATGGGGCTCGATCCCGAGTACGCCTACACCGGCGGCGATCGGGGCTGGGCCGGCGACGTCCCCCGGATGCGGCTCTCGATCGAGAAACTCGTCGCGCTCGGGTGGTCGCCCGAACTGCCGAGCGACGAAGCGATCCGCCGCGGCGCGCGCGAACTCATCGCTGAACTGACCTGATTGGGCGCTGTCGAGCTGACAGTTACACCGAGATTTCCGTGCGCGCCTCGCAGTCGTGGTTCTCGGCTTCGAGGGTCGCCACGACGATGTGGGTGCCCGCCTCCGGATGCTGCCATTCGCCCTCGTAGGTGGCGGTCTCGCCGGGCGCGAGTTCGTCGGTCTGGAGCGCCTGGGTGAACATTCGTCCCTGTGACCACCGCCAGCGTTCCTCGTCGCCGTCGAGCACAGCGAAGTCGGCGGTACACGAGTCACGGAAAGAGAGCGTCGTGGGCCCGCTCCCCTCGTTCTCGACGGTGAAGACGAACGCGACGCGGTCCTCGTCCCTCCGGGCGTCGAGCGTGCCGGTGAGCGTCATATGGGGTGTTCGAATCGGAACCACAAAACCGTACAGGTGGTCGGTGCGCTCGCCACCCTCGACGAACACCCCTTCCGAAACGGTAGCACGAGCACAAGGCATATACAGATATGGTAAAACGTGTCGACAGTGAACCGGCGACGGTTCCTCGGGACGGCGACTGCCGTGACGGTCGCGTTCGTTGCCGGTTGTACCGGCGGCAGCGGTGGAAGCGACGGTGGGACGACGACGGCAACGACGACCGGCGGAACGACGACTGGCGGAGCGATAGGCACCAACGAGAGGACGCCGACCGACGGGCGGCCGACGACCGAAACCACGACGGCGGAAACGACGGAAACGGCGGAAGCGAGACGGACGACCGACCGAACGGACACCACGTCGGTGAAAGCAAGTGACTCCACGTCCGATGCAACGACCGGGAACCCGTACCGTCAACCGACGCCGATGGGCACGCCGACGGCAGCGGGGCTGGCGATCGTCGAGATCTATCCGACACAGGAACAGCGAGGGTTCATCAGCGGCGAGTACGTCGCGCTCCGGAACACCGGCGACGAGTCGCTCGATCTCTCCGGGTACGGCCTCTCCGCGTCGGATCGTTCGGGTGAACCGATCGACACCTACTCGCTGACGCTCGAACCAGGTGCGACGCTTTACGCCCTCACCCGCAGCGGCGATGGGACGATGCTGGCGACATCGCCGCCGGGCTATCTCCGGTTCGCCGGCTTCGACGAACCGGTCCTCGACGACGAGGGCGGCACCATCGTCGTCACCGATCCGGACGGCGACACCGTTCTCGAACAGTCTTACGGCAGCGGTGGCGCGGCCACGTCGATGGTCGACGAAACGAACGGGACCGAAAGCAGGTGAACCGCGGCGTCTCCGAGCACCGCCGCTCGCGGGGCGAAGCCCGTCGCTCGATTCGATCGTCGTCGCGGAGCGCTCCGCCGTCCGTTTCCGGTACGCTTTCGGCACCCATTTGCCGGCCGTCCGCCTACCGGACGGCGTGCAGGTCGTCGGCTACGACTCCCGGCCGGACGAGCCAAGCCTCCTGATCGCTGCGGGGGGCGACGTGCGCCGCGAGGCGCTGACTCCCGGAACGGACCTCGCCTACACCCTCCGCGAACGCCACTGTGCAGGCACGGTCGACGGCGAGACACATGCCCCGTGCGACCGCGAGCGTGCGCCATACTGCGAGCTCCACACCGTGCCGTGGGCCGTGGCGAACAACCGCGACTCCGACGAGGAGCACGCGATCTACCTCGCGGCGTTCGCGCCGGCGGTGTTCAAAGTGGGCGTCACGCGATCCGAGCGACTCGATACCAGGCTCCGCGAACAGGGGGCCGACCGCGCCGCACACATCGCAGTCGCCCGAAACGGCCGGATCGCACGCGAGCGCGAAACCGCGATCGGCGTCGAGCACGGGATCACCGAGCGGGTGCGGGTCCCGACGAAGATCCGTGGGCTCGCTGGCGAGGTCGATACCGAGGCGTGGAACGGGCTATGCGACGAGTTCGAAATCCGTGAGGAGTTCGCCTTCGAGTACGGTCTCGATCTCACAGAACGCCCGGTCGCGGAGACGCTTCTCACCGGAACCGTACGCGGCGTCAAGGGCCGAATAGTGGTACTCGATCACGCCGGGACGACCTATGCGGTCGATCTCCGGAATCTCGTTGGCTACGACCTCGCGGCGGGCGCGACCGACCGGGAACTCCAGGCCAGCCTCGCCGGGTTCCGGTAAGGGGTGACCGGTCACCGAACGCTTTTCCGACGGGCCGGCGAACCCGGGCACATGGCGAGCGACGAACACGAAGAAGACGAAGGCGTCGATACCGAAACGGAGCCGGGAGCCGACACCGAAGCGGGGACTGACACCGAAACCGAGACGGAAGGCGACGCGGACGAGGAGTCCGACGAGCAGTCCTTCCGCGATCGGGTCGAGGAGATCCGCGAGCAGCGCGCCGAGGAAGGCGAGGGCGGGGGCGACGACCAAAGCCGCGAGGAACGCATGGAGGAGATGATGGGTGGCGGCGGTCCCGGCGGTGGCGGCATGGGCGGTGGCGGCAACCCGTTCGCCCAGATGATGGGCGGCATGATGGGCGGCGGTGGCGGTCCCGGCGGCGGTATGGGCGGGATGGGCGGGGGTCCCGGTGCGGGACCCGGCAGTCCCGGTGGTTCGGAGGGCGGCAACGAGGAGATGGTCCGCGAACTCCGCCAGCTCCGCGACGAGGTCCACGATGTCCGGCGGACGCTCGAACGGATCGCCGACACGCTCGAAGACTGAGCACTCGACGCCGGCCTGTCTTTTCGACCGGCGGTACGGAAGATCGAATCGAACAGTGAGTCAAAGCGATATGGTGCCGGCAGTCACTCCACTCACGGACCGCCAGCCGGACGTTCGGTGGCCGCTGGCGCTAATCGGGAAAGCCGCTTCCGAGTTCGATCGATTCGTCCTCCTGGCACTCGCCGACGAGCTTCGCGGGGTTGCCGACGACGGTGCAGTTCGGCGGGACGGATTCGAGGACCACCGAGCCGGCCCCGACGCTCGCACCCTCGCCGATGGTGATCGGACCCAACACTGTGGCGTTCGAGCCGATGGTCACGCCGTCTTCGAGGGTCGGGTGGCGCTTTTTGTCCTCCAGCGAGTCGCCGCCGAGGGTCACTCCCTGGTAGAGCATGGCATCGTCGCCGATCTCCGTGGTCTCGCCGATCACGACGCCCGCCCCGTGATCGATGAAGAAGCGGTCGCCGATTGCCGCGCCGGGATGGATCTCGACGCCAGTGAGAAAGCGGGCGACATGGGAGAGCAGTCGGCCAGCGAGGTGGTGCTCGCGCTCCCAGAGCACGTTGGCGAGCCGGTAGGTCCAGATGGCGTGGAGCCCCGGATACGCAAGGAGGACCTCGATCGTGTCCTTCGCCGCGGGGTCCTTGGCGAACGCCGTTCGGACGTCCTCCCGGACTCGGTCGAGAATCGAGAGCATGCGTGTCCGACCCAAGGTGACGACGGCGGATAAGCGGTCGGTATGCGGGTCCGGATTTGCCTCGATGTCGGCGGGCCGATCCGCTGCCTCCTGCACACTGTGACGAAACAGTGACTACACTTACAAAAGTAAGTTTCAGCGGACCATTATACGGCCCGACGGCAATCTCGAACCGTGAATAGGTCGCTTCCACGATCGGTCGTTCTCAAATACTACGTCTACAAGGCCGTGAGTTCGGCGCACCTCTCGGGACCGATCTGGGTGCTGTTCCTGCTCTCGCGAGAGACGTCCTACACCCAGGTCGGGTTGCTCGACAGCGTCTTCGCCGCTACGCTGCTTCTCGCCGAGATTCCGACCGGCTACATCGGGGATCGTATCGGCCGACGGAACGGACTGCTTGTCAGCACGATGCTCGGGTCGATCGGTTCGATCGGCTTCGCCTTTGGCTTCTCTTTCGGGGCGTTCGCCGTCATGTACGCCATATTGGCCATCGGGCGAACGTTCCGGTCGGGAACCGAGAGCGCGTGGCTCTACGACATCTTGAAGGAGCGCATGGACGAAAGCGAGTTCGCTCGTGTCAATGGCCGCGGAAACGCGGTCGGACTAGTCGTCGGTGGAACCGCGATGATCGCTGGCGGCGCGCTCGGGCGGATCGACCTCGCGTATCCGTGGATCGTGTCGGGTGTCGCAACCGGGTTCGCTTTCATAGTTTTGTTGACGTTTCCGGAGTCGGCACGATATGCAGACGAAGAGGGTTTCGAGGATTTCACACTGTTGAATGCTCTTCCAACTATCAAAGCGAGAATCCTCGGATCATCGCTTCGATCGTTCGTCGTCTATGTCGCGTTTTTCTACGCGATCATGGCTGGGGTGAACTATTTCATCCAGCCCATCAGCACGCAACTCGGTCTCACGGTGTTCCAGCTGGGGTGGCTGTACGCGAGCTTTTCGCTGGTTGCAGCCGTCATCAGCTACTACAGCGGCGAAATCAAGGATCGAATCGGCATCGATAGGTGGTTCCGGATCGCGCCGATCAGCCTCGGTGGGTTCTTTCTCGCTGTCGGCGTCGCCCCGTTACTGGCGTTGCCGATGTTTTTCGTGCTGAAAGCGATACGGAACGCCTCACAGCCGCTCGAACAGCAGTATCTCAACGACAACACGGCCTCGACTGGTCGCGCAACCGTACTTAGCGCCATCTCGATGCTTTACGCACTGGTCGAGATTCCGGCACAAGTCGTCATCGGCGGGCTTGCGGACCGCTACACAGCCGAGATCGCGATCGGGATCTTGGGTGGTGTTTTGCTCGTCGTGACTGTCATTGTATGGATCGGGAACGCCTCCATCGCAAGTTCGATCGAATCCAGCGAAACAGCGGATTGAGTTCCGATCCTGGGCGAGATGGATGCCTACTTTCGACGGAATCATCGGTTTCCAATCATCGATCGTCTCTGCTACGCGGTCAATGTAGACCGTTCTATGACACTTCATGACGGAACAGTAAAGAAACGCGGCCCGAACAAACGATTATGGACTTCAGCCTCTCGGCCGAGCAGCGACAGATTGAGGAGATGGTGACGGAGTTCGTCGACGAGGAGATCAAGCCCCATGCGGCCGAAATCGACCATGAGGACGAGTTCCCGCACGATCTCGTCGACGAGATGGCCGACTTGGGGCTCATGGGCATGCCGTTCCCCGAGGAGTACGGCGGGGCGGGCCTCGACTATCATTCCTACGCGATCGGGCTCGCGGAAATCTCGCGGGGATCGGGCGGGCTCGGCACCGTTGTCGCCGCCCACATCAGCCTCGCGGGCAACATGCTCTCCGAGTTCGGGACCGAATCCCAGAAGGAGGGGTATCTGACGCCGCTCGCGGCGGGTGAGGACATCGGTGCGTTCGCGCTCTCGGAGGCCGGTGCGGGCAGCGACGTGCCCGCCATGGAGACCACCGCGGCAAAAGACGGCGGCGAGTACGTGATCGACGGCGGTAAGCTCTGGATTTCCAACGGTTCGGTCGCCGACACCATCACCCTGTTCGCGAAAACCGATCCCGACGCGGGCAACCAAGGGATCTCCTCGTTCATCGTCCGGCCCGACGAGGACGACGGCTTTCACGTCGAGGGGACCGAGGACAAGCTCGGCGACAA
>PXSV01000104.1:0-7219 GCA_003022685.1 Halobacteriales archaeon SW_9_67_24 | reverse complement strand
CGCGAGCAGTTCGACCAGCCCGTCAGCGAGTTTCAGACGATCCAGCACAAGCTCGCCGACATGGACACCAAGCTCCAGGCCGCGAGGCTGTTGATGCACCGGGCGGCCGACCTGAAGACCCGCGGCGAGGACTACCGAAAGGAGGCCGCCCAGGCGAAGCTCCACGCCAGCGAGGTCAGTCGAGAGGTCGCGAACGAAGGCATCCAGATCCACGGCGGCTACGGCTACACGAAGGACTTCCCGGCCGAGCGCTTCTACCGGGACGCCAAGCTCAACGAGATCTACGAGGGCACGAGCGAAGTGCTCCGGAACACGATCGCCCAACAGCTGCTCGACTGATAGGGTCGGTTGGAAGCGGTTACCGGTGCGACCGCACGATGGCGTGCGGCCGATCCCGGACGGACTTCCAACCGACCCTATGAGGTCCCCGGCTCGGAACCGATTCGCAGGGCAGGTTCGGACCGACCGCTCCACGACCCATGCGCTTTTGCTGTGGCGAGGCGAACACCAACCGATGACCGAAGCGACCGCCGAGGCGAACGGCATCACCGCCCGCTACACCGAGACCGAAACCGAGCGCGCACTCGCGTTCGAGTCCGACGGGGAAACCGCGGCGATCGCCCAGAACCGCGAGGGGTACGCGATGCTCAAGGTGCGACCGACAGTCGAAAGCGACGAACTCGAACGGTATTACGGGTTCGAGATGGCGCTCGACCACGCCGCCGAACTCCTCGGCGCGTCGCCGAACGACCTCCCGGTGCCCGATCCCGCCGCCGACATGGGAATGTGACGCCTCAGATCGCGGTGAAGACGAGATACGGCACGGCGAACAGCAGGAGTGTCATCACGAGCAGGATGGCTCCGTACCCCAGGAACGTTCCGAGGGCGGTCAGCCACGAGGGGTGGTCGGCCCCGCCAGGCAGGTACTGGTTCATACCCCAGAGAGACCCCGCCGAGGCTTAAATCCCACATCTGCCGAGAAGCACTCGATCACAGGCGGGACACCCGATCGACGGGGTCCGTTCGGCGCTACTCCCCCACGAACCGGTTCGTCACCGCGAGCGCGACGCCGACAGCGAGGGCCCCAGCCGCGAGCCACGCCCAGAGCGGGATCAGCGGGCCGCCCGAGGTCTCGACGAGCCCGCCGATGGCGATGACGGCGATCAGCCCGGTGACGGTGGTGGCCGCCGTCATCGCCGGTCTGAAATCCCCTGTCCGGTAGGAGCGGAGGCCCGCAGCGACCGTGCCGAGACCGACCACGCCGGCGACGACCCACAGCGCGTAGACGCCGACGACGACCGGCCCGCCGCCGTCGGGCGGCCGAACCGTGAGCGAGGGAACGATGCCGACGAGGAGTCCGAGGACGACAACCGGGAGCGCGCGGCGGTCGCCCGCCGACGAAGCCAGTCGGCCCTGTCGTTCCATCGTGACTCAGCCGCTCCGTCCGGCACGCGTCTCGCTACCGATCCCGGAAACCGATCGTCCGCAGGTGTCCATTGGCGACTACTGGGAGGGTGGCGCTTTTAATTTGCGTGGCCGCGATGGGAGCGACATGGAGATCCGTTCGGCGACCGATATCGACAGCACCGAGGCGGTCGAGGGCGCTCACCTTCAGCGCCTGGCCGGTGGCGAGCGGGCGAACGTCCAGCGGTTCGCGATCGATCCCGGGGCTGTCGTCCCGGAGCACAGCCGCCCCCACGAGCAGGTCGGCTACGTGATCGAGGGCGAACTGACGTTCACCGTCGACGGCGAGGAGCGCGTCGTCGGCCCGGGCGACTCGTACGTCCTCGCTGGCGACGAGCCCCACCGTGCGGAAAACCGCAGTGGGGACCGGGCGATCGGCCTCGACGTCTTCAGCCCGCCCCGGGACGACCCCGCCTGGGAGGAGTAGCGAAGCGACGGGCCGTCGATCGACTCGTCGTGTGGCGTGCTTGGGCGTCGAGTCACCGATCGGAAGCGGAAGTTCACGCGATGATGTCGCCGATACGGCGGGGTTCGCCCGAGAGCGCCGGATCGGGTTCGACGATCTGGAGCACCTCGTGGTCGGTGGTCTCGGGGTATGGTTTGTCGACGGCGTCCTCGACGAGCGCGCGTTCGAGGCGGAACTCGGTGCCCTCGTAGACCACGTCGACACCCTTATCGTCGAACGAAAGAACCGTCATGGCCCGGCTTCGACGCTCGCCGGTAAAAATCGCTCGTCCCGACGGACCGCCGCCGGCTAACGGACTGGATTTATTACTCACCCCCACCGAACAGTCGGTGTGTCGCTCCGTTCGGACCCCCTCGCCACGCTCGTCATCCCTGACGACACCACCGTCGAGGAACACGACATCGTGACCAATACCGACGTGATCGTCGGAACCCAGAGCACGGTTGCGCTCGGCATCCGCGGTCGAAACGTGATCGCCGGCGAGCGCGTTTCGATCACGGGCGACGTCGAGGCCGACGCCGACTGCCGGCTCGACACGTGGTGCGAACTCGGCGGAAACGTGCTCGCCGGCGCGGACGCCTACATCGGCGAGCGCGTCACGATCGAGGGCCAGCTCGTGGTCGCGGGCGACCTCGACATCGGCGACGACGTCACGATCGAGGAGGGGTTCGACGCCAACGGCTGGATCGTGATCCGCAACCCGGTCCCGACGCTCGTCTTCCTCTTCACCTATCTCACCCACCTCCTCCACATCGGCGAGGAGGACCTCGCGGAGGACGTCGTCTCCGAAGTGTTCGACGAGGAGGAGGGCAAACCGCTCGTGATCCCGAAAAACGCCGACGTGACCGACGACGCGTGGCGCGTCTCGACGCCCGCCGAGGTCGGCAGCGACTGTCGGCTCCATGGCAACCTCCGTGCGGAGTCGATCACGGTCGGCGAGCGTAGTGAAGTGTTCGGGAGCCTCCGGGCGCGCGAGTCGATCACGGTCGCGAGCGGGACGACGATCCACGGCGACGTGACGACCCGCGGCGGCGCGGTCGAGATCGCCGCCGGCGCACGGATCCGCGGCGACATCGCGTGCGAACAACTCCGGCTCCACGAGGGCGCGGTCGTCGAAGGTGCGATGCGCGCCCGCGGCGAGATGACGATCGTCCGCGAGGACAACCCCCTCGCAACCGACAGCGAGGCGAGCGCCGAGGTGGCGACCGCGCGAGGAGTCGGCCGAGTCGACCGATCGAACCGAGCCGATCCAGGCGATCGAGCCGATCGAACCGACCGCTGCGGATCAAGCCACCGCCGACGGACAGAGGTCGGAAACGACGGCCGAAACAGAGCCGGTAGCCGAGGTGGAATCGGTGACTGAGGCTGAATCGAGGGACGAGGAGGCGTCCCCGACGAACGGAGACGACCAGGTGAAAGCGGGAGAGCACCACGCAGGCGAAACGCCGGAGCCAGCGTTCGCGGCCGAGGAGTCGAACGGCGAGGAACCACCCGAGCCGGCGATCAGGGAAGCGGAACCGGCGAACGATAAGGGGTCAGAGGGAGACAGTTCGAGGGAATCGAAGGCGAACAGTACCGAGGAGTCCGAGGAACCGAAAGGCAGTTTCACACAGCCCGAGTAGGCGCGCCATGCTCTCGCTCGCGCTCGCCGGCAAGCCCAACGCCGGCAAATCTACTCTTTTCGAGGCGGCGACCATGACCGAGGTCGACGTCGCCAACTATCCCTTCACGACGGTCGACCCGAACCGCGGGGTCTCGTCCGTGCGGACCGACTGTCCCTGTCTCGATCGTGAGGAACGTTGCGGGAACGAACACTGTCGTGACGGCAAGCGCTACGTCCCGGTCGAACTGCTCGACGTCGCGGGCTTGGTGCCTGGCGCACACGAGGGCAGGGGGTTGGGAAACCAGTTCCTCGACGAACTCACGACCGCGGACGCCATCCTGAACGTCGTCGACGCCTCGGGCGGGACGAACGCCGAAGGTGAGCCGGTCGAGGTCGGCGACCACGATCCAGTGGAGGACGTGGATTTCGTTGCGAGCGAGATCGAGCGCTGGCTCGCGGGGATAATCGCGCGCAACTGGGAGACCGTCGAGCGCGGGTCGCGCTCGCCCGGTTTTTCGATCGACGACCACCTCACCGAACTGCTCTCGGGCGTCGGCGCGAGCGAACCGGCGATCGCGGCGACACTCCGCGAACTCGACTATCCGGACGATCCGCGCGGGTGGACCAACGACGACCGCCTCGCGCTCGCCCGCGAAATCCGCGCGCGGACCAAACCCCTCGTCGTCGTGGCGAACAAGGCCGACGTCGCGCCCGCGGACAACCTCGATTCGTTGGCCGCGGCTGCCGAGCACACGATCCCGGCGACCGCGGACGGCGAACGTGCGCTCCGGCGTGGGGCCGAGGCGGGTGTGATCGAGTACGATCCCGGCGATAGCGAGTTTTCGATCGTGGGCGACCTCTCGGCGGGCCAGCGTTCGGGGCTCGAAACGGTCGAAGAAGTCGTCGAAGCACACGGCGGGACCGGCATCCAGCGCGCGCTGAACGAGGCGGTGTACGACCTGCTCGATCACATCACTGTGTACCCGGTCCAGAACGAGTCGAAGTGGACCGACGGCCAGGGAAACGTCCTCCCCGACGCCTTCCTCGTGCCCCGCGGATCGACGCCGCGCGACCTCGCCTTCGCAGTCCATTCGGACATCGGCGAGGGCTACCTCCACGCCGTGGACGCGCGCTCGAACCGGGAGATCGGCGACGATCACGAACTCGCGGAGGGCGACGTGGTGAAGATCGTGAGCACCGCGAAGTAGTGCGACGATGCCATGACGAGCGCGCTCCGAGTACCGATCGAGAACCCACAGCCGAGTCAGCTATACCTCTCGGGTCGGAAACTCCACGCGGCGAGCGCGTGGTTTGACTTCGACGATCCCCGATACGATCCGCTGCCCGTTCTGCGCGGCGCGCCGGGGTTCCCGGACCGCGATGAGCCGGTTCTCGTCGACGGCCATACTCGGGCTTTCCTCGCCCATCTCGCCGGCGCGGACGAACTTCTGGTTCGCGACGTGACCGACGAGGGTCATCCCCTGGCGCTGTATGCCGACTGCGTCGCGTGGTGCGAGCGAAAAGGAATCGCGTCAGTGGCCCACTTCGCTGATCGGGTTGTGAACCACGATAGCTACCAGCGGCGGTGGATCGATCGGTGTCACCGCGTGGCGAGTGTGCTCGACGAGTGATCGCGTATCGGGTCCTCAGTCCATGCCTTCGGCCGTATCGATCCCGACGACGATCCCCGCGTCGATCGTCTCGTGGGTGTCATCGTCGGCCGCGAGCAGCTGCTCAGTTTGCTCGGTGTGCGCTCGCTGTGCGGCTGCCGCGAGTCGCGAGTCGAGGTCGTCGTGTTCCTCGCGAAGCGTCTCCCACGCCGCCGTATCGACGACGTAGCCCCGAACGCTGTCGACGGTCACGTACTCGTACTCGCGCTCGTAGGTCGCGTGCGAGCCGATGAGCGAGGCGTTGAGCACGACGAGCACGTCGACGAGGTCCGCCTGCGGGACGTCCTCGTCCGCCGCCGCGTCGGCGACGATGTCGGCCTCGATCGGCGTCTCGGACGCCTCGTTGCCGCCGTCGGTCGCCTGGCTGTCGGTTTCCGCTCGTTCGGTGTCGGCTGCCGAATCGTCGCTGGAGCGATCGTCGGTCATCGAATCGCGGTTCGCGGGGGGCGTGTTTCGGTGTCATGGTTGCCTAATGCGGACGAAGAAGCGACAACACTCGCACGGGGCAAACGAGAACCGCTGGCCACACGCCTCCCCAGCCAACTCCTTCGCTGCGTTCGCTTCGCTCACTCCGCTCAGTCGTTCCCTCGCGCGGCGTTGCGGACGCAGCGCGCGCCATCCGCACTGATCCGCGATTCAGCTTCGCTTACGAGCGACGAACATCCCGACATCCTTCTCGACGTGAAAGACACCGTCCTCGAACTCACGTTCGAATGCCGCATGGAGTTCTGGTGCCATCGAATCGTCGAACTCGTTACGCGAGAGCGCGTACGCCACGAGCGGTTCGACATCGGTCACGCGGAGGGCGTCGTCGTACGGGTGGACGGCTACGTCATCGAAGACCGCCCGCAGCTGCTCGCCGCCGTTTTCCAGCGAGAAGTGGGTGCCGCCGCTCACAAGTACTTCGTCTGTGACGCGCTCCTCGACATCGATGCGTTCCTGCATGTGTCGATCGCCGATGGTGGTCGCGTAGAGTCGTCCACCGGGGACGAGCACGCGCCGGATCTCCCGGAGGGCCGCCTCGCGGTCGGGAACGTGATAGAGCATGTGGTTCGCGGTGACGGCGTCGAAGCGCTCGTCGGCGAACGGGATCAGTTGTGCGTCGGCGACGCCGAAGGCGAACGCGTCGGCGTGGTCGGCGAGGGTCGTGCGGGCTTCCGTGACCATCCCTCGGGAGAAATCCGTCACTGCGACGGTCCAGCCGTCGGGAACGCGCTCGGCATTCGTCTCCCAGAGCTTGCCTGGTCCGCAGCCGAGCGTCAACACCCGGGCGTCGTCGGGGAGTTCGAACTGGTCGAAGATCCACGGATGGAACTCGCGGTCGGCAGTGCTGTACCCCTCGTGGAGCGCGATTCGTGCGTTCAGGTTCGACGCGTCGGCGTACTGCTCTTCGAGCGCGTCGGGATCGTCCAGCCAATCGGTCATTTCGAGGGCGTGCGAAGCGCCGACGCATAACTTCGGGGGCTAGAGTCAAGCACCGTCACGTCACGCGAGCGGCCGGAACCACACCGCGAGAAAGAGCAGTCCGAGAAATACGTACGAACCGCGCATCAACACCTCGGTCGCGCGCCGGGGTTCGAGCCGGCGGGTCGTCGCGGCGACGACGGCGAACGCGACGACTGCGAGGCCGGTGCTCGGCGGGAACACGCCGGCGATCGCGCCCATGAGAACGCCGGTGAGCGCGAGCGCCACGAGATCGTAGGCGGCCTGGCGAGCGCGCTCGCGGCCGAGCACCACGGCGACGGTCCGCTTGTCGATCGAGCGATCGTAGGATCGGTCCTTTGCGTCGTCGAGGACCTTGATCCCCGAGAGGAGCACGAGGAACACCGCGGCGAACGCGAGCGCCGTCGTCGAGAACACACCCGCTTGAACGTAGTACCCACCGAGAATCGAGAGCGCGATCCCGAGCGGGTAGCCGACGGTCGCGCCCACGGGATGCATATCGAGCTGGGGTGCGTGGAGGTAGCCAACGAACCACGTTGGCAGCGTGACGAGTGCCGCACCGGGTCCGATCAC
>PXSV01000103.1 GCA_003022685.1 Halobacteriales archaeon SW_9_67_24 | reverse complement strand
TCACCGCCGACCGGGACGCCAACGCTGCGGTCAACGTCCTTTCTCGCGGCCTTGACCACGTAGGGGTGGTTCACCCCGAACGAACGCCCTCGGAGACTGCGACCGCTACGGGAACCGACGTTTCGCCGGTTCCTGCAAGTCGCGTCATGGAACAGGGAAGCCCCGCCCTCAACGAACCCGCTGCGGTGCATGAGCGGGTGAGTAGGGCGGGGTAGTTCACCCGGGACATCGAGCGGACGGTGAGGAAGGATTGGATCGATCCATGCCACTCGAACCCTCTCGGAGAGTCGATGGGCCCGCGGGGTGACTCAACGGCGGCGTTCGTCGAGACAGACATCGACGATCGAGCGGGCGATCGCCGCCCCGCCGGCGAGCGGATCGAGCGTGGTCTCGTCGCGGCGCTCACCGTACTCGATCGGGAGTTCGCGGACGGTGTACCCGCGCGCGAGCGGTCGCAGGAGCAACTCCGCCGACAGTCCGGTGTTCTCGGTCCACTCGATCGCGTCGATTACTTCGCGACGATAGGCGCGCATCCCGGTGGTGGTGTCGTGGACGCGCTCGCCGACCAGGGCGCTCCCGAGGAGGGCGAAGGCGTGGTTGCCGAGGCGGTTGAACCCGGGCATCGTCTCGGCCCCGTAGTAGAGCCGGTCGCCGCTCACCACGTCGTCGCCGGCGTTGATCGCCGCGAGGAAGTCGGGCAGCCGGTCCATCGGATACGTGCCATCGCAGTCGGTCGTCATCACCACAGGTCTCTCGGCCGCCGCGAGCGCCGCTTCCACCGCGACGCCGTAGCCCTGGGGATCCTGTTCGATGACGTGAGCGCCGTGTTCGCGTGCGATCTCGGGCGTGCGGTCGGTCGAGCCGTCGACGCAGACGACCTCGGCCGCCCCGTCCGTGGCGTCGTCGATGGCCGCGAGCACGCCGCCGACGGCGGCCTCCTCGTTGTAGGTCCCCATCACGACGCTCACGTCCTCGAAGGTGTACTTCTCGCCGCCCTCGCTGTCCGCGTCGACGATCTCCTGCATTGGCCCGGGTTCGGTCCCGCCGCTACTTGAGCTTTTAGGTCCGCCAAAAACCCGATGTCGCCCTCATACGGTCGGCTGGAAGCGTTTGCCGGTGCGATCGCACGATGGCGTGCGGTCGATCCCGGAAGGACTTCCAACCGACCCTATCAGTCGATCCGGCGTGCGAGCCCGACTACCGCGAGAAGGGCGAGTGCGGCCGCGAGCGCCGCCACGACGCCGAATCCAGGGCCGAGCACGCTGCTCGAACCGTCGCCGGGCATCGTGCTGGTGTTCGTCGCCGCCGGCGCGTCCGTTGCGGTGGCGGTGACCGTCGCCGTCTCGGTCGGCGTCGCAGTGGGTGTCCGGGTCGGTGTCGCGGTTTCGGTCGGTGTCGGCGTGGCAGTCTGCGTCGGCGTAGCAGTCCGGGTCGCCGTCGTCACGGTCTCCGTCGTTTCGTTGTCGGCGCTCTCGGTCGCCGTGCCGTTCGTTTCGTTCGGTGTCGGCGTCGGGGTTGGCGTGTACGTCTCGATGCCGCCGCTACAGGTGCCAGGGCTGATCTCAACGGGTTGACTCATGTCGAGTTCGGTCGTCTCGCCCGACCCCGAACGGACGATCCACCGTTCGATTTCGTTCTCGCCCGGCGCACTGTCCCACTCGCCGAAGGGGTAGCGGTTCGATTCCTCGTTGAACTGCACGTCGACGGTGATCGTGCGGTAGTTCGGGCTTCCGAGCCCGCGGAACGCGGCCCCGTCGGTGCGGCCGCCGTTCGAGACCCACTCGATGTGGCTGGAGCCGTTCTCGTGCCGGAAGACGTCGTCGCGGTCGGTGTAGGAGTCGTCCTCGACGGGCCACTCTCCGTCGGCCGGGAGCCCCGAGAGGTCGGCCGTCGCGACGAACCCGTTCGGCTCGTCGATCGCGTCGTGGAGGAAGACGAGGCTCAGCCCCTCGCTGCCACGGTAGACGAACAGCTGGCTCACCTGGTCGATCTGCATGTCGACGGTGCCGAGCGAGCTGTAGTTCGCCCTGTCGTCGAGCGCTTCGTAGTCGTAGAACGCTTCGACCGACTGCGAGCCGTCGCCGAGCGGCGTGACCTCGGTGCATTGGCCGCCCTGTTCGACGATGAACGTCCCCGAACCGTCCTGGGCCGTCGCCGGCCCGATAGCGAGGGCCGAACCCACGAGCACGAGCGCGAGCGCGACGCTCGCGACCCGTGACCCGACGCCAGCACCGCCGCACTCGCCCGCTCCTGTATCAGCACTCATTGCGATGGGGTGCTTGACCCGAACGGATATAGATGCCGTTCTGGTGCCACCGTGGGAACTCGTCGGATCGGGACGAGGGGGCCTCGTGTGACGCTTCGTAGGGTCGGTTGTAACCGAATGATTGCGAGTCAGAAAGCCGCGACGATCGGCATGTGACGCTTCGTAGGGTCTGCCGCAACCGTTTCCCAGTACTCACCGACCCCGTGTCGGCGAAATACAGGAAGGACCGACAACCGACCCTATCAGATCATTCCTTCCGATTCGAGGCGCTCCCAGACCCGCTCGCCCTTGTCGGTGATGCCGTACACGCGACCCTTCTTCTGGTCCTCGCTCACGAGGAGTTCGACCATGTCGCGGTCGTCCTCGCGCAGCCCCCCGAGCGCGCGCGAGACGTGCGCGATGGCGATGTCCTTGTCCCCGGCGATCCGCGAGGGGGTCGCCGGCCCCTCGGACAGTCGTTCGAGCACGTCTACCCGGTACTGTGACCGGATCACGTAGCTTACTGTGTCCCAATCCTCCGACATCCCAGTCACGCTCTTGAGGGGGCTACTCGCCAGGGGAATATAATGGATGCGTATCGTTCACCTCGGAACATACTTCGGGGTCGTCAGTAGCTCCAGCCACCGAACCCGGAGGAGTCGGCGTCCTCGATCCCGGCACCCTCCGAAAAACAGCGACGGGAGCCACGGATAGCCAAATTTTTACGAGTCTGCTCGGTAGGACTCCCAAGCGTGTCTCGCGACTCCATCTCGGGCAGCGACACGACGATCGAACGCTACGACAGCGACGCGTCGGGGCTTCGCGGGCTGCCCGGCGACCTCCTCGTCGTCGTGGCGTACGCGGTGGTCGTCGGCGGACTGATCGGGGTCGTCGGCGGCCTCCCGACGGTGGTCCGGGTCGTGCTCGGCGTCCCGCTGTTGCTGGTGTTGCCCGGCTACGCGCTGGTGGCGACGCTGTTCCCGGGTCGGCCCTCGCGCACCGCCGACCGGAGCAGTTCGCTCTCGCGGCTCTCCCAGCGTTTCGACAGCGCGCGCTCGATCCAGGAGCGCGGGATCCGATGGGGCGAGCGACTCGCGCTTTCGTTCGGCATCAGCCTGTTCACGATCCCGTTGCTCGCGCTCGTGATCGACCTCGCCGCCACGCTGTTCGGCACCGGCTCGCCGTATCGAACTGGGCCGATCGTCGCGGTTCTCGTGGCGTTCGTCGTGACCTTCGCCGTCGTCGGGATCGTCCGCCGGCTCAGCCTCCCGCGCTCGGAGCGGTTCTCGGTGCCGGTCGGCTACTGGATCGACGACTTCACCGACGGGCTCTCGGGCTCGCCGGCGGACGTGCTGCTCAACGCCGTACTGGTTCTCTCCATCCTCGTCGCCGCCGCGAGCATGAGCTACGCGCTCGCGGTCCCGAAGGACGGTGAAACGTGGACCAACATGGCGCTCCTGAACCAGGGCGGAGGCGGGGACGAGCAGCTCGTCCCGTACAACGAGACCGTCACGCTCACCGCCGACGAGGCGGGCGAGCCGATCACCCTCGAAGTCGAGAACCACGAGAACGAGGCGATGAACTACACGGTCGTGGCCCAGCTCCAGCGGCTCGACGACGCCGGCAACGTCATCGGGCGGAGCGAAGTCAGGCGCTTCGAGTCGCCGCGCGTCCCCGTCAATCGAACGTGGCGGCGTCAACACCGGATCACACCGAACGTGACCGGCGACCGCCTCCAGCTCCAATACCTCCTCTACAGGGACGATCCGCCACAGAACCCGACTGAGCGCAACGCTTACCAAGCGCTACACCTCTCGGTCGACATCGTCGCCGACGATGGGGTCGCCGGCACCGAGGGCACGAGCAACGGTAGTGCCACCGACGGCAATGCCAGCGCCAGCGCCGGTGTCGGTGGCTGAGAGCGCATGTTCCCGTGGGAACACCTCGCGGTCGGCTACCTGTGTTACTCGCTGTTCGCCCACCTCCGGGGGCGCACGCCGAGCGGTCCCGCCACCCTGGCGCTCGTCGTCGGCACCCAGTTCCCCGACCTCGTCGACAAACCGCTGACGTGGACGTTCGACGTGCTCCCCGCCGGCGTGTTCGCCCACTCGCTGTTCGTCGCCGTCCCGCTCGTCACGCTCGCGATCGCCGTCGCGTGGCGGGTCGATCGAACCGAACCCGCGATCGCGTTCGCGGTCGGCTACCTCCTCCATCTCCCGGGCGACGTCTTCCCCTCGATCGCCCTCGGCAACGACCTCACCTACTGGTTCCTGTTCTGGCCCGCGATGGAGCGACCGGGCGTCGACATCTCGAACCCGATCGTCGGTCCCGGCGGGGGTGCGGGAATCCTGACGAACACTCGCTTTTACTTCCTCAACTACATCGGCGAACTGATGAGTCCCCGAGGGCTGGTCTTCGTCGGCGTCGAACTCCTCATGCTCGGGACCGTCGCGTGGCTCTGGCTCCGTGACGGCCGGCCTGGCGCTCGATTACTCGCCCGCCTTCTCGGCCGGCGCTCGTCGCGTCACTGATCGTCGTTCGCCGCTCGTCACTACCGGACGAAAACGCCGTTCCGCTGTCGGTCGTCCCTCAGCGCAATCGTAGGTACGCTTCCCGCGCGAGGCCCATCGCCGGCCCGGCGCGCTCGGCCTGGTGGTACGTCAGGAGATCGGGGTCGAACTTCGCCTTGTACCCGTTGAGTCGGCGCGAGTTCGCCCCCACGAGATCGTAGCCATCGATGTCCCTGTCCATGGCATCGCGCATGACGTGCCAGTCGACGAGATCGTTCGCGGGCACGCTCTCGTCGTGCTTCGCGCCGCCCTGCCACCGGTAGATCGTATCGTCGTCTTCGAGAGTGATCATCCCACCGACGAACCGACCGTCGACCCGACAGCTGTACGCCCGCACACAGCCGTCGGCCAGGCGCTCGCGGAGGTCGATCACGAACCCCGGTGTGACGGCGTAGTACTCGTCTTGGGCCTCGTAGCGCCGGTTGACCTGGGTGACGATCCGCCGGATCGCACTCTCGCCGCCCTGCTCGATCGTGCAGTTCGCGGGCGTGCCGTTTTTGACGTTGCTCCGCGCGTCGCTGCTGAACGCTTTCAGGAGAGCGTCCGCGCCACGCGTGAGGTCGACGCGATAGGAGTAGTTCGGCGTGGCCTCCAGCCCGTTCCACCCGAGCGGGCGGAGGTCACCATAGCGGGGATCGGTCCGGACGTGGACGTACCGGGGATCACACGCCCGCTCCAGCCACTCGAAACAGCCGTCGATGAACTTCTCGTGGCGGCGCTCGCGTTTTCGCTGTTTCAACTTCCCGACGTTGAGCAGCGCCGGGCCGAGGTAGGGAATCAAGAAGTCGGGCGGTGGCGAAAACACCGTCGAGATCCCGAGGCGCTCGATCTCGAAGACCGGGAAGACCCCCACCGGTTCCTGTCCCTTGAACCCGACCAGCGGGTGGAGGTCGGCGTTCGCGTGGTCGGCCAGCGTCCGGAGGCTCCCGAGGCGGTGGAAGGGGTTCGCATGCGGTGAACGTTCGACGTGGCGATCCCACCGATCCAGTTCGTCGTCGGTCGCTTTCGTGATTGCGATGCTCATTCTTGGAGGTATCCCAGATCCGAGAGACGTTCCTCGACGGCGCGCTCGTCGGTCGCCTCGCGCTCGCGCTCGTCGAGTTCCGGATACGATCGCTTGCCGACGGATTCGACGATCGACAGCACGTCGCCGTCCATGTGCTCGCCGCGGGCCAACCCGAGTGAAGCGAGGACCGTCGGCGCGACGTCGAAGAGGTGCGCGCCCGCAAGCGAGGCGTCGGCGTCGATCGCCTCGCCGGCGGCGGCGATCAGCCCGTCGCGTTTGTGGTTGTAGGGTTCGGTCGGTGGGCCGAACGCCGATTCGCGCACCTGGGTCGAGAGGAACTGATCGAACGCGCGCGGGACGACCACCACGTCGACTCCCCGATCGGCCTCCCTTCCCTCGAAGTACGCCTCGCGCGGCGCGACGTCGTCGAACGCCGGTTCGCCGTCGGGCGTCTCGATGCCCGAGAGGAACTCGATGATCGCCTCGCGAACCGCGTCGTACTCTTCCTGGGGAACGACGCCCGCGGGCTCGCGACCCGCGACGTTGAGCCGGACGCCACACTCGATGTGCGAACGGGCGTACGCCCGGGAAGCGGGGAAATCGACCCCTTCGGTCCCGGCGCGGATCATTCCCTTCGGGACGTGACGCACGACGACCTCGGCGAGTCCGAGGCGTTCGAGCACTCGCCCGACGCGCTGGCTCGTGATCCCGGCGCGTGCGGCCGTCTCCATCGCACGTTCGAGCACGCTCGCCCCGCCGCCGCTGCGGGTACCATCTCGCTCGTCGTGCCCATCCGCCGAGTCGCTGGCGTCGAGGAACTGCTCGTCCCGAATGACGTCCCACGACGGCATTCCGCGCCCGCCGCGGACGGTCTCGGTGAAGCCCGCATCCCGGAGGAGCGTGTTGAGCCGCACGTCGTAGCCGTCGTACTTCCCGATGCCGTGGTCGCTGGCGACGATGACGGTGGCGGGATCGCAGGCGTCGAGGATCCCGCCCACCTGGTCGTCGACCGCCTCGTAGACGGCCCGAACGGCGTCGAACTCGCCGGGACACTCGTGAAAGACGGTATCCGTCGCTTGGAACTCCACGAACCCGAAGTCGGGCGCGAATCGGTCTTCGAGATACCGGAAAGCGTCGCCGCGCATGCGGATCGTGTCACGGTACTCGGCGACCTTCTCCGCGGTCGTGGTCTCGCCTCCGCCGGTGTGACGGGGGTACACTCGATAGTCGCCGGTCGCCTCGCGAACGTCGTCGAGGAGGCCGGCAGGATGACAAGCCGGATCGTCGGGGGCGACGTACCCGGGGACGAGCGCACCGTCGAACTCCCGCGGCGGGTGAGTGACGGGCACGTTGACGACGACGCTCGACAGTCCCTGCGAGTCGAGGAGCTCCCAGAGCGCGCGCTCGCAGACGTCGGTGGCGTTCACCACGTCCCAGTCGTATCCCTCGAAGTCGAGGAAGCCGAACACGCCGTGTTTGCCGGGGTTCGTTCCCGTATAGAGGGAGGGCCACGCGCTCGCGGTCCACGGCGGGACCTGGGATTCGAGGGGGCCGCTCGCGCCCTCGTCGAGAATCGAGCGCAGATGCGGGAGGTCGGCTCCGTCGCGGGCGAGGCGATCGAGCACTGGCTCGCAGGCCGCGTCGAGTCCGACGAGGAGCATACTCAATCCCGATCCACGGCTCGGCATACAGTCCTTTTCCCACTCTATCCGTTCTTATGTCCTCTGGTTGCTGCCGCCACGCTGTCGCCGCGTAGCGACCGACACGGTTTGAAGGGAGGCGACAGGCCAAAGCGGGCGTTGCGTCTGCCGGCCGATCGACTAATTCAGTGGGGCCGGAACCGCCATCCATGGCGAATCGAACGTCGGCGTCACCGGATCGAGCGCGCGAGACGGCCGATGGAGTGACGACGCGCGCACTCCTCGGGGCCGGGATCTTCGGGTTCGGGTTCAGCGGCCTGATCGACGTCCTCCTGCTCCATCACGTCCTCCAGTGGCATCATCTCGTCTCGGCGATCTACCCGATGGACACCCTCGACGGGCTCCGGACGAACGTACTGGCCGATGGCCTGTTTTCGATCGGGATGGTGGTCATCGCGGGGATCGGCGCGGGCGTCGTCTGGCGGGCCGAACGCCGGACCGATGTCCCGCTCGCCACGCGACCCCTCGCCGGCGCGGCGATCATCGGCCTCGGCGGGTTCGACCTCTTCGACGTCCTGGTGGATCACACACTGCTCGGGCTCCACCACGCGGTCTCGCAGGGCGGTCGCTACGACCCTCACTGGGCGGTCGTGAGCCTCCTGATCGTGCTCGCTGGCGTCTACATCTACCGAACCGGAACGCGCGACGCGAGCGAAACGCCTGGTGAGGGATGAACGGTGAGTCGAAACCCCCGACGAGCGGTCCGGAGAACGATCTCGGCGTCGTTGCCGTCGGTTTCGTGGTGGCTACTCCCCCTCCACGGCGGGGCGGCGACCAGTCCGGTCCCAGGCTGGGTGGTGTTGCTCGTCGCAGTACCTTGTCTCTGGCTTGCGATCGGCGGTGGCGTGGTGGCCCTCGAACGAGTGCTCGCTGGCGTTTTCGATTCGTCGTAACGCGCTCACTTCCCGCTCGTCGAAACCCTCCTTTTTTGTCAAGGGTCGACGCAACCCCGAGCAAGACGTGACAACTATCGCATGGAAAATTTGACAGTAGCCGATAGGAAACCATTATATGCAAGAAACGAGTCCGTACTCGAAATAAGGGTACCGTACAGACCACGGGGAACGGACCCACTCCGTCCCCGCTATCACACCCGCCACCGAATGAGCAACCACAGCCCTCACCGGATGCGACGACGACCGAGCGCGACCCTGCTCTCGCCCCGGCGCGCTCGATCGCCGCGAGCCGTCCGGTGCCCTCCATCGAGCCCCCCAGCCGAACCGCCACGGTGTGCGATCGCCGGAGGCCTCGCCGATGGCTGACGCCGCCCACGCGACAACCGGCAGCGAGTGTCACGTCGACCCTGACGCGACGGTCGGCTACGAGCACGCCCCGGACGCCCAACCGGCACGCATCGGCGACCGCGCGACGATCCGCGCCGGCACCATCGTCTACGCCGACGTCACGATCGGCGACGACTTCACGACGGGCCACAACGCCCTCGTCCGCGAGGACACGGCGATCGACGACGACGTGCTCGTCGGCACCGACGTCACGATCGACGGCACTACTACTATCGGATCACATGTCAGCCTCCAAACTGGCGTGTACGTCCCCACCCACACCGATATCGGGAGTCAGGTCTTCGTCGGGCCGCGCGCGGTACTCACGAACGATCCCTACCCCGTCCGTCGGGAGGCGGACCTCGCCGGCCCGACCCTCGAAGATCACGTCTCGGTCGGCGCGAACGCCACACTCCTTCCCAGCATTACGGTCGGTCGGGGGTCGTTCGTCGCCGCCGGCGCGGTCGTCACCGGGGACATCCCTCCCGAAACGCTCGCGGTCGGCGTCCCCGCCCGCCACGAACCGTTGCCCGACGAACTCGCCGGGGAGAACGCGATATGATCCCGATTGCCGACCCTCAGCTCGGCGAGCATGAAAAGGAACGCGTCGCCGAGATCATCGACAGCGGCCAGCTCACCGACGGCCCCGAGGTCCGGGCGTTCGAGGAGGAGTTCGCCGACTTCTGTGGTGCGTCCCACGGGGTGGCAACCACGAACGGCACCACGGCGCTCCACACGGCGCTCGAAGCGCTCGGGATCGGTCCCGGCGACAGGGTGGTGACGCCCTCGTTTTCCTTTATCGCCAGCGCCAACGCGGTCCGGTTCGCCGGCGCGGAGCCGGTGTTCGCCGACATCGATCCCGACACCTACAACCTCGATCCCGCGACGGTCGAGGCGGTCGTCGCGGAGCACGACTGTGATGCGATCCTCGCGGTCCACCTGTTCGGACTGCCCGCGGACATGCCCGCCCTCCAGCGGATCGCCGACGCACACGACCTCCACCTGATCGAGGACGCCGCCCAGGCCCACGGTGCGGCGATCGACGGCGAGCGCGTCGGGGGGTTCGGCGACGCCGCCTGTTTCTCGTTCTACCCGACGAAGAACCTGACCACCGGCGAGGGCGGAATGGTACTCACTGACGACGAACGGGTTGCGGCGCGCGCGGCGAGCTTCGTCAACCACGGCCGGCCGGCGGCCCGCTTCGGCGACGACGCAGATGGGGCTTACGACCACCCGACGGTCGGCCACAACTTCCGGATGTCGAGCGTTCTCGCAGCCATCGGCCGGGTCCAACTCGACCACCGTCTCCAGGAGAGCAACGAACGACGTCGCGCGAACGCCGCACGGCTGACCGAGGGGCTTGCCGGGATCGACGGGATCGAGACCCCGATCGAGCCGGACGGCCGGCGGCACGTCTATCATCAGTACACGATCCGGACCGACGACCGCGACGCGCTGCGCGAACACCTCGAAAGCGAGGGTGTCGGCACAGGGATTTACTATCCGACGCCGATCCACGACCAGCCCGCCTACGACGGCGTGACGTGTGACGTGCCGGTTACCGAACGCGCCGCCGATGAGGTGCTCTCGCTACCGGTACATCCGAACCTCTCGGCGTCGGACCTCGAATCCATCATGGCTGCCGTCGACGGGTTCGGGGAGGTGTCGGATGGGTAGTGCGGAACCGCTCCGGGTCGGCGTGATCGGGGTCGGCAGCATGGGCCAGAATCACGCGCGGGTCTACGCCGAACTCCCGACCGTCGAACTGGCGGGGATCGCCGACGCCGACGCCGACCGGGCACACGACGTCGCGGCGAGACACGACACGCGCGCGATGGACCGCTGTGACCTAGTTGCGTCCGCCGAGGCGGTCTCGATCGCCGTGCCGACCGCCCACCACTACCCGGTCGCGCGCGAGTGCATCGAAGCGGGCGTCCACGTCCTCGTCGAAAAGCCGTTCGTCGCCGAGCCGGCGGAGGGTCACGAACTCGTCTCGCTCGCCGACGAACGCGGCGTCGCGATCCAGGTCGGCCACATCGAGCGGTTCAATCCGGCCATCCAGGCCCTCTCGGAGATCCTCGCCGGGAAGGAACTCATCGCGATCGACGCCAGGCGGCTCGGCTCGCCGCGCGAACGCGAGATCAAGGACGGCGCGGTGATGGATCTCATGATCCACGACATCGACGTGGCCCTCTCGCTGGTGAACGAGGACCTCGATCTCGTCAACGCGGTCGGCACGCAGGGCAGTCGCTACGTCGACGCACAGCTCCGTTTCGACGGGGGGAGCGTGGCCAGCCTGACGGCCAGTCGCGT
>PXSV01000102.1 GCA_003022685.1 Halobacteriales archaeon SW_9_67_24 | reverse complement strand
CACCAGATCGGCTTTCTCAACGACCAGGGCTATGCGAACCCCGAGACGATGGCGCTGTTCGCCGACAGCGAGAACGCGGACCTCGGCCGGCAGTTCATGAACTTCATGCTGACCGAGCGCGCGCAGTCGAAGATCGCCGTCAAGAACGTCCAGTTCCCGGCCGTCGATGGCGTTACACCCGGTGAGTCGTTCGCGAAGTACGCGAAGGAACCGCCCGAACCAGTGACCTTCTCGTACGACGAACTCGCGGGCTCGGTCGGGACGTGGGTCTCCGAGTGGGCGAGGCTGGTCGCGGGCGAGTGACGACGCCGCGGCGGTGGGCGGGGCGGTTCGCGCTGCCCCTGGGCTTCGCGCTGACGCTCGCCGTGCTGATCGCGATCTTCTACTATCCGGTCGGCACCGTTCTCGTCGAGGCCGTGGTGCGCGGCGGCCGCCTGACGATCGCCCCGCTGGTCGACGTGCTCGCCGACCCGTTCTACACGGGGGCCGTCCGCTACCTGCTCACCGATCCGGCCAGCGTTCCGTTCCGTGTGTTTACATGGGTCGTCGAAGCCGTCGGCTCACTCGGCGTGCGTCTCCAATGGGCGTTGCCACCGGTCGTGTTCTGGAACGTCCCACCCGTGGAGTTCGGGCTGTTCGGGTTCACAGCCTACCAGGCACTGCTCTCGACCGCAGCGAGCGTCGTCATCGGCCTTCCGGGAGCGTATCTGCTCGCGCGCTACGAGTTCCGGGGCCGGCGCGCGCTCCGCTCGCTCACCATCCTCCCCTTCGTGCTCCCCTCGATCATGGTCGCGGTCGGCTTCCTCGCGATGTTCGGCCAGACGGGAGTGCTCAACGACGTTCTCGGTGCGCTCGGGCTCGGTCAAGTGAACCTGCTGTTCACGCTCGAAATCATCGTGCTCGCCCATGCCTTCTACAACGCGCCGCTCGTGACCCGGCTCGTGACCGCCGCGTGGGAGACCGTCGACGCGCGCCGGGTCGAGACAGCGCGCGCGCTCGGCGCGTCGCCCCTTCGAGCGTTCCGTGACGTCGTGCTCCCACAGCTCCTCCCTGCCCTCCTGACCGCGGCGCTGCTCACGTTCGTCTTTACGTTCCTCTCGTTCCCGATCGTGCTCGCGCTCGGCGGCCTCCGGCTCGCCACCGTCGAAGTCTGGCTCTACGCCCGGGTCCAAGATCTCGAACTCGCCGAGGCCGCGGTCCTTGGAACGATCGAGACCGCGCTCTCGCTCGGGCTGACCTACCTCTACCTCCGCTACGAGGCGCGCCAGGCGAGCGCGCGCGGCGGGGGAGCCCCGCGGCCACGTCGGGCGCTCGTCCACGGCTGGCGAACGCTCCGCGATCCCGTCAGGATGGGACTCGCTGTCTACGGAATCGCCGTTTTGCTCCTCTTCGTCGGTCCGCTTGTGAGTCTAATCCTCGAAAGCGTGACCGGTCCCAACGGCGGGTTCACGACGGCGTACTACGAGTTCCTCGTCCGCCAGCAGACGACGACGGCGATCGGAACCGTCCGACCCCTCCCGGCGATCACGAACTCGCTCGTTTTCGGTCTCGGGACGCTCGTTCTCGCGGTCCCGATGGGGATCGTGGTCTCGGTCGTGGCGGTACGGGGCGGGACCGGCTCGCGGCTCGCCGAAACGATCATGACCGCCCCGCTCGCGGTCAGCGGCGTCGTCGTCGGACTCGGGCTGCTCCAGACCCTGGTCTTCGGCACCGAAATACTCGGCCGCCGGATCGTCGTGAGCGGTGCGGTCGCGGTCGTGATCGCCCACGCCGTCGCGGCCTACCCATTTGTAACCAGAAACGTCACGCCCGCACTTTCCGGCCTCGACACCCAACTCCTCGATGCTGCTCGCTCGCTTGGCGCGACAAGGTTCCGGGTGCTCGTGGACATCGAGCTGCCGCTCGTCGCGGCGGCCGTGCTCGCCGGCAGCGCGTTCGCGTTCGCCATCTCGATCGGCGAGTTCGATACCACAGTTCTTCTCGCCGAAGGCGTGAACAGCTACACGATGCCGGTCGCGCTCGAACGCTACATCGGGAACCGCTCGCTCGGGCCGAGCCTCGGGCCGGCGACCGCGATGGCCACCGTATTGTTGGCTGTGACGGCCGCGAGCTTCCTCGTGATCGAGCGCCTCGGCGGGCGGTGGGAGCCGTGACTCAGCACGACCGCGGAATCGAGGGCGACGCCGGGGCCACGGACGACGGGGCGAATCCAGGCGTCGCGCTCGATGGCGTCAGCGTGACCTTCGGCGGCGTGACCGCACTCGATGACGTCTCGATCGCGGTCGAAAACGGGGAGTTCTTCACGTTGGTTGGCCCGTCGGGCTGCGGGAAGACCACAACCCTGCGCGCGATCGCGGGATTCGAGACGCCCGCCGCCGGCCACGTTCGGATCGGCGGCCAGCGAGTCGACGGCGTGCCGCCGGAGGAGCGCGACGTCGGGATCGTCTTCCAGAACTACGCGCTCTTCCCCCACATGAGCGTACGAGAGAACGTCGCGTACGGCCTCCGCTTTCGCGATCCGCCAGGCGACGCCACCACCGAGGAGCGCGTCGACGAACTTCTTTCACTGGTGGACATGGCGGGGATGGGCGAGCGGACGATTACCCTCAACGGGTTCTCGAAGGCCTACGCGATGACGGGTTGGCGACTGGGCTACTTCGCCGGCCCGGCAGAACTCATCGAGGAGGCGGGCAAGGTTCACGGTCACTCGGTGTCGTGTGCGGTCAACTTCGTCCAGCACGCCGGCGTCGAGGCGCTTCGCAACACCGACGAGGCGGTCGCCGAGATGGCCGCCGCGTTCGAGCAACGCCGGGACATGCTCATCGAGGAACTCGCCGACCGCGGCGTCGAGGTGCCGGCCCCCGAGGGGGCGTTCTACCTGATGTTGCCCGTTGCCGAGGACGACCAGGCGTGGTGCGAGACGGCCATCGGCGAGGCCCACGTTGCGACCGTTCCCGGGAGTGCCTTCGGCACGCCCGGCTACGCACGCGTCTCCTACGCAAACAGCACGGAGCGACTCCGGGAGGCGCTCGACCGTCTCGACGAACACGGTCTGCTCGACGCCAGCGCGTGACAGCTTGGGGTCCCAGAGACAGAACACTCACTCGCCAAAGCGGCGCTGCCGGGTCTGGTAGTCCCGGAGCGCACGG
>PXSV01000101.1 GCA_003022685.1 Halobacteriales archaeon SW_9_67_24 | reverse complement strand
AAAAACACCCGCTCGTTCGCCTCCGAAAGAGCGAAGCTCTTCCGTGCTCCCGTTCGCTTCGCTCACGGGAACTCCGGCTCACTCGCGGCGTTCTGGTGAGCGACCGCAGGGGGCGAACGAGAGCCAGAGAGACGCAGAGCGTCTCTCGTGAACCGCGCTCGCTTTGCTCACGGCTCGTTCCTCGCCGTTCGCACCTCGCTACACTCGCGCGGATGCGACGCTTTCCACGGCTGCAACCCGCAAGCGGTGCGGGCTTCCACCAGCCGGGTTTTTGTCGGCGCTGGCCGTTGGTTTCGTCGATGGACCACGCCAGGCGGCGCGCGCTCGCGGCCATCGCTACGGGGTCGGTACTCGCCGGCTGTGGCAGTCGGTCCGGATCGACCGCGACGCCGACCGATCGGATACCGTCGACGCAGACTGCAACGCGGAGCGAACGAACAGGGACCGCTCGCCCGCTCGAAGCGGCTGGCGATCGTGCGTTCGGCTATACATACGTACGCCCCAGCGGCAATCGACTCGTCAGTGGGCAGGGAGCGCTCCCCGACACCGAGCCAGTGAGGATCGGCCTCGATGAGACCCCACAGTGGCTCGTCGCTCTCCCGCTCGCTACTGGAACTCTCTGGGCCGTCGTGGGTGAGCGCGGCGGGGCGAGCGGGTTCGTCGTCCGCGACGGCAACGCCGCGCCGACGCCGATCACGCCAGAACGCCTTCCGCCGGAGACTCCGCCGCTACTGACCGTCGCCGAGGGGGACGCACGTCTGGTCACCGGCCCGCCGAACGCCTCGAAGCTGAGCCATCCACTCGTGCTCGACGACGGACGGCGGGTGTTCGTCACGGAAGACGGCGACGCCGTGCTCACTGGAAAGTCGGGAACCGAACGGGCGCGCCGGGCACTCGACGCGCTCTGGGATCGAGGCCGAGCGGTGCGTCCTCCTCGATCCCGACGACCTCGCGATCGCGGAGCGAATCGAACCAAGCGGAGTCGTCGAGGGAACCATGCCGATTCTCGCCCCGCTCACCGAAAACGACGACAGCGAGGTGATCGTCACTGTGAGCGACGCCAAGCGTGGCGCGCGAGTCGTCGCATTCGACACCGATGGACCGCGCCTCGCCGCTGGTTCGGGGTTCGACGGCGGCTATCGCTGGCGACACCAGCTCGCGGTCGCACCGTTCGCCGCCGACGACGTGCCCGAACTCGCGGCCGTCGAGACGCCCCACATCGGTGGCACGGTCAGGTTCTGCCGACGGGAAGACGAGACACTGCGCATCGTCGGCTCCGTGTCGGGCTATAGCTCCCACACCATCGGCTCGCGCGTTCTCGACGGCGCGGTCGCCGGCGATTTCGACAACGGCGGCCGACCCGAACTCCTCGTCCCGGACGACTCGCGGGCTCACCTCGGGGCCGTCCGGCGGACCGAAGGCGGCGCGCAAGAGGCGTGGAAACTGTCGATCGGCGGCACGCTCACGACGAACGTCACGGGAACCAGGCTCGCCGACGGCGGCGTCGCGGTCGGGGTCGGTCACGCCGAGGGCGTGCGGATCTGGCAGTCACCGGCCTGAGACGGAGCGCCGACCCAATCCGGATAGTTTTCACCGACCGTCGCCGTGGTCCCGGTAATGGATGACGAACTCCGCGAGCGGATCGAACACGAAGCCGAGAAACACGCCCTGCTCAACGCGGTCAAACACGGGAGCGAGGCCGATGTCAGGGCGATCGTCGGACCCCTGATGGGCGAGAACCCCGATTTCAGGGAACACGGTGACGAAGTCCCGGACGTCGTCGCGCCGGTCGTCGAACGGGTGAACGAACTCGACGCCGAGGGCCGCGAGAAACGCCTCGATGTCGTCGCTCCCGGCCTGCTCGCCGACCTCGAAAGCCAGGACGAGACCGACGACCGTGCGCTACCGGACCTGCCGAACGTGGGGGAGTACGACGAGGTCCGGATGCGCCTCGCGCCCAATCCGAACGGCCCGTGGCACATCGGCCACGCACGCATGCCTGCGGTCGTCGGTCGGTACAAGGAACGCTACGACGGCTGGATGCTCTGCCGGTTCGACGACACCGATCCCGCAACCAAGCGCCCCGATCTCGACGCCTACGACGCGATCCTCGACGCGATCGAGTACCTCGGATTCGAGCCCGACGAGGTGGTGCGCGCCTCCGATCGGATGGAGACGTACTACGAGCACGCGCGCGCATTGATCGACCACGGCGGCGCGTACACCTGCCCCTGTCCCGCCGAGGAGTTCTCCGCACTCAAAAACGACGGCGAGGCGTGTCCACACCGCGAGAAGGGGAGTGAGGAAACCCGCAAGGAGTTCGACGCGATGGTCGACGGCGAGTACGCGGCGGGCGAGATGGTCCTCAGAGTCCGGACCGATATCGAGCACAAGAACCCAGCGCTCCGGGACTGGGTCGCCTTCCGGATGATTGACACGCCACACCCCCGCGAGGAAGCCAGCGAGTACCGGTGTTGGCCCCTGCTGGACTTCCAGTCGGGAATCGACGACCAACTGTTCGGAATCACCCACGTCATCCGTGGCATCGACCTCCAGGATTCGGCGAAGCGCCAGGGGTTCCTCTATGAGTACTTCGACTGGGAGTACCCCGAGGTGCTCCACTGGGGCCACGTCCAGCTCGACGCTTATGACATCGCAATGAGCACCTCGACGATCAAGGAGCGCATCGAGGCGGGCGATCTCGACGGCTGGGACGACCCGCGTGCGCCCACCGTTGCGAGCCTCCGGCGACGTGGGATTCGAGGCGAGGCGATCACCGACGCGATGAGCGAACTAGGTACCTCGACTTCCAACGTGGACCTCGCGATGAGTTCGATCTACGCCGCGAACCGCGACCGGATCGACGACGAGACCGACCGGGCGTTCCTCGTTCGGGATGGCGTCGAGAAGGCCGTGATCGGCGGCCCCGAGACCGGTACTCCCCCTGTGCATCCGAACCACGAGGAACGCGGCGTCCGCGAGATCCCGGTCGAGGGCGGGGTGCTGGTCGAACCCGACGACGTCCCGCCGAACGGGCAGCGCGCGTGGCTCAAAGGCTACGGTCCCGTGCGCCACACCCGCGACGCCTTCGAGTTCACCGGCGAGGGGATCGAGATTGTCAGAGAGGAAGGAGTACCAGTGATCCACTGGGTTCCGGCGGACAGCAACTGCCCCCTCCGCCTGCGAACGCCCGACGGCGACGTCAAGGGCCATGCGGAACCGGCCGTTGCCGATAACGACCCAGACGGGATGATGCAGTTCGAGCGGGTCGGCTTCGCGCGGATCGACAGACAGGAAGGCGATCGCACGATCGCGTACTTCGCCCATCCCTGAGCGCGGGAAGCCATCGGTTCGTCCGTGATGGTCCGAAGCCCGACGGTAGGATCGTTCAGTTGCCCGAAAGCATATACCGATCGATCAAAACGATCGGATATGAACCGTCGGCAAGCGCTTCTCGGGATGGCTGCCGGGTTCGCTTCCGTGGCGGGCTGCACTGGAGCAAGTGACGGCGGCTCGTCGTCGGACGACACAGAATCGAAGACGAACGACGGACCCGAACAGGCAAGGACGGCCAACAGCCCCATCCGCTATCCCGGGCTGCTCGTCGATTCCCAGTACGATCAGGCACAGACGCTACTGGTCGTCGGAACCCGATCGAACCCGCGTTCTCCGTATCGAGAGGCGAAACCACACGAGATGTTGTCTGGAACGACGCGGACACGACCCGAACGATCGGGGTCGAGTTCGCGGACCGTCGGGAACAGTACGAGCTCAAGCCGGACGGATATCTCCGGGTACAGGTGGCGAAGCCGAGCAACCTGACCGTCTCGCTGCCGAACGGAAGCAACACCACGGAGAGGTCCATTCGAGTTCCAGCCGATCTCGTCGACTGCAACGACTCGCAGACCGATGTCGCGGTGCGAGAGAACGGGAGCATGGAAACGAGGGAAATCACGACAGACGGGGGATGCGCGACGGTCACCGGGAACGACTCGTCATAGCAGTCGACGACACCAGCACGAACGACCCAACGTTTTTGCCACACGCAGCCCGTGTCGTTGGCGATCATGTCCGGATCGGAGCTCACCGAGTACGTCGAGGGCATCGTCCACGAGGACACCC
>PXSV01000100.1:8899-10966 GCA_003022685.1 Halobacteriales archaeon SW_9_67_24 | reverse complement strand
ACCCATCGACGCCAGCTCTCGTTTGAGTTGCTGTTCGTCCTCGACGTCCTGGGACAGCTCCATCGCCTGCGCGAAGTTCTTCACGAGCCCGCAGTTCGGGCCTTCGGGCGTCTCGGAGGGACAGATCCGCCCCCACTGGGTGGCGTGGAGGTCCCGCGCCTCGAAGTGGGGCTGGCTCCGCGACAGTGGCGAGCGGAGCCGCCGGAGATGGGAGAGTACGCCCATGAAATCGGTCCGGTCCACGAGCTGGCTCACACCCGAACGGCCGCCAACCCAGTTGCCGGTGGCGATCGGGTGTTCGAGCCGCTCGGTCAGCACGTCCGAGCGGACGACAGTGTTGACCGACAACTGTCGGTTCCGCATGTTCGCGCGCTCCAGCTGGTACTTCACGTCGCGTGCGAGCTTGTTCAGGGCTGTGCGGAACAGGTCGGTCATCAGATCACCGGAGACCTTGAGGCGCTTGTTGGCGTAGTGGTCCTTGTCGTCGGACTCACGCCGTCCGAGCGCGAGTTCGAAACACGCCTCGGCCATTCGACAGAGGTAGAACGCCTTGTTGATCCGGGTCTCCTCGTCGGGAACGCCCTCCTCGTGGAGGTGGGGCAGGAGATACCGGTCGATGACGTAGTTCGCGCGCTTCAACTGGTAGTTCTTGCCTTGGCCCGACGCGACACGTTCGCCGAGGTCCTCGATCGCGGCCTCCTCGGTCTGGACCTCCGCGGCCTCGAGGTTTTCGAGCATGAACTTCACGATCTCGGGGTCGTCGGAAACCCGGTGCACGATCTCCTCGTCGGATTCGAGCGCGAGCGCCCGAACGAGAGTCACGAAGTTGATGCTGCCCGAGACGCTCGGGAACGAGACTTCGAGCAGTCCCTCACGATTGCGCTCGCACAGCACGAGGGCACGGTATCCGCGACGCTGGCTGAACGTTTTGGCGACCTGGATCTCGTCGCCGTACTTCGAGTCGTACTCCGCGAGGATCTTGTTCGGCGCGAGGTCCTCGCTGGTCATCAGCACGCGCTCGGAGCCATTGACGATGAAGTACCCGCCTGGGTCGGCGGGGTCCTCGCCGAGCTCGATCAGCTCCTCGTCGGTCGCGCCGGCGATGTTGCACTCGTCGGAGCCGACCATGATCGGGAGCCGCCCGATCTGGGTCTCGGCGGTGTCGACGACGCGCTCTTCCTCTTCTTCGCCACCGACGACGACCGCCATCTCCATGAATACGGGCGCGGAGTAGGTGATGTTCCGGAGCCTGGCTTCCTGGGGGTAGAGCCGTTCCTCGCTGCCGTCGGCTTCTCGCACCCGGGGCGTGACGACCCGCACGTCGCCCAGTTCGACGAAGACGGGCTCCTCGCCCTCCTTGTCGCCGATGTCGGTGTCGATCGTCTCCTTCTCGTCGACCACCTGCTGCATTCCGCGGCCGAGAAACGAGTTGAACGACCGGAAATGATGCTCTGCGAGTCGCTCGCGGGAGAAGTACTCCCGCGAGATCGAACGCCTGTCTTGCCTGTTCATTCTACCACGAGTCGGTATACGACCGCCTGGTCGGTTGTTCGGGAGTCCCGCACGATGCGAATGACGTCGCCCGCGGCGGCGTCGTCGGGCAGCGCCGGGTCGGTGCGTTTGATCTTCGGGAGGTCGGTGCGCCTGATGTCGTACTCGGCGAGCACCTCGTCGATCTCGGCGTCGTCCTCGACGATCGAGTGCTCGGGAACGAGCGCGTGCTGACCTACGTCCACCATGTGTGTCTGACGGGGGGAGAAGTGGCTGTCACGAGATACTACAGGCACTATGCCGTGGGGCGACTTAAGCGTTGCCAACGCCGCCAGCACGGGCTACGAACCGCGGGGCGGATCCGGCCGTTCGACAGTCGATGGCTCGATCGTGGCTGGACCGACGGTGGCGGGGGATATAGCGTTTCGGGGTCGCGAACAGACGGTGCTAACTCAGGCGACGGCCGGCCGGACAACCGCCACGGGGTGGGACTGAAAGGGGCCGACCGTCGCCGGCGCGAAGCGCCGGCTGCTCGGGAGAGCGAAGCTCTCCCGGTGCTCGGCGAACCCCGGCGTT
>PXSV01000100.1:0-8823 GCA_003022685.1 Halobacteriales archaeon SW_9_67_24 | reverse complement strand
GAGACCGGAGGTCCCGCGAGGTCCAAAAGAGCCGGAGGCTCTTTTGAAGATCACGAAAGGCGCTTCGCGCCTTCGAACGACAGCGAGTCGCGGGTAGCGAGGGATCAAAGATCCCTCGGACCATGCGATCGGGCCTGCGGCCCGCGAGCAGAAGCCGAGCGCGTCGGGGGCTTTCTAAACCTCTCTGTCCGTCTCTGAGTTCACTCCTAAGTTAGCGGTGCCCACGAACAGGAACGAACGAGCGACGTCAAGTGATCTCGTACGCGTCGAACCGGCGCGCCGCGGCGCGATACGCAATGAAACCGCCGACGAGCAGCACCAGTATCGGGAGTGCGTAGCCGACCGCCCGCACCTCGATCGTCGCCAGGCCGCGGATCGCGGGGCCGACCCCCTCGAACCACCCTGCTGGCGCGGCCATGAGCGGCACGCCACGCTCGCCGAGCCACCGCAGCACGAACGGGACCACGCCGCTCCCCAGTGCAGCGAGAAAGCCACGCAGCAGCGCGGGCACGACCAGGGCGACCGCCGCGAGGACGCCGGGGCCGACGAGCGCGAGCGTGTAGACGATCCCGGCAGTGATGCTCGGCGGCACCACGTCGCGACTCCCGCGGACGCTGAACGTGCTGAATCGGGGAATCCGCATCCCGATGGCGGGTGCGAGCCCGACCGCGGCGGCGACGAGGACGCAACCGAGACCAGCGAGGCCGGCGAGTTCGAGCGTCGAATAGGGACTGAACCACCCGGCGGCGAGCGTGAGCGCGACCGTCAACGGGAGACCGGCGACCAGTCCCGGGAGCGCGAGCCCCCGGACGAACGCCCCGCCGGAGATCGCGCCAGTCAGGGTCGCCGGCAGCACCACGCCCTCGTCGCCGAACGGGTTCAGCCCGAACGTCGCGCCCGCGAGCCACGGGACCAGGAGGGCGATCGCCACCGGCGCGACCGCGAACGCCGCGCCGAACTGGGCGGCGTTGAACACCGAGATCACCGCGATCACGACCGGCGTGAGGAGGATCGTGAGTCGACTCGGATTGCGCCACGTCCGGACGAGGGCCTTCGCCGCGACGCGACGGGTCGGCCGGCTCGCACCTGCCGGGATCGCCGACCCGAAGGGGCCGAGCGCCGCCGTCAGCGGGCTTGTACCGCTCGCGGTCGATTCGCTGGAGGCGGGGGCAGTGTGTGCGTCGGCGGCGTTGTCGGCCTCGTCCCGTGTCGGGTCGACCGGATCGGCGAACCAGAGCGCAGTCGTCAGCCGTTCGATCGCCCAGCCGCCACCCCCGAGCACGACGAGGGTGGCGACGAGCACGCCCGCGACTCGGCCCGTCGAGAACGTGAGCGGCGAGCCGATCGCGGCGAGATCGACGTACCACCCCACGGGAAGCCACGCGAGCAGCGCCGGCGTGATCCCGAGTTCACCCGGCGCGAAGAACACGACCGCAGCGTACCCACCGAAGAAGACCAGCACGATCGCGCCGCCGATGATCGTCTTGTACCGCGCGACGAACCGCGACCGCGCCACCAGCAACGCACCGGCGTAGCCGAGCCCGCTCCCGACGATCGTCGCGGTGAGCGCGAACAGCCCGGCGGCGAGCGGGATCGTCGCGAGACCGAACGGCGTGCCGAAGACGTAGATCACTACCCCAGTGATGACGAGCAGCGGGGCGAGGAGGTACGACGCCGCTCGGAGGAGTTCGGCGATCACCAGCCCACAGGCGACGCTCCGCGCCGAAACCGTGGTCAGCATCCCTGCCTCGCCATCGACGTGGTTGTGCTGGCCCAGGACACGCTGGCCGACGATGTACACGCCGAACACCCACGACAGCGCCGCCGTCCCGCGAACGCTCGCCGGCAGCGCGATCGGCGTGTCGAGCGAGCGGAGCTGATCGGCGAACAGCACGCCGAGCCCGGCGATCATGAGCGTCCAGAACCCGACGGCGACGACGAGCACCGCGAGTCGGCCCTTGTTCCGGCGCATCCCCCGTACCGTGCGCCGGAACTCCACGACCCCGATCCGGAGGCCGTGACCGAGCCAGCCCGCCTCACTCATGCTCGGGAGCGGCGTCTTCCCGGCCGCCGGTTACTTCGAGGAACACGTCTTCGAGGGTGCTCTCCGCACCGGTCTCCATCCGCTCGGTCAGCGCGTCGGGCGGTCCCTCGGCGACCAGCTCGCCCTCGTAGAGTACCCCCACCTCGTTGGCGAGTTCCTCCACGACGGGGAGGATGTGCGTCGAGAGGAACACCGTGGTGTCGCCCGCGACTAGCTCCGCGATCGTGTTTCGGACCGTTCGTGCAGCCCGTGGATCGAGCCCCGAAGTAGGCTCGTCGAGGAACACCACGTCGGGATCGTGGAGCAGCGCCTGGATGATCCCGGTCTTCTGTTTCATCCCCTTCGAGTACGTCGATATCTCGTCGTACAGCGGCGGTTCTTCGGGGAGATAGCCGATGTGTCCAACCACGTCGTCGCGGGTCGTGACCGAGTGACCCGCAATCGCTGCGGAGCCACTCGTCGGTTTCGTCAGCGTCGTCAGCATCCGCATCGTGGTTGTCTTGCCCGCGCCGTTCGGACCCAAAAAGCCGTACACGACCCCTTCGGGGATGGCGAGGTCGAGGTCCTCGACCGCGGTCGTCGAATCGTAGCGTTTCGTGAGGTCGGTCGTTTCGATGGCGTACATCGTGAGGAGAGGACGGGAATCGAACTACAGGTCGCTACGGCGGAATCGGGAGTAGCCGAGCAGTAGCGGCACGACCAGCCAGATGGCGAGAACAACGAACCCGAACCAGTCCTGGAGGTAGTACGGCACCGACCCCGATCGGCCGAGACCGAAGTTCAGGTCCTGGGTGAAGAACGTCCCGAGCGCGCTCTGGTACGCGTTGCTCGGGCTGAGACTCGTCACGAGCCGATACCAGTCGGGGGCGACGACCGTCCCCTGCTCGATGGAGAAGTACCCGCTGACGATCGAGAAGTTCTCGGGACTACTGAACCCGTTGACGACCCAGACGAACAGGTTGACGACGAACCCCCAGAGGAACTGAAACAGCGCGAAGAAGCCGAGCGAGAGCCAGAGCGCGACCGACGTCGAACCGGTCGCGGCCGACATTCCAACCGCGAAGACCAGATACACCACCCCGAACACGATCGTCATCAGCGTGAACCCTGCGTACTCGACAGCCGGGAAGGTGTCGTAGGACACGAACGCGATCACTGCCGCGACCGCGAACCCCACGATGATGGCGACCGCGAACACCGCGATCCGGCCGATCGTCTTCCCGGCCACCACGTCGCGGCGCGTATGGGGCAACGAGAGCAACAGCTTCACGCTGCCGCTCTCGCGTTCGCCCACGATCGACTTGTAGCCGGTCATCACACCGATCAGCGGCACGAGCACCGTGATCGGGAAGATCAGCGAGATGAACAGCCCGAACACCGCCGGCACCCCCTCGGGACCCCCGCCGCCACCGAGGACGTCCGCGACGAGGTAGGTCGCGCCGGCGGCGAAGAGCACGAACAGCGCCACGAGCGCGAGCAGCGACCGCGACCGAACCGCGTCGCTGAAGTCCTTCCGCGCGACTGCGAGCGTGCTCATGTCCGCGCCTCCTCGTGCTCGCCGACCCGGTCATCCGTCCCGTCGGGCCCGCCGGTCCCGCCGGTCGACCGATCGGTCCCGTCGTCGGTGTAGGACGCGAACAGCTCCTCCAGTGAGGCGTCCTCGGTCGAGAAGTCCTCGACGGTCGCGCCGGCGTCCTCGATCGTCCGGATCACCTTCGTTTTCGCGGCATCGTCACACGACGCCCGGATCGTGGTGTCCTCGACCCTCGCTTCCGAAACCGACGGAAGTTCGCGCACGTCCTCCAGCACGCCGTCGGGAACGCGATCGACCTCGACGGCGAGAGTCGCTTCCGCGCTGGTCGCCTCGCGCAGCCCCTCGACGGTGTCCTCGGCGACGAGCTCGCCCCCACGGAGAATGCCCACCCGGTCGCAGATCGCGTCGACCTGACCGAGGATGTGACTCGAAAAGAACACCGTCGCGCCGCGGTCGTTCTCGGCCCGGATGATCTCGCGCATCTCGCGCGCGCCGTTCGGGTCCAGCCCCGTGGAGGGCTCGTCGAGGATCAACAGGTCGGGCTGGCCGACGAGCGCCATCCCGAGCACCAGCCGTTGGGCCATCCCCTTCGAGTACCCACCGGCCTTCCGGTCGATCGCGTCGGCGATCCCCACGCGCTCGGCGAGGGCGTCGGGATCGTCGTTCGTGTTTTTCGAGTCGATGGCGAACTCGAGATGCTGGCGGCCGGTCAGCCGGTCGTAGACGTCGAACCCCTCGGGGAGAACGCCGACGCGCTCGCGGATCCGCTGGCTTTCGGCCTGGGTGTCGTGGCCGAGCACCCGCGCGGTGCCGCCGGTCGGCCGGATGAAATCCAGCAACACGTTGATCGTGGTCGACTTGCCCGCCCCGTTCGGCCCGAGGAAGCCGTAGATCTCGCCCTCGCGGACGTCGAGATCGCAGTTTTCGAGCGCGCTAACGCTGCCGAAGCGCTTCGTGACGTTGTTGAGTTCGATCGCCGACATCAGCGCCACCCCGTCGCGGCGCGTCGGCGCGATCGACAGTGCGGTTTCCGTCTGCAACGACCATCCACCCCGCGTCCCGTCGAAGCGGCGGGCCCGATTGCAGCGGCGACCGCCCGCTCGGTTATCGAGTGCCGATTTCGTCTCATTCGGCCGACGCGACGACCCCTTGCCGAATAAAACATTCGTCTCCGTTTCAGTGTCAGAGATTTCGAGCCCGTCGCGGTTACCGTCGTCGTCCCGATCGCCGCGGCCCGCCCCCGACAGCGCGGGCGGCGGAACGTTCAACACGCCGGCAGTCCGCCCTCCGAACGTGAACCGCGACGCGCTCGGCCCCGCCCTGGTCGCCGCCCTCGCCGTTCTCGCACTCGGGGTCGGTGCGGCGGCGCTCGACACCCCGACGGACGCGAGCGGCGACGCCGGTCGCGGTGGCGGCAGCGACGTCGGCGTGTTCGACGGCAGCCGGTTCGACCTCGGACAGCCCCCATCCGCCGAGGCCACCGTGACCCCCTCGATCCCGCAGGTCGTCTTCCAGGCCCTGGGGGTCGTGCTCGTGCTGGCGTTCCTGGTCGGCCTGTACCACCTGCGCGACGAACTCGGCTACGGCGATCTCGGGATCGTGATCGTCGGATCGCTCGTTCTCGCCGGAGTGATGGGCGTACTGCTGGCCGGCGCTCGGCTCTTCGGCGGGGGTCGAAACGCCACGAACGGGAGTGCCGGGTTCCTCGGCAGCAGCCGACCCGCGCTCCCCGGCGGCGGTAGCTCGGCCGAGGAAGCGGCGCGGACGGTGGCGATCGACCCGCCCGCGGTCGCCGTGGTGGTCGGCCTCGTCGTCCTCGCCAGTGGGCTCGCGGTCGTGTGGCGCGGCCGCGACGAGGGGACGGAGCCGGACGCGGAGGCGGAGCCCGGCTCGACCGGCGGGTCCGGGACGGTCGCCGAACTCGGCCACGCCGCCGGCCGCGCGGCCGACCGGATCGCCGACGAGGGCGAACCGACCAACGAGGTCTACCGGGCGTGGGAGGAGATGACCGACCANCGCCCTCCGGAACATCGAACGCGAGTACGCGGAGGAGTCGTGAGCCGGCTCCGTCGGTTCGGCCTCGGCGTCGGCCTCGTGCTGGTCGCCGGCGGACTCGCGGTCGCGTTCGTGCCCGGCCTGGGGGCCGGCATCCGGCCGAGCACCGGGCTCCTCACGGCGGTCGGCATCGGTGCGCTGCTCCTCGCAGCACGGGCGGTCCGAATGCGACTCGGGACGACGGACCGCCGGCCCGACCTGCCGTCGCCGGAACGCCGACGGCCCCATCCCACGCCCGGCGACGAGTTCGACGACCGGCTCGCGGCGCTCGGCTCCCGCGGGCGGCTTCGTGGCGTACACGACCAGCGGGAGGTCCGCGAGCGCCTCGAAGGGGTCGCGATCCGGGTGCTCGTCCGGGAGGGCCTCTCCGAGGAAGCGGCCCACGAGGCGCTCGAACGCGGGACGTGGACCGACGACCCCCACGCGGCGGCCTTCTTCGCCGAGGCGAGCGCGACGGACGTCCCGCTCGAAGACCGGCTCCGCGCCGCGTTCAGCACCGAACCGCTCCCCGAACGACGGGCACGCCACGCGATCGACGTGCTCGCCGCGCGCGCGGGGCAACGGTGATGGCGGCGATGGCCGCCGGTCCGTCCGAGGGCGAGGGGACGTACGCCGACCTCGGCCCGAACGAGACGATCACCCGTCGAACCGAGCGGTGGCGGGGCGTGAGCGCGCTCGCGCTGGTGGCGGGGGCGGCGGGCGTTCTCGCGAGCCAGGCGGCGCTCGTCGTCGCCGGGGCGGTCGGGGTCGCGTTCGCCGCGCTCGCCAACGCCGCCCGTCCCCCGGAGCTCTCGCTCGCGCTCGAACGATCGGTGAGCGACGCCGATCCCGACCCCGGCGATTCGGTGACGGTCACCGTCGACGTGACGAACACCGGCGAATCGTCCCTGCCGGATCTCCGCGTTATCGACGGCGTTCCGCCGGCACTCGGCGTCGAATCGGGGTCGCCCCGGCTCGGCACTGCGCTCCGACCGGGCGAATCGGCGACGTTCTCCTACGAGGTGGCCGTGGCGCGCGGGAGCCACGCGTTCGAGCCGGCGCTCGCGGTTGCCCGCGACGTCAGCGGGACCGCAGAACGCGCCCGGCGGGTCACGGCCGACGCCACCCCGCTCACTTGCGTTCCGACCCTGGAGGCCGCCGGCGAACTCCCGCTCCGGGCGCAAACGACCGGCCAGCCGGGGCGCGTGCTGACCGAGATCGGCGGGAGCGGCGTCGCCTTCCACACGACTCGGGAGTACCGGCCGGGCGATCCGCTCTCGCGGCTCGACTGGAACGGCCTGGCGAAGACGGGCGAGCTCACGACGGTCGACTTCCGGGAGGAGCGCGCCGCGTCCGTCGTGCTCCTGATCGACGCCCGCGAGCAAGCCTATCGAGCGCTGGGGCCCGACGCCGAGAGTGCGGTCGAGCGGAGCGTCCGGGCCGCGGGATCGCTGTACGGCGCGCTCACCGACGAGGAAAACCGGGTCGGGATCGCCGCGCTCTCGCCGGAGCCGTGCTGGCTCGCGCCTGGCGTGGGGACCGCCCACCGAGCGCAGGCCCAGGAGCTGTTGGCCACTCATCCCGCGCTCGCGTCGACGCCGCCCGAGGGGACGTACTACCCCTCGATCCGGGGCCGACGCCTCCGCCGTCGGCTGCCCGACGACGCCCAGCTCGTGGTGTGTTCGCCGCTGTGTGACGACGGCGTGGTCCGCCTCCTCCAGCGCTTCGACGCCGCCGGCCACCGGGTGACGGTCGTGAGCCCCGATCCCACGGACGGGGCGACGCCCGGTCGCCGCCTGGCGGGCGTCGAGCGACGACTCCGGCTGTCGACCCTTCGAAGTGCGGGCATCCCGGCGCTCGACTGGCGCGACGAGCCCCTCGCGACGGCGCTCGCCCGCGCCGGGAGGTCGGCGTGACCGCCACGCCGCCGATCGACGACTCGCCCGCACGGGTGAGCACCGGGTTCGCGCTCGCCGCGAGCCTCGCGGGGACGCTCGGACTCGCCGCCAGCACCGCCTCGCTCGCGCTCGGACTCGTCGGGGTCGTGCTCGTGGCGCTCGGCCTGGCCCGCGGGTGGCGGGCCGCCGTCACGCTCGGCGGTGCGGGGCTGTTCTGCGGCGTCGTCCTCGCCGGACTCGTTGGCGCGCCCGCGGGCGTGGTGGTGTTCGCCACCGCCGCCACGGTGGTCGCGTGGGACGTCGCCACCTTCGGGATCGAGGTCGGCGCGGAACTCGGCCGCGAGGCCGACACCCGACGCCTCGAACTCGTCCACGCGGGCGCGAGCGTCGTGGTGGCGGCGATCCCGGCCGGGCTCGGCGTGGCGCTCTTTCGGATCGCCGGCGGCGGGCCGTCGTTCGTGCCCGTCGCGTTGCTGTGCGGGGCGGTGATCCTGGTGGTCGTGCTCCGGCCGTGATGCCGTGGCGGGGTCGTTCGTTTGCGGCGCACGGGTGGTTCGTTCCGCCGACGTCGTCCCTAAGTGCTCCTCCTGTTCTCGACAGGGATGTTCTGTAGTGAATGGGATAGTCCACTGACAACCTGTCAGTAAGCAAGTGCCTCCCGACGGGGGTTGGTGAGTAAGCGAAGGTACGTCCCGGTGCGCGCTTACGGCGAGACTCGATCGAACTCCATCGAGTTGCTGTTGACCCGCACTTGCATCGATTGCTCGTCCGACGAGATGGTCCACTCGCAGTTGTCCGAGCGGCCACCGTTCGTCTCGACTGTCGTCACGTCGTCTCCGGACGCTTCGAGCGCATCGGGGTACTCCCCGGCACTATCGGAGCTGCTGGCCACCGTTTCGGATGGCACGGTGTTCCCGGGGTCTCGCTCGGTGATCCCGATCGAGGCCGTAGTATCGCACCGGTCAGACGGCCGCGACCCACGCCCGGTACTCCTCGGGGCGGTCGTAGACCCGGCGAAACACTCGATCCACGAACTCGGCGACGCGTTCGTCGTCCGTCCGTGCCGTCACCCGGACGTTGGTCCCGTCGGCGTCCTCCGGCGTCGCGAGATCGTCGACGGTGAACGCCCGGAACTCGTCGAGAAGCGAGTTCAGCCGATCGAGCTCGTCGTCGGTGCAGTCGAGGTTGAGCGTGCCGTCGGCGAACTGGACCCACGGCGTCGACTCGTCGGCCGACGCGGCGTCGTTGCTCGCGTCCGCGTTCTCGGCCGCAGCCTCGATGGTCACGAACGCGCTCTCGCGCTCGTCGTGGGC
>PXSV01000099.1 GCA_003022685.1 Halobacteriales archaeon SW_9_67_24 | reverse complement strand
AGCCGGTCGCGGAGGTCGAGACCGACAAGGCCGTCGTGGAGGTGCCGTCGCCGGTGAACGGCACGGTCGAGACGATCCGCGCCGAGGAGGGCGAGATGGTGCCCGTCGGCGACGTCATCATCACGTTCGCCGTGGAGGGCGGAAGCGACGAGCCGGCCGAAACCAGCGCGGAGGAGTCGGCCGAAACCCGGACCGACACCGCGACCGAGTCGGGCCCCGACGCCGACGGGACGGAGAGCGGCGCGAGCGCGGCGAACGTGGATCAGGGAGGAGTCTCGACCGCCGATGGACGGGTCTTCGCCGCGCCGAGCGCCCGCCGGCTCGCGCGCGAGGAGGGCATCGACATCGCAAGCGTCGAGGGCTCGGGTCCCGGCGGGCGAGTGAGCGAGTACGACGTCCGCGCGGCCGCCGAGAGCGGGGCGGGCGGAGCGAGCGAACCAGGCGGAGCGGATGACAGCGACGGAGCGGGTGGCGAGGCAGTCACGTCGGCCGTAGCGGAAGCGGACGACTCCGCCGGAACAACGGAAGCGAGTGCGTCGAGTGCGGGCGGCGCGAGCACTGCGGCGTCCGCGCCGTCCGCCGCGGACCGCGACCGCACCCTCGCCGCGCCCGCGACGCGGCAGCTCGCCGAGGAGGCCGGCGTCGACATCGACGCGGTGCCGACCGACGAGGAGCGCGATGGCGAGGCGTTCGTCTCGCCGGCGGCGATCGAGGCGTACGCCGAGGCCCAGCAGGAGGCCCAGGCGGCCGACGCGGCGGTTGTTGGAGGCGGCGAAACCGCAGCAGCCGGCGAGCACGAGGAACGGATCCCGTATCGCGGGATGCGCCGGACGATCGGCCAGCAGATGGAGGCCTCGAAGTTCACCGCGCCCCACGTCACCCACCACGACGAGGTCGACGTCACCGACCTGGTCGAGACTCGCGGGGAGCTGAAGGAGGTCGCGGCCGAGCGCGGCATCTCGCTGTCGTACATGCCATTTGTGATAAAGGCCTGCGTCGCCGCGCTCCGGGAGTTCCCGATGGTGAACGCGATGCTCGACGAGGAAAGCGAGGAGATCGTCCAGAAGAAGTACTACAACATCGGTGTGGCGACCGCGACCGACGCGGGGCTGATGGTGCCCGTCGTGGACGCGCGGCTTCTCCTTGATCGCGCCGAGGGCGAGGATCGCCACCTCGGGGTGGTTGACGATCGGGGTGGCGTACGCGATCGGCGGCGAGTACGCCACCCCGATCGTCAACCACCCCGAGGTGGCGATCCTCGCCCTCGGCGCGATCAAGGAGAAGCCGCGCGTCCACGACGGCGAGGTCGTTCCCCGCCACGTGATGACGGTCTCGCTATCCTTCGATCACCGGGTGCTCGACGGCGCGATCGCCGCACAGTTCACGAACAAGGTCGAGGAGTTCCTCGAACACCCGAACCGGCTGTTGCTGGAGTAGCGCGTTCGTCGTTCGTCGCTTTCGATCCGCCCGGAAGCAGTCGATACCACCGATGTCAGTCCTCGGTTCCGTCCTCGCCACTCCCCGCTACACCGACCAGGACGAGCAGTCCGATGATCATAGAGAGTGCGACGCCGAAGTGGCGGCGGTGTTTGGCGAGCCAGAGCTGCTGGCTCACGTTCGTGGCCTGATCGTTGAACGGCCCCCGAGCCCCGGGGTCGCCGTCGACGGGCTCGTGGAGGTTCTCGGGGCGGTCGGGATCGTAGGGAAGGTCGGCTTTCTGGCCGTCGACCGCGGTCCACGCGAGATACCGATCGACGAACCACGGCACGAACTTGTTGCCCCAGATCGTCTTGAGGGTGGCGCGGCCGATGTACAGCTCCCGACGGTCGTTGTAGGCCGCCCAGTGGATCCCGTCGGCGGCGACTTCGGGCTGGTACATCGGCGGCACAGGTTGAGGATGGTCCTCCAGATGCGATCGACAGTGCTCGAACTGCGGGGTGTTGAGCCCCGGGAGCTGGACCATCGTGATGTCGACATCGGAGTCGTCGGCGAGGAGCTCCGCCCGGAGCGACTCGTTCATCCCGCGCATCGCGAACTTCGAGCCGCAGTACGCCGACTGGAGCGGGATGCCCCGATACGAGAGGGCGGAGCCGACCTGGACCAGTTTCCCCTCGTCGCGTTCGGTCATCCGCGAGAGCGCGGCGCGCGAGCCGTTGACCGCGCCGATGTACGTCACGTCGGTGATGCGCTCGAACTCCTCGGGGTCGAGATCGAGAAACGAGGAGTAGACCGTGGTCATCGCGTCGTTGATCCAGATGTCGATCGGGCCGAACTCGTCCTCGACCTCGTCGGCCGCCGCCTCGACCTCCTCGTGGTTGCTGACGTCGGTGGGGAGCCGAATTTTCGTGCCGTCGCGCGACCGATTCCCGACGTGGCTCCGGTGATGACCACCACGTCGGACTGTCCGGCACTGTCCGTGGAGTGGCCGCCGCTGGAACCGGTCGTTCCGCTCTCCGGTGTGCTCTCGCTCATACGGACGGTATCCACACCGGACCCGCTTTCGTTTGATGGCTTGCGGTTGCAAGTTGGAAACGCCGGTGGCGGACGAAACCCGCCTGGTTTTTCACGCAGTGGCGAGTGTTGCCGTGCATGGTCGTTGGCGACGTGACAACCGGAACCGACGTACTGATCATCGGCGCGGGGCCCGGCGGCTACGTCGCCGCCATCCGCGCCGGCCAACTGGACCTCGACGTCACGCTGGTCGAGAAGGACGCTTACGGCGGGACCTGCCTGAACCACGGCTGTATCCCCTCGAAGGCGCTGATCTCGGCGACCGACGTCGCCCACGACGCGAGCGCGGCCGAGGACATGGGTATCCACGCCGACCCCGCCGTGGACCTGAGCGCGATGGTAGGCTGGAAGAACGAGGTGGTCGACCAGCTCACCGGCGGCGTCGAGAAGCTCTGCAAGGCCAACGGCGTGAACCTCGTCGAGGGCCGCGCGGAGTTCGCGGGCGAGAACACCGTTCGAGTGGCTCACAGCGGCGAAGGCCAGGGCTCGGAATCCATCGAGTTCGAGCACGCCATCGTCGCCACCGGCTCGCGCCCGATCGAGGTGCCGAACTTCGAATTCGACGGCGAACATATCATCTCCTCGCGCGACGCGCTCGCGCTCGACACCGTGCCCGAGAGTCTCGTGGTCGTCGGTGCTGGCTACATCGGCATGGAACTCTCGACCGTGTTCGCGAAGCTCGGCACCGATGTCACCATCGTAGAGATGCTCGACTCGGCACTGCCGGCCTACGAGGACGACGTCGCGCGCGTCGTCAAGAGCCGCGCCGAAGAGCTCGGGATCGACTTTCACTTCGGCGAGGCCGCGAGCGAGTGGGAGGAGTCCGGTGACGGGATCACCGTCATGACCGAAGACGACGAGGGCAACGTTGCGGAGTTCGGTGCGGAGAAGGCGCTCGTCGCGGTCGGCCGCGAGCCCGTGACCGACACGCTGAGTCTCGACGCAGTAGGACTCGATCTCGGTGAGGGCGGGTTCCTCGACACCGACGACCGCGCCAGGACCGACGTCGAGCACGTCTTTGCAGTCGGCGACGTCGCCGGCGAGCCGATGCTCGCGCACAAGGGGATGAAGGAGGGCGAGGTCGCCACCGAGGTCATCGCCGGCGAACCAGCCGCCCTCGACTACCAGAGCGTGCCCGCCGCGGTGTTCACCGACCCCGAGATCGGCACCGTCGGAATGACCGAAAGCGAGGCCGAGGAGGCCGGCTTTTCGACTGTGGTCGGCGAGATGCCGATGCAGGCAAGCGGTCGCGCGCTCACGCTCGGCGAATCGGACGGGTTCGTCCGGGTCGTCGCCGACGACGATGCGGGATTCATCCTCGGCGCACAGATCGTCGCGCCCGAGGCCTCCGAGATGATCGCCGAATTCGGATTGGCCATCGAGATGGGCGCGACCCTGGAGGACGTCGCCGCGACGATCCACACCCATCCGACGCTCGGCGAAGCAGTACTGGAAGCCGTCGAGAACGCCCAGGGGAAGGCGATCCATACACTCAATCGGTGAGGCAACTTCACGGATTCACGTGAGTTCGTGAATTTCGGTCGAAACGGGAGTCGGGCCGCAGCGTCCGCCGGGTTTTTGTTCGGGTAGCCGTACTATGACGCATGAGCGGCTCACCCGACGACGAGGAACTCGAAGAGCTCCGCCAGGAAAAGCTCGAACAGCTCCAGGAACAGCAGGGCGGGGAGGGCGGCGACCGCGAGGAGGCGATGAAGGCCCAGCAGGAACAGGCCGAGGCCCAAAAGAAGGCCCAGCTCCGCCAGCATCTCACCGACGGCGCGCGCAAGCGACTCAACTCGGTCAAGATGAGCAAACCGGACTTCGGCGAGCAGGTCGAACAACAGGTGATCGCGCTTGCTCGCAGTGGTCGGCTCGGCGACAAGATCGACGAGGACCAGATGCGCCAGCTCCTCCAGGAGCTCAAACCCGACCAGCAGAGCTTCGACATCAAGCGCCGCTAGAACCCCGCCGAAACGAACCACCGGAAGGACCGAAAGGCTTCAACCACGGGCTCGCCACTCGCCGGTATGTACGATCGCATCAAGGGGTTTCGCGATTTCTATCCGGGCGAGATGGGTTCGCGGCGGGCCGTCATCGACACGCTCGAAGAGACTGCCGCACGCTACGGGTTCCGCGAGGTCGGGACGCCGACGCTCGAACGCACCGAGATGTACGTCGACAAGAGCGGTGCGGAGATCGAAGAGGAGCTCTACTCGTTCACCGACCAGGGCGGTCGCGACGTGGCGATGACGCCGGAGCTCACCCCGACCGTCGCGCGGATGGTAGTCGAAAAACAGCAGGAGCTCGCGAAACCCGTGAAGTGGTTCTCGACCAGGCCGTTCTGGCGGTACGAGGCGGTCCAGCAGGGTCGGTTCCGCGAGTTCTCCCAGACCAACGTCGATATCTTCGGGTCGGCCGAGCCGACGGCCGACGCCGAAATCCTCGCGTACGCCGCGGACGCGCTCACCGAACTGGGGCTCACGAGCGAGGAGTTCGACTTCCGGGTGAGCCACCGCGACGTTCTCGGGGGGTTGCTCGAATCGTTCGAGGGCGAGGTCGACACCGCGGCCGCGGTCCGGGCAGTCGACAAGCGCGAGAAGCTCGAAACCGCCGAATATTACGGCCTCCTGACCGACGCCGGTCTCTCGGCGAGCCAGGCCGAGGAGTTCGACAACTTGCTCGACACCCCTGAAGACGACCTCGACGAACTCGTGTCGTTCGCCGGCTCGGCACAGGTCGAGAGCGCGGTGACGAACCTCCGGAACGTGCTCGACGCGGCCGACGATCTCGACGCGCGCGAGTACTGCACGCTCTCGCTCGACACCGCCCGCGGGCTGGATTACTATACGGGAGTGGTCTTCGAGTGCTTCGATTCGACGGGCGAGGTCTCGCGGTCGGTGTTCGGCGGCGGCCGGTACGACGACCTGATCGAGGGGTTCGGCGGCCAGGCGATGCCCGCGGTCGGCGTCGCGCCGGGGCTCGCGCCGCTCGCGCTCGCCAGGGAACCCCTCGACCGGCACCTGGGTCTGGTCACCTGATTCCATGTCCTGAGTACGCCGATTCGATCAACGTCGAGACCGTGGTGATCGCCGGCGAGCAGGACCTCGCTGAGGGCCAGGTCACGGTGAAGGACATGGAATCAGGTGACCAGACCCAGGTGCCGGTCGAGGGGTTCCCTGGCGAGCGCGAGCGGCCCACGTACGACGACCTCGCGTAACCGGCGAACGGTCGTGGCCGCCACGGAAGTTATCACGTGACCGCTCGAACCGTTGTCGATGGTCGATCGTCCCAACCTCGTACTGATCCACTGTCACGACCTCGGGCGATACCTCGGCTGTTACGGTGCGGACGTCGACACACCACGGATCGACGCGATGGCCGCCGAAGGGACGCTGTTCGAGAACCACTTCGCCACCGCACCGCAGTGTTCGCCGAGCCGCGCCAGCCTGCTGACCGGACGGCATCCTCACGAGCACGGTTTGCTGGGGCTGGCTCACGACGCGTGGGAGCTGCACGACGACGAGCGCACCCTGCCCGAGTATCGATCGACTCGGCTACGACGACCGCCACGCCGAACGGGATCTCACCCCGGCCACGCCGCCGACGGTCCACGAGGACAGCCGCGCCCGCGACGTCGCCGAACGGTTCGCGTCGTGGCTCGATGCTGTCGAGCGCGACGCGCCGTTTTTCGCCGCGGTCGGGTTCTTCGAGCTCCACCGGATGGAAAACGACGACGGCGCGTTCGTGTTCGCGGACGAGCGCTACGAGTCGACCGATCCGGAGGCGGTCGAGCCACTGCCCTATCTCCCCGACGAACCCGGTATCCGGCGCGACCTCGCCGACGCCCACGGGATGGTCCGGGCGATCGACGACGGCGTCGGGAGGGTGCTCGACGCGCTCGCCGCGGCGGGCATCGCCGAGGAGACGCTCGTGGTCTTCACGACCGAACACGGGCTGGCGATGCCCCGGGCGAAGGGCACGGCCTACGACCCCGGAATCGAGGCGGCACTCGTCATGCGGTGGCCCGATTCGATCGAGCCGGGCCAGCGCCGGACCGAACTCGTCAGCAACGTCGACGTACTGCCGACGCTGCTCGATCTGCTCGGCCAGGGGATCCCGGACCGGATCACCGGCCGGAGCGTTCGCCCGGCGCTGGCGGGCGAGGGGAAGACGATGCGCGAAGCGCTGTTCGCCGAGATGACGTGGCACGACGCGTACAACCCGATCCGGGCGATCCGGACGGACCGATACAAGTACGTCCGCAACTTCTGGTCGCTCCCCACGGTCTATCTTCCCAACGACGTCCGCCACAGCCCCGCGGGCGACGCCGTGGGTCGTGATCTCGATCGGCCGACCCGAGCCTACGAGGAGCTCTACGATCTCGCGGCCGACCCGCACGAACGGACGAACGTCGTGGACGAGCCGGAACACGCTGACGCGGCCGCGGACCTCCGGGAACGGCTCCACGACTGGATGAGCGAGACCGACGATCCCCTCCTCGACGGCCCGGTGCCGCCGGGTGAGTTCGACGCCATCATGGCGTGGCCGCCGGAGTGAGCCGGATGCGCGCGTTCCGGGTGGCCTACGACGGCCGGCCCTTTCACGGCTTCCAGCGCCAGCCCGACGTCCCGACCGTCGAGGCTGCCGTCTTCGATGGGCTCCGCGAGTTGGACGTGCTCGACGCGGCCGCCGGCAAACCGCCGCGGTACGCCGCCGCGGGCCGAACCGACGCCGGGGTATCGGCGATCGCACAGACGGTGGCGTTCGAGTCGCCCGAGTGGCTCACCCCCGCGGCACTGAACGGCGAGCTGCCGGCGTCGATCCGGGCGTGGGCGTCCGCCGACACGTCTTCGGCGTTTCACGCCACCCACGACGCCACAGCCCGCACCTACACCTACCATCTCCACGCGCCCGCCGCCGACGTCGACCGAGCGCGCGAGGTGCTGTCGGCCCTCTCGGGCGAACACGATTTTCACAACCTCACGCCCGACGAGAGTGGGACTAACTCGTCCGCCGGATCGTCGCGCTCGTCGAGGAGGTGGCAACGGGCGCGGCCCCGCTTGCGAAGGTCGATCGGGTGCTCTCGTCCGAACCGCTTTCGGGTCCCGAAGGTGTCGGTCCCGCGCCCGCCGCGGGGCTCGTGCTGACCGGGGTTGCCTATCCCGACCTGGAGTTCCACGTCGATTCCGAGGCCGCCGCCAGCGCGCGTGAAGTCTTCGAACAGCGCCGGATCGCAGCCGTGACGGCCGGACGTGTCGCGGGCGAGATCGGTGATCGGATCGACTAATCCCAGGCGTCGGGCCAGACGCCGGCGGCGCGCATGCCTGGCTCCGCACCGTCCTCGCGGAGGCGGTCGCGGAGGGCGTCGGTGTCGACGGGATCGGGATCGGCGCTCACGAGTTCGCGGGTAAGGAGGGCGGCGAGCATCGCGTGCTCGCGGAGGTTCCTGGCGTCGACTTTGTCACGGGTGTCGGCCCGAGTGTGAGTCCAGCCACGCTCCCAGCGGCCGCTTTCGTCCGAGCAGTGGCTGTGAAGCTGGAGCGCCGGCACCCCCTCGCGGAGGAACGGCCAGTGGTCGCTGTAGGGATGGGGGCGGTCGCTCACCGAGATCGGCTGTCCAGTTTCGTCGCTCACCCGCTCGGCCACGTCCGCCATCGCCTCGGCGGTGTGGGTGATCGCGTGGAGATCGCGGTGTCTTCCGGCCCCGTCGACGTTGACGACCGCGCGCACCCGATCGAGGTCGAGTGATTCCACGAGCGCCGTGCTGCCCATCAGACCGAGCTCCTCACAGCTCACACCTGCCACTCGAACCCGGCAGTCGAGGT
>PXSV01000098.1 GCA_003022685.1 Halobacteriales archaeon SW_9_67_24 | reverse complement strand
ACGAGGGCTGCGGGATCGACCCCCCGAAGGGCGGCCTGGCGTCTGAGCTCGCGGTAGGTCTCCGGCGGGAGGTCGAGCGTCACTTCGCCTGGCGGCACGCCGTGAGCGGAAAGCGCCCGCTCCGGCGGCGTGCCCGAATTGACGTCGCTCGCGATCGATCGCACGTCCCGCACGGTGAGGCCGGCGTCGAGGGCCGCCCACGCGAGCAGGAAGCGCGCCTCGCCCGCGACCCGCGCGATGTGTTTCGCCGCGGTCGGGGCGATCTCGCCGGTGGCGACGTACTGACGGATCGAGCGGGGCAGGTCGTGGACCCGCGCCCACTTCCGGATGAACGACACTGTGGCGTCGCCGTCGGCGCGCTCGGCCGCGGCTTTGTACGACCCTTCGCCGCGGACGAGGGCCGCACACGCCGCCGCCCCGCGGAGCATGTAGACGCTGTCGGCGTCGCCCACCGAGTCGTCGGCGAACGATCGGACGATCCCGGCGGCGCGCGTTACGCTCTCGGGATCGTCGGGATCGAACTGGACCGCCTCCCGCGCTCGCTCGCCGGCGAAGGTGGGATCGCCCCGGATCACCGGCTCGCCGACGGGCGAGTCGCGCTCGGGGCTCGCGTCGGGCGCGCCGTTAGGGCTCATACAGTTCTGTGGGGACGACGGATGGAAAAACCCCCCGCCGCCGTGCGCCGTCCGCGCACCCTCAGTCGGCGTTCGCCTCGCGCTCCTCCGAGAGATGCTCCCAGATCTCGGTGCAGCCACAGCCGTCGGCGATGTCGTCGAGGTGATCGGCGTCCGGCTCGCGGTGCTCCTCGGTCGACTCGCGCTCGCTCATCGATCGTCTCCCGGCTCGTCGTACAGCTCCGGTGCGACGTCCGCCGAGGCATGCTGGCGTTCGCCGTCGTTCGTTCCCATCGCTCCCCCGTACGAGTGTAGCCCGGATAAGGCCGCGCCCACCTGTAAACCCTACCCGGGCTCTCGTTTACCGGCAACAACTGTCGAGACGTCCGACGATCGAATGGACGAAATACCGGCTTCGTCCGGCGATTCCGCCGCTATCATGTGTCACCACGTCCGTGGACGATCGGCGACGATCAGCGACGATCGTCGGTCGATGGGTTCAGGTCGTCGCGGCGACGAGGGCGGCCGTGCCAATCGACGTCCACCAGCTCGACGACGGGGCGTGGATCAGCGTCGACGACACCCGCGAGGTCAACGTCGGCGACCTCTGGTGGCTCGCGCGGCAGGACTGCTGCCCCTGCGAGATGGCGGATTTCCTCGCCGAGGGGTTCGTCGAGGTCGGTGTCGACCCACCGGCGATCGAGGCCCGCATCGCCGGCCAGTGCATCGCCTGCGGGGCGAGCGGCGTCACTTCGTGGCTCGCGGTCGGCCGGGTGATCGACGGCGAGTTCCACGCCGTGGCTCCCGAGAGCGTCCACGTCCCTCGTCGGCGCACCCGTCTCGCCGGGCCCGAGTAGCCGATTCGGGTAGTCCAGCCTCTCGGCAACACTGTCCGCCTCCAGCGAGACGCGGGGAGGATTGACGCCACGGGCGAGGGTTTAGGCGTCGGTCCCTTAGTACGGGTATGCCGAGTAAAGTCGAGGGCTGGAAGGACGAGGTCTACGGAGAGGAGGTCCGCGAACACCTCTTCGAGTTCGCTGAAAAGGGCTGGGAGGCGATCCCCGAGGACGAACACGACGCGTGGTTCGAGCGGTTCAAATGGTGGGGGCTGTACCACCAGCGCAACGGCCAGGAGAGTTACTTCATGATGCGGATCGGGACGCCCAACGGCGTGCTTGAACCCGGTCAATTGAAGATCGTCGGCGAGATCGCCGACGAGTACGCCCGCGGCCCGGTCGACAACCCCGAGTTCGGCGGCGCGTACTGCGACTGGACCACCCGCCAGTCGATCCAGCTCCACTGGATCCGGATCGAGGACGTGCCCGACATCTTCGAGAAACTGGAGGCGAACGGCCTCTCGACCATCCAGGCCTGCGGCGACTCGTGGCGCAACATCGTCGGCTGTCCGGTCGCGGGCAAGGACAAACACGAACACGTCGACGCGTGGCCCATCGCCGAAGAGCTCCACGAGGAGTTCAAGGGCAACGAGGCGTACGAGAACATGCCCCGGAAGTGGAAGGTCTCGGTCACGGGCTGTGACGAGGGTTGCGGCCAGGGTGACATCAACGATCTGGCCTTCGAGCCCGCCGAAAAGGAGATCGACGGCGAGGAGACGATGGGCTTCAACGTCCGGGTCGGCGGCGGCCTCTCGCGGAAGGAACCCCGCTTCGCCCGCGACATCGACGTGTTCTGTACGCCCGAGGACGCCCCGAAAGTCTCGGCGGGGATGTCCGCCCTGTTCCGGGATCACGGCGACCGCGATGACCGGTTCAACGCTCGCATCAAGTTCCTCGTCGACGAGTGGGGGACCGAGAAGATCCGCGAGACCCTCCAGGAGGAGTACATCGACTATGAGCTCCCCACGGCCGGCGAGGACCTCCGGGAGGACTACACCTACAACGCGGGTCGCCAGGACGAACACGGCGATCACATCGGCGTCCACGAGCAGCCCGACGGCAACTACTACGTCGGCCTCGACGTCCTCGTGGGGCGGATGGGAGCCGAGGACACCCTCGAACTCGCCGCCCTCGCCGACGAGTACGGCTCCGGCGAGGTTCGTCTCACTCAGCGCCAGAACGTCATCGTGACCGACGTTCCCGAGGACGATCTCGACGCCTTCCTCGACGAACCCCTGCTGGAGGAGTACTCGCCCGACCCCCACCCGTTCATGCGCGGATCGATCGCGTGCACCGGGACCGAGTTCTGCTCGCTCTCGATCGTGGAGACGAAAAACCGTCAGGTTCGGTACGCCCGCTGGCTGAAGGACAACGTCGCCCTCCCCGACGGAATCGAGGACTTCCACGTCCACCTCTCGGGCTGTACCGCCTCGTGTGCCCAGCCCCAGATCGCCGACATCAGCCTGCGGGGGATGAAGACCAGAAAGGACGGCGAACCGGTCGAGGCGTTCGACATCGGTCTCGGCGGCGGGCTCGGCGAGGACCCCCACTTCGCGGACTGGATCGCGATGCGGGTCGCGGCCGACGAGGTGCCCGGCTACATTCAGAACGTCCTCGCGGCCTACGAGGCCGAGTCGGCGGACGAGGAGAGCTTCCGGGAGTTCATCGCCGCGCGAGGACCCGTACATGCACAACACGAAGATGACGTGGTACCCCTACGCCGACGAGGACGATATGGACGACCGGCCGACGCCCGCCCGCGCCGACGGCACCCCGATCTCGGCCGACGACTGATCCGAGAGCACCTGCGAGTCCGCTCCGATCGCCGTCGATACGGTGTCGGTTAAGTTCTCTCCGAGCCAAGGACTCCCATGAGCGATCGCATTCTGAAGGTCAACGCCTACACGACGCTCGACCTGCTCGACGCACAGGTAGAAGGCCACGAGTTCGAGGAGGACGCCCTCGCCGTGTTGAACGTCACCTCGGCGCGGAAGAACCCAGAGCACGTCCAGCTCCAGCTCGAACTCGACAACACCGACCTCGATACCCTTCCTGCTCACGCCGACGAGGTGCGGCTCTCGCCGGACCAGGCCCGCGAGGTTGCCGCCGCGCTCGAAGACCACGCCGCCGACGTCGAGGCCGCCGAGGACTGACTGGCGGTTGCGCGCTCGTCGTTCTCGCTCTACCGATCTGTTTGCCGGTCGCCCTCGCTACGCTCGCGCCATTCGCGCTGCTGTTGGCGCTCGGTGACGTGCCGTCGGCCGTCGGCCAGCTCCTCGCGCACGCTCGCCTCGAACTCGGCCGCCGGCGCGAGGAACCCGTCCGCGAACGACTCGACGATCTCGTAGGTCCACCGCCCGTCGACCGCACCCGCCGGAAGGAGGTCGTCGCGGAGGACGTCCGCCCACGTGTCGTGGCCAGACTTGCGGAGCTTCTCACGCGCGTCGTCCAGTCTGTCCATTCCGCGACCGACCTCGTGGTGGAACGCGACGAGGTGGCCGTACCCCCGATGGAGATGCTCGATGCCGAGCTGGAGGTCGTGGAGCGCGGCCCGTTCGGTCTCGTCGAGATCGGTTGGTTCGTCGTCCATACGGGGACATTAACGACCGTGGACAAAACACCTCGGCGGAGGGACGCGTCCGTCGTCAACGCCGGGGCCGGGATCGGGTGGCGTCGCCGCAACGCTAACGCTTTCCGTATCCTCCACGCACGACCTGCATGGCATCCAACGACGGGTGGACCGCACAACGAATGGGGGACCTCGACGGGAAGACGGTGGTCGTCACCGGCGCGAACAGCGGACTCGGTTACGAGGCGGCGCGGGAGTTCGCACTCCACGGGGCGAACGTCGTCCTCGCGTGCCGGAGCGTCGAGCGCGGCGTCGAGGCGGGCGAGCGCATTCGAAAAAAGGCTCCCGAGACCTCGCTCACAGTGATCGAGCTGGATCTCGCGGACCTCTCGTCGGTCGGCCGCTTCGCCGCCGACTTCGCCGATACCCACGACGAACTCCACGTGCTCTGCAACAACGCCGGCGTGATGGCGGTCCCGCGGAGCGAGACCGTCGACGGGTTCGAGACCCAGTTCGGCGTCAATCATCTGGGACACTTCGCGCTCACCGGCACCCTGCTGGAGTACCTCCACGAGACCGACGGTGAGAGCCGGGTTGTGACCCAGAGCAGCGGTCTCCACGAGAGCGGCGAGATCGACTTCGACAGTGTCGGGCGAAGCGCCATGACGAGCGCGAACGGCAACGCCGTGAGCGACGATCTCCAGGGTGAGGATTCGTACGACGAGTGGGACGCCTACAGCCGGAGCAAGCTCGCGAACGTCCTCTTCGCGTACGAACTCCACCGTCGGCTCCGTGGTGTTGGCGTCGACGACGTGACCAGCGTGGCATGCCACCCCGGCTACACGGACACGACCCTCCAGCGCCGGGGGCCCGAACAGTCGGGTGAAACCCTCCGGCTGTGGGGGATGAAGCTCGCGAACGCCCAGCGCTCCAGCGAGCGGTCGTACGACGAGGAGACTGCGGCGCGCCTCTGGGACGTTTCGGAGGAGCTGACCGGCGTGACTTACGACTTCGATGTCGCCGCGAACTGAACGGCCGTCGAGGAAACGGTGTTTCGAACCCGCAGGTGATCGAACCGCTTCTCACTCGTCGTCGCTGAGTCCGGTGGCGGAGCCGTCGTCCGCATCGACATCGTCCTCGATCGTGTCGTCCCCGTCGACGATGCGTCCCTCGGTCGCCGTGCCGCCGTCCTCGCTGCCGAGGCGGCCCGCGTACTCGTCCCAGAGATCCTCGTCGAGGAGTTCTCGGATCGGGTGGTCGTCGGCGGTCGTGTCGTCGTCCGCCGCCAGGCCGTACAGGAGCCCGAGACCGCCCCCGAGCGCCGCGCCGGACCGCGCTCCCTCGAAGTCCTCCGAGGCGGCCGCCCGGCCAGCGCCCATCTCCGCGCCGTTGAGCACCGACTCGGCGTCGGCCTCGGTGACCCACTGGGCGTATTCCTCGGGCGTGAGTTCTTCTGCGAGATACGCCGACGCGCCCACCATCGCGCCGACCGACTTGCCGTCGATCCGCCGTGCGCCCGCCCCCTTCGATGCCCCGGCGTTGGCCCGCTGGGCCATCATCGTCGGGTCCAGGTCGTCGAACACGGTGTCGTCGTGGCTGGTGGCGTACGCACCCACCATACCACCGCCGAGCACCGCACCCGACAGGAGGGCTACGGTGGAGTAACTCGCCGCGATGGCGGGGTTCGCGACCGTGACACCGGTGGCCAGGCCCCAGAGCGCGGCCTGCTTCGGATCGGCGTCCCGGACGGTTCGCTTGAGTTCGAGCGCCCCGATGCCCGCGCGGTCGCGCACGACTCGGGCCACGTCCCGGGTCCGGTCCCGATCGACCGACGGGAGCGGGACGTCGCGGTCGAGCGAGGACCCGGCTCTTGACCTGGCGTCCGCGGCGAGTTCGCGCGGCCGCTCGATGCCGGGGAGTGCCGACGACTCGGAGTCGCCATCCGTGCTGCCCGCCGACGCCAAGCCGTCGTCGTCCGCAACTGAATCGGCATCGCTGGCCACGCGATCACGTGCGTCGCCGAGCGTCGAGCGGACGCGGTCGAACACGCCGTCACCGCCTTCCTCGTCCCCGACGGTCACGGGGACCGCCGTCCCGTCGGACTCGTCCGTCTCGTCGTGTCCTTCGCGGACGTCAGCGAGTCGCTCGGCGAGGCCGTCGGCGTCGCGCGCGTCGGCCACCGCAGCGTCGGCCTCGTCGCGCAGGCGGTCGGGGAGGTCGGCGAGCAGTTCCGTGACCCCCTCCTCGGTCCCGTCGTCCGTCGTGTTCGAGTCGTTCATACTCGTCCGGAGGCGACGCCCACTGAAAAGCGTTCGAGCAGCGTGTGCAGCGTCTACACCTCGACGGTGTCGCCGAGACCGGGGGCGGCGGCGTCGATTCCTTCGTCCCGCAGCTCCGCCGCGAACGTCTGGCACCGATCGCCGTGGTTGACGAGCACTCGACTGTCGCGGTACGAATCGAGATACCCGAACAATCCCTCGCGGTCGGCGTGTGCGGAGAAGTCGTAGGACTCGACCTGGGCGCTCACGGGCATCCGGCGGCCGTCGATCTCCGCATTCCCGGTGTCGAGCAGGTCGCGGCCCGGCGTCCCCTCGACCTGATAGCCGGTCAGCGCGATCTCGTTCACCGG
>PXSV01000097.1 GCA_003022685.1 Halobacteriales archaeon SW_9_67_24 | reverse complement strand
GTGCTGTGCGGTTGCGGGACAGTGCGGAGGCAGAGCGGTCGCGGCGAGCGCCAGCAGTTCTACCGCGAGCGACCGGAAGGAGCGAGCGGGCCGAGGAACCCCCGAGCGAAGCGAAGGGGTGACGCTGGCTTTTGATCCACATTTTGCCAGCGAGCGAATGAGCGTAGCGAACGAGCGAGCGCAGCAAAAGGTGGGTGTTAGTGATCGTCCTCGCGCCAGCTGTGCTCACACTCGGTACAGACGAAAAACCTGGTTTCGGACTCGTCGGCCGACCGGATCTGTTGCATGTACCAGTACGCACGATCGTTGCCACACTCGGGACACTCGACGTCGGTCGTCGGCAGGCCCCGGTCCTCGGCGTCGGTGACGTCGATGACTTCGGACTGTTCTTGGGACTCGGTGGTGCCCGTCTCGCCGGTGATCTCCTCGAAGAGATCGGCGTAGTCGTCGTCTGCCATGATGGAATCACCGCTGGGCGCGGTCGCTCGTGGTTCGAATCGCAGTGGTTTAACTCGACCGGGTTCGGTGCCGCGATGGAAACCGTGATACGTCCCGATGGCGTCGGTTTCGATGATGGTTTTCGGCCGGCTCCGGCGCTGGTTCGTCGCTACGTTTCTGGAGGCCGACCGGCGAATCCTCGTGCTTGCATTGGCGCGGATGGCGGACTCGTTCGGCAACTCGTTTCTGATCGTCGTCCTTCCGCTGTACATCACCATCGGTCCGGTCGACATCGCGCCGGTGCTCGGCGTGACGATACCGGTGCTCGGGATCTCGCTCACCGAGGCGCTGCTCGTCGGGATCGTGCTCTCGCTGTACGGCTTTCTGAGCAGTGCCGGTCAGCCCCTCGCCGGACGAATGTCCGATCGTGTCGGACGGCGCAAGGCGTTCATCCTGCTCGGGCTGGCGCTGCTTGGTGGGGCCAACGTCGCGTACGCCTTCGCCACCGATTACTGGATGCTGATCGCCCTCCGCGCCGTTCAGGGGGTCAGCGCCGCCCTCACCATCCCGTGCTCGGTCGCGCTGATCAACGACCTCGGCGGGACGACCGACCGCGGTGGTAACTTCGGCATCTACAACACGTTTCGGCTAGTCGGGTTCGGGTTCGGTCCCGTCGTCGCCGGGGTAATCGTCGATAGTGGTCCCTACGTGCTCTCGGCGGTAGGACGCGTCGTCGATCTCGGCCGGTTCGACGCGGTGTTCCTGCTGGCCGGGCTGAGCGCCGCCGTGAGCTTCGGGTTCGTTGCCGCCCTCGTCGCCGACCCCGAGCGGACGCAGGCATCCGCGGCCAACGATCTCTCGATGCAGGTGTTCGACTCCGAGGGCCGCCAACTGCTCGATCCGGTGTTCGCGGTCGGCGTGGCCACGCTGTTCATGGCGATCGGTCTCGGGCTGTTCGAGACGCTGGCGGCCCCGATCAACGCCCGGCTCGAACAGGGCGGGACCCTGTTCGCGATCGAGTTCGCCGCCGGGGTCATCGCCAACGTGCTCTTCCAGACGCCGATCGGCCAGGCGAGCGACCGGTACGGCCGTCGGCCGTTTCTCCTCGCCGGGTTCGTGATCCTCGTCCCCTCGACGCTCGGGCAGGGGCTGGTGCTCGTGTTCGCCGAGAGCATCCCCTTCGGCCCGGCGTTCATGATCGTCACCCGGTTCGTGCAGGGGATCGCCATCGCACTGGTGTTCGCGCCCGGGCTGTCCCTCGGCGGCGAGATCGCCGCCGAGGGCGAATCCGGCACCCGGCTGTCGGTGCTCACGACCGCGTTCAGCCTCGGGGTGGCGATCGGCCCGCTGACCTCCGGCCTGCTCGTCCGGTTCGGCGTCGTTTGGCCGTTCGCGTTCGGCGCGGGGCTCGGTCTCCTCGGCCTCGTCATCGTCTACACCCAGGTCTACGAAACCGTCGAGAACACCACCACGATCCGGCCGCGAGCGGCTCCACAGGACGACGACTAGGACCCCACTTTTTTGTACGGGGTCTTCCCTCGCTCCCTTCGGTCGCTCGGTCGAACCCCGTGCAAAAACCTGGACTAAAAACACCCGCTCGCTCGCGGTACAATCGCTGGCGCTCGCCGCAACCACACCGCACAGCACTGCCGAAGCCCTCACTCCCTTCGGTCGTTCGCCCTTCATCCGCCAGGTACCGCACCGCCGCACCGCTGCCGCCAGCATCAAAAAGCGCTCGATCAGGGTCGAAACCCGTGCGGTCGTACTACTCGAACCCCGGCTCGCGGTCCTCGACGAACGCACGCATCCCCTCGCGCTGGTCGTCGGTTCCAAAGAGTCCGCTCCACGCCCGACGCTCGTAGGTCAGGCCGACGGACTGCGGCGACTCGTGGACCTGATTCAGCGCCTCCTTCGCGGCCTGAAGCGCGTGTTTGGGTTTCGTGGCGAGTTCGGCGGCCATCCGGGCGACGTGATCGTCGAGTTCGTCGTGCGCTACGACCTCGCCGACAAGCCCGTGCTGGTGGGCGTCCTGGGCGTCGACGCGCTCGCCGAAAAAGACCAGGCGGCGCGCGAGTTCGTCGCCAACGAGTCGCGAGAGTCGCTGTGTTCCACCCCAGCCGGGGACGATCCCGAGGTCGATCTCGGTCTGGCCGACGAGGGCGCGCTCGGAGGCCACCCGGAGATCGCAGGCGAGGGCGAGCTCGCAGCCGCCACCGAAGGCGTACCCGTTGACCGCGGCGATCACCGGGGCCGGGAACGTCTCGATCGCGTCGGTCACCCGGTGGCCGAGTTCGGCGTAGGCCTGGGCCTCCGCGACCGAGAGCCCCGCCATGTACTCGATGTCCGCCCCAGCGGCGAACGCCTTCTCGCCGGCCCCCGTGAGAACGAGCGCGCGGGCGTCCTCGGCCGCCGTCAGCGCCTCCTCCAGGGCTTCGAGGGTTTCGGTGTTGAGCGCGTTCAGCTGGTCGGGGCGGTCGATAGTGATCGTCGCCACGCCCGCCTCGCGGTTGAGGTCGATGGTGTCCCACGACATGCGTTCGAGAGAGGACCGGCGAGGACATATCGTTTTGCCGTCGGGGTCACGACTCGGGGCACGAGCGGAGAGCGCAAAGCGCGGCTCAGCCCTCGCCGCCACCGGCGTCGGCCGGAACGAACCGCGAGGCCACCCATCCAACGCCGGCGGCGATGGCAGCGGGGATGCCGGCGATCACGAGGAGCGTGACGAACAGCTCGCCGCGTTCGCCGAGCCCGCCGTCGACCGGGACGACCGGGCTGAGGGCGACCACCGGCACTGCCAGCAGGACGACCGCGACGGCGTACCCGCTTTTCGCGACCGCGCCCTGGACGGTCCGGC
>PXSV01000096.1 GCA_003022685.1 Halobacteriales archaeon SW_9_67_24 | reverse complement strand
AGGTCGCCGCTTATTGCCTGGCGCAGCAGGTTCGCCCGGCCGCGGGTACTCAGGATTTCCTCCTCGGCAGCCCGGTAAGTCGGACACATCGTGCCGCCGGTCGTGGACTGGTGGCCCCGACAGCCCCCGCAGCCGTGACAGAGTTCGACCATCCCCTCGAACCCGTTCTCGTTCGCCCAGCGGAGGTCGGGATCGAACCCGGCGCTGAGTTCGTCGTCGGGATCGAAGCGGAGGTTTTCGGTCAGGTCGGGGGTGTCTGTGGCCCCGGACTCGACACCGGCCGAGTCCTTGTCGGTGAACCCGCAGACCTGGCCCGGATTGAGGAGCCAGTCGGGATCGAACGCCGACTTGAGATCGCGGAAGACCCCCCAGAGGTGGTCGCCGTACAGCTTCCGGTTCCACTGGGTGCGCGCGCGGCCGTCGCCGTGCTCGCCCGAGACCGAGCCGTCGAGTTCGACCACGAGATCGGGAGCCGTCGAGTTCGACCACGAGATCGGTCACGACGTCGGCGATGTGCTCCATCTTGTCGACGCCCTCCACGGTCTTAGTATCGATGAGCGGTCTGACGTGGAGCACGCCGGGGCCGGCGTGGGCGTAGAAGCTGGCAAACGTGTCGTTGTCGTCGAGGATCGCCTGAAACCGGGCGACGTACTCCGGCAGGCGCTCGGCCGGAACGGCACAATCCTCGATAAAGGAGATGTGCTTTTCGTCGGATGTCCGCGAGAGCAGGATCGGGAGCCCGGATTTGCGGAGCTTCCAGAACTGCGCGCGGGTGTCGGCGTCGTGGGCCTCCATCGCCGCCCGGGCGTACCGTCGGTCTTCCGTCCGTTCGGCCGCGCCGTCGCTCGGCTCCGCTTGCGGATCCCCCTCCGACACCCGATCGGCGATCAGATCCGCGACCTGCTGTCGGCCGTCGTCGTCCGAATCGGCGTAGAACTCGACGAGCAGGACGGAGTCGGTCCCATCGGGCAACATGCCGACGACGTCGGCGAACTCGCTGGTGTCGCGCGCGAGGTCGAGTAACACGTCGTCCATCACCTCGACCGCGGCGGGATCGTGTTCGAGGATCGGCGCGACGTCTTCCATCGCGTCGCCCAGCGAGTCGTAGCTCAAGAGTGCGATGGCCTTCGTCTCGGGGATCAGTTCGAGCGACACGGTGGCCGCGGTGACGATCGCGAGGGTCCCTTCGCTGCCACAGAGTAAGCGAGCGAGGTTTACCGTCCCGTCGTCCGCGTCCTCAATCAGTCGGTCGAGATCGTACCCCGAGACGTTGCGCTTCAGATCGGGGTAGGCGTCCTCGATCGCCGCCCGCTCCTCGTCGACGATGCGGGCGACCGCGGCGTGGATCCTGGCTTCGAGATCGCCGTCGTGATCCGCGCGTTCGTGGAGTTCCTCGGTCGTGATTTCGCCGAACTCGATCACGGTGCCGTCGGCGAGCACGACCTCGCAGGACTCGACGTAGGCGTCGGTCTTGCCGTACACGAGCGAGTGCGCTCCCGTACTGTTGTTGCCGATTGCCCCGCCGAGCGCGCTCTTGTCGCCCCACGCCGGGTCGGGCGCGAACTTCAGTCCGTGGGGTTCGAGCGCCTCGTCGATGTCGGCGAGATAGATGCCTGGCTGGGCGCGTGCAGTCCACGACTCGGGGTCGACGTCGAGAAGTGAATCCATGTAGCGGGTAAAATCGAGCACGACGGCCTCGTTGACCGCCTGGCCCGCGAGACTCGTTCCGCCGCCGCGCGGGAGCACCGGAATCGCCCGTTCGGCGCAGTAGGTCATCACCCTGGCGACGTCACCGGTCGAGCGGGGGAACACGACGCCGATCGGCGTCACCTCGTAGGCGCTCGCATCGGTGGCGTACAACTGCCTTGTGTACGTGTCGAAGCGCGCGTCGCCCGCGATCCGCGACCGGAGATCGTCGAGGAGTTCGGGCCTGGCGACCTCCGCGCTCCGATAGTCGTAGTTCGCGTCGCCGTCCGCGGGATCGATGCCGGCCGACGACTGGAACTCGCCGCTCATCGTCGCACGGCGGTTCGACCGGCATCGTCCGTTGGACGGTTCGAACTGGAGGAACGCCGATTCGCGTCCTGGCTCGGTGGGCGGCGACGACCGAACTGCTCGTGGGCGGACGGTGCCGCGAACGATCGAACCCGACGAGTGCGTTGCACGAACGGACCGAGGGCGAGGGGAAGCATGGTTCTTTGGTCGAGTCCCGTGACGGTGATCCACAGCCGAACGGGACGCGAGACGGACGGTTTCACCCGGTTCTGGTTTCGAGGTTTTGACGATTACCGTGACCAAGCGAACCGACGACCAACCGAACGGGCATCGTGTCGGCGACACGAATCACCAAGACCGATCGTGCGAATCGGTGGTCGTCCAGATCGAGAAAGCGCTACGCCGGTTTCGCCGAAACCGCGCCGATCGCCGAGCTGTTCGAGGAGGTGTTCCCGCCGGCCGAAGCGTTGCCGCCCGCCGAGGCGTTGCCGCCGGACGACGTCTGTTCGTCGAGCCACGCCTGGTACTCGCCTTCCGGCATGACGGTCATGTTCGCGAGCATGCCCGAGTGGCCCGATCCGCAGTACTCCGCACAGTAGAGTTGGTAGGTGCCGGGTTCGGTTGCTTTGGTCTTGATGGTGTTGTACTGGCCGGGAATCGCGTCCTGTTTCAGCCCGAGCTCCGGAACGTGGATCGCGTGGATCACGTCGGTCGAGGTGGTGTGGATATAGACGTCGGTACCGTTCGGGACCGTGAGAACGCCCGAGGAGTTGATATCCGCTTCGGGATAGTGGAAGGTCCAGCCCCACTGGTAGGCGATCGCCTCGACCTCGACCGCGTTCTCCTCCGGAGGGGCGGTCGCGCCGGACTGGTTCATCAGGACGTCAGCCCCGACCTGCTGTTGGGCCTGGGGCTGGGACTGCGAGCCGGGTGCGGCGTCGGGCACCAGCGAGATGTAGGGGTTCGCGAGCACCACGAACGACGCGAGCCCGACGAACAGCAGAATGATCGCGGTCGTGATCGTCCACGTGATCTCGAGGCGGCGGTTCTCGCGGGTCGGCTGGGGATCGTCGTTGTTGCGGTATTTCACCACCGTGTAGATCAGGATGGCCTCGACGAGCACCGTGATCGGGATCGCCACGTACAGCAGCGACTGGTTCAGGTTGGTGATCATCCGCTCGTTGATCGACTGGGCCGCCACCGGCTCGACGGCGACCGAAAGCAACGCGACGACGAGCAGGCCGAACAGGCCGAGACGCGTTCGCTTCATCTGCTTCGAACTCGGGCAGTAGCGCATAAATACCTGCTGACTTTCCCGTTCGACCGCCGAAAACGCGGGGCCTAAGTACGGCGGTCGCAAAGGTTGTATTCGAGTTATCCCAGCCGTGGTCACCGACACCGACTCCCTCCCGTCGCGGGTGCCGACACTGCTCGCCGCCGCAGCCGTCGGCGTCTACCTCCTGATCGTGATCGGGGCGACCACGACGCTTTCCAATGCCGCCGCAGCGTGTACGACGTGGCCGGCCTGCGGGATCGACCTCTCCGATCCGCAACTCCTCATCGCGTGGGGCCACCGTGTCGCCGCGGTCCTCGTCGGCCTGGTCGTGCTCGCCGCGATCGTGGCGACGTGGCGCGCGCCCGCACCGCGCCGGGCGAAAGCCGTTCTCACTGTGCCGTTCGTGCTCTACCCGGTCCAGGTCGGGATCGGGGCGCTCGCGGCCACCACCAGCGCAGGATGGGTCTCGACCGCCCACCTCGTCTGCGGCGTCGGGATCTTCACCGGACTCGTGGTCGCGCTCGCGTGGACGTTGGAGGCCGAGACCCTCGGCATCGACGTGTTCGACGAGCGCGCGACGACCGACGCACCGTCCACCGAGAGTCTCCCCGAGCCAGCAGTTACGGAGATGGACACGGAACCGACGTCGACTCGACAGCCATCGATGGCGGATGCGGGGCCGATCGAGCGCGCACGGACCGTCGGTGCGGCGTACTTCCGGCTGATGAAACCCCGGCTGATGTGGCTGCTCTGCCTCGTCGCTGCCGCCGGGATGGCGCTCGCCGCCGGCCCGGATCTTGACGCCGGTACGGTCGTGCGAGTGCTCGGGGGTGGCGTGCTCGCGATCGGCGCGAGCGGCACGTTCAACCACGTCCTCGAACGCGACATCGACCGCCGGATGCAGCGAACCGCCGACCGGCCGCTGGCGACCGACAAGGTCGGCGTGCGCAACGCGATGGCTTTCGGGTGTGTGCTCGCGGTCGCGTCGCTCTGGCTGTTCGCCACCGTGAACCTGCTCGCGGCGGCACTCGGGCTGTGTGCGATTCTTTTTTACAGCGTGATCTATACCCTGGTTCTCAAACCCAATACGGTGCAGAACACGGTCCTCGGCGGGGCGGCGGGCGCGCTGCCGGCGATCATCGGCTGGGTCGGCGTGACGGGGAGGATCGGGATCCCGGGGCTCGCACTCGCGGGCGTGATCTTCCTCTGGACACCGGCCCATTTCTACAACCTCGCGCTGGCGTACAAGGACGACTACGAGCGCGGCGGGTTCCCGATGCTGCCCGTGGTGCGCGGCGAGCGCGTCACGCGCCGGCATGTCCTGTGGTATCTCGGGGCAGCCCTCCTCGGCGCGAGCGTGCTCGCGGCAGTCGCCGAACTCGGCTGGCTCTACGCCGCGGCCACGGTCGCGTTCGGTGGCTTGTTCCTCTGGGCGGTCGTCCGGCTCCACCGCGAGCGAACCGAAGACGCCGCGTTCCGGGCGTTCCACGCTTCGAACGCTTATCTCGGCGCGGTGCTCGCCGCGATCGTGATCGACGCGATCGTCCTGTGATCCCCTCGCCATGAGCTACGATCGTTCCACCGTCACGGATCGTCTCGCGAGGATCCGGCCGAGCCGGGGCACGCTGCTGTGGGGCGCGATTCTCGTCAACGCCGAACTCATCGCGCTGTTCGCGTACCTCGCCCGCCCCTCGGTCACGCCGACCGCGGTCCGGCACTACGTCTACCCGTTCGTCTGGATCAACGTCGGTCTCTGGGCCCTGCTCCGAACCGATCCGCCGGCGGCGAGTCGGCGGCGACGGTACGCTGCGGGCGCGTTCGCGGTCGGGTACTTCGCGGTGCTCGCGTACGCCGGCGGGCTCGTTGGTCCAGGACTCGGCGCGATGGCGACCGGGTTCCGGATCGCGCCCCTTCCCCCCGGGATCGGTCCCGCCCCGATCTACGGTGGCGAGGCGATCCGCCTGGTGCTCTTCCCGTACAAGATCGTGGGCTATCTCGCGCTCGCCGTCCTCGTCTACGCCACCGCGCTCGACGTCGCGCGCTCGGCGATCGGGGGCGTGCTCGGGCTGTTTTCGTGTGTGAGCTGTACGTGGCCCGTGCTCGCCTCGCTCGTCGGTGGGGTCGCCGGGGGCTCCTCGGCAGTCGCGAGCGCTGCGCTCTCCGGATCATACGGGCTCTCGACGGTGATCTTCGTGGTCACGGTCGGACTGCTGTACTGGCGGCCGTTCGGCGGCAAGTGATGGCGACGATCGTCGGCGATCGGTGGCGGACAAAAGCGTAAATCGCCCGCGCCCGTCGTGGGGTTCATGGCAACCGTCGAGATCGAATACTGCGTTCCGTGTGGCTTCCTCGAACGAGCCGAAGCAATCCAGCACGCGCTGCTCGCGGGTCTCGGCGAAGAGCTCGACCGAGTCGCGCTCGTGACTGGCGACCACGGCGTGCTCACGGTCGCGGTCGACGGCGAGACCGTCTTCGACAAGGACGAGGACGAATACGACGTCGACGGGATCGTGCGCGAGGTCCGCGGCCGGCTGTGAGAAACAGTCGACACCGCACTCGATCGTCGCCGAATCGATCCCCTTAGAACGGCCACGGCACTCCGTTTCGACATGGACCGGGCACTCGTCGCCGAGAACGTCCGCCGCGAGTACGGCGACCTCGTCGCACTCGACGGCGTTTCGCTCGCGGTCGACGTCGGCGAGGTGTTCGCCCTCGTCGGGCCGAACGGCGCGGGCAAGACCACCCTGGTCCGCGCGCTGACCGGCACGACCGAGATCGACGGCGAGGTGTCGGTGTTCGGCGAGTCGCCCGAAACCGTTGCGAAGTCACGTCTCGGCGTCCTCCCACAGGAGTTCACCCCGCCGGAGCGCCTGAGCGCGCGCGAACTGATCGCCTACTACGCCGGACTCTACGACGACCCCCGCGACATCGAGGGCGTGCTCGCGGATGTCGGCCTCGCCGAGACCGCCGATACCCACTACGAGAACCTCTCGGGCGGCCAGCGCAGACGGACCTGCGTCGGCGCGACGCTCGTGAACGATCCCGACCTCCTCGTGCTCGACGAACCAACCACGGGCATCGATCCCGCCGGCCGCCGTGATCTCCGGACCCTTCTCTCCGACCTCGCCGACGGCGGGACGACGACACTGCTCACCACCCACGACATGACCGAGGCCGAGCGCCTCGCCGATCGGGTGGGGCTGCTCGCCGACGGTCGCCTCGCCGCCGTCGACTCCCCCGCAGCCCTCGTTGCCGAACACGGTGGCGAGAACCGGATCGTGGTCGATCTCGTCACCGGCCTGAGCGAGGACGCCACGGCCGCCAGCGATGTCACGGCCCCGTCGCCAGCGGCTGCGGCGGACGCGCTCGATAAGGCCGGCCATCGTGTCGAACTACACGACACCGAACTCGTGGTTCACGGGGTGGACGCGGCGGAGATCGGTGCAGTGGTCGACGATCTCGAACGCATCGGAATCGTCTACGGTGGTCTCGAATGGCGACAGCCCGATCTCGAGGACGTCTACCTCGCTGTGACCGACACGGCGGTCACCGCCGGCGGAGAGCCGGTCACGGAGCCGACGGACGACGACAACGACGACACGGCGGCGGGGACGCCAGCGAAGGCGAACGCGAGCGAGGGCGAAACGGAGGTCGCACGGTGACCGCTACCGGCCGGGTCGGTGCGGAGTTCACGGCGGCCTGGCGATCGTTCCTCCGGCGACGGACGGCCGTGTTCTTCACGTTCTTCTTTCCCGTCCTCCTAATCTTGATCTTCGGCGTGCTCGTCCAGACCCAGCCCACGGGCGGCGGACTGTTCACCGAGCCGGCGGGCTACTACGTGCCTGGCTACCTCGCGGTCGTCGTCCTGTTCACGCCGCTCTCGCGGATCGGCAGCACGGTCGCGCGCCACCGCGACGGCAACCGCTTCGAGAAGCTCGCCACCACGCCGCTTTCGCGTACCGAGTGGCTCCTCGCCAGGACGCTCGTCAACGTCGTCATCATCGGGATCGCGAGCCTGCTCATCCTCGGACTCGTGGTGCTCGTCACTGGGGCCGAGGTGGCGCTCTCCATAGTCTTAGTTCCGTTCGTCGGGGTCGCGGTCGCGCTGTTCTGTGGGGTCGGCGCGCTGCTCGGCAGCCTCGCCGACTCCACCGACGGAACGATCGCCGCGAGCAACACGATCGCGCTGCCCCTTCTGTTCCTCTCGGAGACGTTCGTCCCACCCGATCTGCTTCCGACCTGGTTCCGGCCCATCATCGATCTCTCGCCGCTGACGTACTTCGCGCGCGGCGTTCGTGCGGTGACGAACGGAGCCAGCGCGGCGGCGTGGGGCGGCGACCTGGTCGTGCTCTGTGCGCTCGCGGTCGGCTTCGTCGCGCTCGGTGCGTACGCGCTCCCGCGAACGGACTGATTCGCTACCAAGGGTTCCCCCCTCACGACACACGCCGAGAGGAATCGAGGCCGTCTCGCCAGCGACGATGTCATTGGGCGCGAAGAGGGGCCCTACCTGGGAACCCACGAATAGACGTGATTCAGCAGGAAGTAGGTCACGACACCCAAAAAGAGACTCAGCGACCACGACGCGACCGCGATCCGACCGACGCGCGCATGGGCGGTCTCGGCGAGTTCGGCGGGCGTGTGGGTCAGGCCGAGCACCACGGGGTAGATCACGACCGGGACCGCGACCGCCGACAGCAGGATGTGGATCGCGAGCATCGCGAGGTAGATCGGCTCAATGATGCCGGCATAGGTTCCGAGGAACTGACTCTCGCGGATCACGATCGCCTTCTCGAAGCCCCCGCCGACCTTCCAGAGGTACAGGACGAGGAAGGCGAGGATCAGCGTGAACGCGGTGAGCATCGCCGCGCGGTGTCGCCGGACGTCGCCGCGGCGGATGAGGCCGTAGCCGACGAGCAGCGCGATCAGCGCGAGGCTGTTGACGACCGCGATCGCATCGGAGAACAACAGTACCGTTTCCTTCCCGATCGGCGGGAAGAGGTCGACGACGCCGGCGAAGGTTCCGAGAACGAGCACGTAGCCGACGACCGAGAGGACCCCGGTGACCGCAAGCGGGTGGTCTTTGACCGAACCGCGCACGCTTGCAGTGGCCATTTACGGCGTTTCGTGGGTCGAGCGTATGCGCCTTCCGGTTCGATTCGACCGCCGGAATCGCGTGCCATCAGTCGGTTCGATCAGCCGTATCGGCAACAAAACATTTACCGATCGCCGTGCGACCGCCGGTATGGTTCGTTCGCTGTTGGGAAGCTCGCTGCTCCAGCGATACGCGACGCTCCGGTTCGGACTCATGCTGCTCGGCGTCTCGATCCTGCTCGCGAGCGTTCCGGTATGGCTCGGAACGGCGGACTTCGATTATCACTACAGTTTCGATCGGGAACGCACGGAGCTTTCCTTCGAGGAACAGACCCAAACCGCGCCGTATCGCCAGCTCACGGGCGAAACCGAACAACGGGTCGACGCCGCACTCGACGGGAAGACGTACAACTTCGAGGACGACACGGTGGAACTCCCGGAGTTCGTCCGCCGCGACGGCACGACTTACGAGTTCGATGCCCGACGGACGGTCGACTGGACGAACCCCGGATCGTTCGTCCCGGTGGTCGTCGGTCTCGTCGGGCTCTGGCTCGCGATCGAGGCGGTCCAACACGAGCGCCAGCATCTCGGGCCGTACGGCCATTGATAGGGTCGGTTGTGACCGTTTCCCGGTATTCGCCGGGCTCCGTGTCGGCGGCATACCGAAATGGCTCACAACAATCCCTATGGGTTCGTCGGCACGCCGGCAGCGGGGCGCGGGACTCCCATCGTCGTTACCGATAGACCCAAACCGCGGGCGGGCAAACGTTGCCGCATGAGTGCGGGACAGACACAGCAACCAGTCCGGTGTCTCGTCGCCAAGGTGGGCCTCGACGGCCACGATCGCGGCGCACACGTCATCGCACGGGCCTTTCGCGACGCGGGCTTCGAGGTGGTGTACTCGGGGCTCCATCGCTCGCCCGACGAGGTGGTCCAAGCCGCAGTCCAGGAGGACGTCGACGTGCTCGGGATCTCGATTCTCTCGGGCGCGCACAACACGCTGGTCCCCAAAATCTTGGACGGCCTCGACGAGTACGACGCCCTCGCCGATACCCTCGTGCTCGTGGGCGGAATCGTCCCCGACAAGGACCAGGACGATCTCAGGGAGCGGGGCGTCTCGGCGATCTTCGGTCCCGGCGCGTCGATGGAGGACACCATCGAATTCGTCCGCGAGAACGCCCCCGAGCGATGAGCGACCTGCTCGAACGGCTGCTCGACGGCGACCACCGCGCGCTGGCGCGCACGATCACCAACATCGAAAACCGCGCGCCCGGCTACCGCGACCTCGTTTCGGGACTCTACGAGCACGCCGGCACCGCCGAGGTGATCGGGATCACCGGAAGCCCCGGCGCGGGGAAATCCACGCTCGTCGATAAGATGGCCGAGACGTACCGCGAGCGCGGCGAGACCGTCGGAATAATCGCGATCGATCCGTCTTCGCCGTTTACGGGTGGGGCAGTGCTCGGCGATCGCATCCGGATGGCCTCGAACATCGGTGACATGGACGTGTTCTTCCGATCGATGAGCGCACGCGGCAGCCTCGGCGGCGTCTCGATCGCGACCGCGGACGCGGTGAAGGCGCTCGACGCGTTCGGGAAGGACCGGATCATCGTCGAGACCGTGGGGGCGGGGCAAAACGAGATCGACATCGTGAAGACCGCCGACACGGTCTGCGTGCTCGTCCAACCGGGCAGCGGCGACGACGTCCAGATGCTCAAGGCCGGGATTCTGGAGATCGCGGACGTGTTCGTCGTCAACAAAGCCGATCTCGATGGCGCGGACAGGACAGTCCAAGAACTCCGCGAGATGCTCGACCTGCGCGGGAACGCCGGCTCGGGCAGGAACGACCAGCACGCGCGTCACGGCCACCACACTGGACCAGAAGCCACCGAAAACGGTGCGGACGGGAGCGCCGGCCGGGCGGACGGAGCCGCGCTCACGCAGGCTGAGGCCGAAGCCGAACCAGGCGAGGACGGATCGGACCCGGAGTGGACGCCGCCGATAATCGAGGCGGTCGCCACCCACGGCGAGGGGGTCGATGCGTTCCTCGACGCGATCAACGACCACCACGCCCATCTCGATGCGACCGGCGAAGCGAAGGCCAAGGCCCGCGAGCGCTACGCCGAGGAGGTCCGAACCCTGCTGCGCGAGGACACCGCCGATCTGCTCGCCGAGGAGATCGACGCCCGCGGCGGGATCGACGACCTCGTGGACGGCGTCGTCGCCGGCGAGACCGACCCCTACGGGATCGCCGACGACGTTCTCGATCCCGTCGCGACGTGCCTCCGCGAGCGTCGCGAGGACGGATGACGGGGACAGCGATCCTGCGGGGAGGGAACCCGGCGTGAGTCGGAACGACGAAGTCGCCGACCGATTCGAGGAGTTCGCCGACCGGCTCGAAGCAACCGGCGTCGAGTACAAGCCCCAGTCCTACCGCCGAGCGGCCGAAAACGTCCGCGCGCATCCCGAATCCGTCGAATCGCTGGTCGCCGACGACGGGGAGGGCGTCGAGGGGATCGAAGGGGTCGGCGAGGCGCTCGCGGCGAAGATCGTCGAGTACGTCGAGACGGGCGCAATCGAGGAGCTGGAGGAACTCCGCGTGGAGCTGCCGGTCGACATGGCCGCGCTCACGAGCGTCGAGGGCGTCGGGCCGAAGACGGTGGGCACGCTGTACGACGAACTCGCTATCGAGGATCTGGACGATCTCGAAACCGCCGCGCGGGAGGAGCGAATTCGGGACGTCGAAGGCTTCGGTGTAACAACCGAGGAAAACATCCTCGCGGGGATCGAGTTCGCGCGCCACGCGAACGAACGATCCCTGCTCGGCGACGCACGCCCGCTCGGCGAGGAACTCAAGGAGTACGTCGCTGGTGGAACGGACGGGGCGAACGAGGCGGTCGGGCGGTGCGAACTCGCGGGCTCGCTCCGGCGGTGGCGCGAGACAATCGGCGACGTGGATCTCCTCGTGGCGAGCGACGATCCCGAGGCCGCGGTCGAACGGTTCACCGCCTGGGATCGCGCAGACACCGTGATCGAGGCAGGAACGAGCAAGGCGAGCCTCCGCGCGAACGGCATTCGCCTCGATCTCAGAGTGGTCGTGCCCGACGAGTTCGGGAGCGCGCTCCAATACTTCACCGGGAGCCGCGACCACAACATCGGGTTTCGCAACCGGGCGATCGAGCGCGATCTGAAGGTCAACGAGTACGGCGTGTTCGACGTCAGCGACGTCGAGGACCCCGACGCGAGCCAACGAGTCGGCGAGCGGGTCGCGGGCGAGACGGAGGCCGGAATGTACGAGGCGGTCGATCTGCCCCCGATCCCGCCCGAACTCCGGGAGGACAGCGGCGAGATCGACGCGGCCGCCGCGGGCGATCTCCCCGATTTGGTCGACACCGACGCCATCCGTGGCGATCTCCACGTTCACACTGATTGGTCCGACGGCAGGCAAAGCATCGAGGGAATGATCGCTGGCGCGGCCGAGTTCGGCCACGAGTACCTCGCGATCACCGACCACGCGGCGGGGCCAGGGATCGTCGCCGATACGGGGCTCTCCGACGACGACCTCCGCGAACAGCGGGGCGCGATCGAGGACGCGATCGCCGCCGTCGACGCCGATATCGGCGTGTTCTGTGGTGTGGAGGCGAACATCGATGTCGACGGCGAGGTGTCGGTCGGGGGGAGGGTGCTCGACGGCCTCGATCTCGTGGTCGCCTCGCCGCACAGCGGGCTCGACGGCGACGGCACCGATCGGCTCGTGGCGGCGATCGAGTGTCCACAGGTCGACGTGATCGGCCACCCGACCGGGCGTTATCTGAATCGGCGATCAGGTA
>PXSV01000095.1 GCA_003022685.1 Halobacteriales archaeon SW_9_67_24 | reverse complement strand
CCCGAGGAGATCGGCGGTGTCAGGAACTGGGACTATCGCTACGCGTGGATCCGGGACGTCTCTTACACCATTCAGGCGCTCAACGAACTCGGCCACAAGCGCGAGGCGCGCAACGGGTTCGACTGGTGTCTCACGATGTGTCACAAGGACGACCCGGGCGAGATCGGCCACCCGCTCTACGGCCTCCACTACGAACCCGAGATGGTCGAGGAGGAGCTGAACCACTTCACGGGCTATCGCGGCTCCAAACCCGTCCGGGTCGGCAACGCGGCTGGCGACCAGAAACAGCTCGACACCTACGGCGAGCTCATCACCGCGATCTACACCGCCACCGACTACGGGGCGGACATCCATGAGGGCGAGTGGGAGGTCCTTGAGGAGGGGATCGAGCACGTTTCCGGGGCCTGGACCGAAACGGACAGCGGCATCTGGGAGGTCCGGAGCGAGCCCACACACGTCGTCCACTCGAAGGCGCTCTGCTGGGCGGCGCTCGACAGGGGGATCAGGATCGCCGAGGAGGGCGACTTCGACGCCCCGATCGAGCGCTGGAAGGGCGACCGCAGCGCGATCCACGAGACCCTGCTCGAAGAGGGGTTCGACGAGGACCTCAACTCGTTCACCCAGACGTTCGAGGGCGAAACCATCGACGCGGCCGCACTCAGGCTCGGCAGCGTCGGCTTCCTCCCCTTCGACGACGGCCGGATGCAGGGCACGATCGACGCAGTGATGGAGCATCTCATGACCGACGACGGGCTCGTGATGCGTTACGAGGGCGACGACGGCCTGCCGGGCGAGGAGGGCGCGTTCGTGCTGTGCTCGTTCTGGCTGGTCGAGTGTCTCGCGCTCTCGGGCCGGGTCGAGGAGGCCCGCGACGTGTTCGAGAACGTGATGGAGCATATCAGCCCGCTCGGGCTGTTCGCCGAGGAGCTCGATCCCGACACCGGCGAACACCGGGGGAACTTCCCCCAGGCGTTCAGCCACATCGGCCTGATCAACGCCGTCCTCTACCTCAACGAGGCCGAGGAGGGCGAGGCCGTCGACCCCGTCGATCGGTAGCGCGACCACGGCATCGACTCCGGACCGCGCCCGCCCCCTTTCTCACGACGAGACGGCGCTACAGTCCGTCGCGTCCCGCCGCGAGCAGCGTTCCGGCAAGCACCGCGACGACCGCGATCACGGCTCCGAAGCCGGGACCGCTACCCGAACTCGTCGTGGTTCCGGTCGCGGCGCTCGTGGCCGTGTCGGCGTTCGCGCCGCTCGTCTCCGTCGTCTCGGCGGTCGCTTCGTCCGAGGACTCGTTCGTCATCGTCTCGGGGACGGCTTCGGTTGTCGTGGCGTCGGGCGACTCGCTCGTGGTCGGTTCGACGGTGGTCGCCACGGCGGCGGTCGTCGTGGCAGTGGTCGTTCCGGTCTCGTCCGTTCCCGTCTCGGTCGCGGTCGTCGCGGCGGTCGTCGGTTCGATCGGGGTCGCGTTACCGGTCGCCGTACCGATCGTCGTGTTCGTGAGGGTCGCCGCTGCCATCGCGTCGGGATGGAACGCCCGGGCGAGATCCGTCAGCGGGAGCACCACCCGGGGGGCGGCCTGGCTGATGTTGTTCGCGCTCACCACCACGACCTGCTCCTCCTCGACGGCGGTCGTGCTCGCCCACGGCTCGCCCTCGGGAACGAACGACCGGTTCGACACCACGATCCACTCGGGATCGCGCTCGGCGATCACCTCCTCGCTGATCTCCTGATAGCTGCTGATGTTCGCGTTCGCGGCGAGGTTCTCCGCGCCGGCGGTCCGGAGCAGGTCGCCGATGAACGTCCCGTTGCCCGCGACGAACCCACCGCTCAGCAGGTAGAGCGCGCTGGGTTGGGTCTCGTTGCCGACCGCCGTCCGAACCGTCTCGACGCGGGTCTGCATTGCATCGACGACCCGATCGGCCTCCGCACACGCTCCGACGAACTGGCCCATCAACTCGGTCTTCTCGTAGACGCCGGAAAGGGAGTTTGCGGGGTCGAACTTGAACACCGTCAGTCCCGCCTCGCGGAGCGCGGTGACGGTTTCGTTCGGGATGACGTTCGCCGCGAGCACGAGGTCCGCATCGAGACCGATCACCTGCTCGGTCGCCACGGTGAACCCGTCGGCCTGGTAGATCCCGGTTCGGTTCTCGGACCCCGCAAGCGATGCCGTCGTCGAATCGACCGGCATCCCTGTCACCTTCTCTCTCGCCCCGATCTCCCAGAGCGTCTGGGCGGTGCTCGCCCCGAGCGCGACCACCTCCTCGGGTTCACCCTCGACCGTCACTTCGGTCCCGGTGGCGTCGGTCGCCGTCGTCGGGAACGAGCAGTTCGCCTGGGCCGCGAGATCCGCCGCCGGCCCGGCCGCGGCCGCGGTCGGGGTGTCGGTCGCGGCCGCAGTTTGGGTGCCGGTCGCCGCTGTCGCCGGTCCGACGGCGGCGGTCGCCACCATTGCAACGAGCAGTATCGAAAGCAGTCTCGATCGCATGGGAGCGACGTGCGTCGGATGCAATAAATATTTATCTAAAGCAACCCGGCTTGCAGTCATGGGAGCGGGCACCGGGAGCGAAACCGACACGGCGGGCGCGGAGGCTCGATCGGAAAGGAGTGTACCGACCGGGACCACGGGCGTGGGTCGACGCGCCGTCGCGTGGTCGGCCGGTCTCGCGGTCGCGCTACTCGGGGTCGCGATCGGGAGCGCGACGATCGGGCCGGTCCACATCGCGTCCCCGGTAGTGGCGCGAGCGGTGCTCGACGCGCTGCCGTGGTTTTCCGTTCGCGTTCCCGACACCGCGGCGACGATCGTGCTCGATCTCCGCTTGCCCAGGATCGCGCTCGCGGCGATCGTGGGGAGTGCGCTCGGCGGGGCCGGCACCGTGATGCAGGGGTTTTTCAGAAACCCGATGGCCGACCCCTCGATCATCGGGGTCTCGACGGGCGCGGCGGTCGGCGCGGTCGGTTGGGTCGTGTTCCCGCTCGCGGTCCCGTTCGGCCTCGGTCTCCAGGGCGCGGCCTTTGCCGGCGCGCTGATCGCGGCCTTCGCGGTCTACGCGATCGCCACCGAAGACGGAAGAACGCGCGGCGTGGAACGACGTCGTGGTCACCCTCCCGATCGTGCTGCTCGCCCTCGCCGTCCTGCTCGCGTACACGCGCGATCTCAACGTCCTCCTGCTCGGCGAGAACGACGCCCACGCGCTCGGGATCGAGGTTGAACGCACCAAGCGCGTCCTGCTCGCGGTGTCGAGCGTGCTGACGGCGGCCGCGGTCGCGGTCGCGGGCGTGATCGGGTTCGTCGGGCTGATCGTCCCGCACGTGATGCGCCTGCTCGTGGGTCCCGACCACCGAATCCTGCTGCCGACCAGCGCGCTCGCCGGCGGGGGCTTTCTCGTCGCTGCCGACACCCTCGCGCGGTCGGGGCCCGCCGAACTCCCGGTCGGGATCGTGACCGCGGCGGTCGGCGCACCCTTCTTCCTCTACTTGCTCCGCCGCCAGGAGGTCCACGCGCTGTGATCGACGTCGCGGACCTCTCGATCGCGTTCGGCGACGTCAAGGCCGTGCGCGACGCCTCCCTCGGCGTCGACCGCGGCGAGGTCGTCGGCCTCGTCGGCCCGAACGGCGCGGGCAAGACAACTCTCCTGAGCGCGATCAACGGGCTGATCGACCCCGCGAGCGGGAGCGTTCGCATCGACGGCGATTCTCTCGGGGGTCTCTCGGCGCGCGAGACTGCACGCCGGGTGGCGACCGTCCCCCAGGAGACGAGCCTCTCCTTCTCGTTTTCGGTCCGCGAGGTGGTGGCGATGGGCCGGACGCCGTACCGCTCGCGGTTCGAGCGCGCGTCGGCGACCGATCGCGAGCACGTTCGGCGGGCGATGGAGCGAACGAGTGTGAGGCGCTTCGCCGACCGGGCAATCGACGAGATCAGCGGCGGCGAGCGCCAGCGAGTGGTGCTCGCCCGGGCGCTCTGCCAGGATCCAGAAGTGCTGGTGCTCGACGAGCCGACCGCCAGCCTCGACGTGAACCACCAGGTCCGCACGCTCGCGCTCGTCCGGGAGTTCGTCGCCGACGGCCGGGCGGCGCTGTGTGCGATCCACGACCTCTCGCTCGCCGCGAGGTTCTGCGACCGGCTCGCGCTGCTCGCCGAGGGACGGATCGTCGCGGCCGGCCCGCCGGAATCGGTGCTCACCGGGACCAACGTCGAGCGGGCGTTCGACGCCGACGCCGCCGTGACTCGCCACCCGGTCACGGGGGCAGTCGACGTGACCGCGACGGCCGGCGGAGCGGAGCGCGACGGCCGGGTTCACGTCCTCGGCGGCGGACGGGCGGGCGCACGGGCGATCGCCACGCTCGCCGACGCCGGCTTCGCGGTGTCTGCGGGCGTCCTCCCGAACGGCGATACGGCGCTCGAAACCGCCGACGCACCGCGAGCGCGCTGCAACCGCGGTGCGTGCGGCCGACGTCGCGGTGCTGGTCGGGAGCGGTGCGGCGAACCGTCGACTCGCGGCCGATGCGGAGCGCCTAGTGGTCGTGGACGAACCGACGCCGTCGAACGAAACGGCCGACAGGACGGGCGTGCCCGACCGACGAGTGGAGCCGACCCGTGTCGTGGGAATCGACAACGTGTTGGGGAGCGTCGAGGCGGCGCTGGCCGGCGACACCGAACCGCCACGCCGTGAGGCGGCCGCGGACGACTGATAGGGATTGTTGTGACTATGTACCGGTTGCCGCCGACACGGGGTCGGCGGTATACCGAAATGACTCACGACAATCCCTATGATGCCGCCGGTCGGGGAGCAATCGGCCCTCGATGCGGCCGTTTCGGCTACCGTCCGTCGTCCCGTGACGCCGGGTGGCGAACAACTGCCGACGACAGTCCGAGACGATCACCGGGTGGACACGCGACACTGTTTCGATCGAAACGCGGTGCGTTCGACGGGCATGTGCGGCGTGTGGCTTTATTAGCCATGAGAGCGTGTTCGATCGGTACAATCCGTTCTTCTCATGCTACCAACGTCAACGGAACGAGACCCCGACTCGTCCACCACCGGAACCGACACGAACGGTATCGAGCCGACCCCCTCTCACTCCCGGAGCGTCGAACACCCATTTCCGTTCGAGGGAGCCGAAACGAGCCGGTCGACAGCGGGAAGCGTCGCTGGCGGTCGATCGGTGGGGAGGGCGGGCAGATGACCGTGCCGGGGCAGAAGCCGATTCGCGTGCTCCACGTCGACGACGACCCCAGCGTGCTCGACCTCGCGGCGACGTTCCTCGAACGCGAGGGCGATCGCCTCGACGTGGAGACGGCGACGAGCGCCGACGAGGGTCTCGATCGCCTCGCCGGAGCCGACGACGATGGCGGGTCCGGAACGGGCATCGACTGTGTCGTGAGCGACTACGACATGCCGGAAATGGACGGCCTGGCGTTCCTCGAACGGGTGCGCGAGGACCACCCGGACCTGCCGTTCGTCCTCTTCACCGGAAAGGGCAGCGAGGAAATCGCAAGCGAGGCGATCACCGCCGGCGTCACCGACTACCTCAACAAGGGTTCGGGCACCGACCAGTACACGCTGCTCGCGAATCGTATCGAAAACACCGTTTCGCAGTACCGGACCGAACGCGATCTCCGGCGGTCGACCGAGCGGGTTCGGAAGCTCTACGGCGCGGTCACGGACGCGATCTTCGTCCTGAACGACGAGTGGGAGTTCACCCCCCTCAACGAACGGGCCGAGGAGCTCCTCCAGCGATCCGAGGCCGAGCTCGTCGGCGAGACCGTCTGGGATCAGTTCGCCCCGGCAGTCGACACGACCTTCCAAGAACAGTCCGAGAAAGCGACAACCCACCAGCACGCTCGAACGCCACAGATACGAAACGGAGCTCGAACGTCAGAACGACCAGTTGAGCGAGTTCGCGAGCGTGATCAGCCACGACCTCCGCAACCCG
>PXSV01000094.1 GCA_003022685.1 Halobacteriales archaeon SW_9_67_24 | reverse complement strand
GACGTCGAGGGCGCTGTCGCCAGGATCGTCGATCGTGAACTCGGCGACCTCACCGACGTGACGCGTCGTGCCGTCGACGGCGAGATTTCGACGTTCTGACTCGCCCGACCCTCCCCTCGTGACACAACGCACAAGAGCATCGGGCCCCTCCGATCGAGTATGTCGAACGAACCGGCAGCCACGGCGGACGAGATCCCCGAAACCGACGACGAGTGGCGCGAAGTCCTGACCGACGAGGAGTACGAAATCCTACGCGAGCAGGGAACGGAGCCCAAGTTCAGCGGCGACCTCCTCGATACGAAAGCCGACGGCACCTACGTCTGTGCGGGCTGTGGCACCGAACTGTTCAGTTCGGACACCAAGTTCGACTCAGGGACCGGGTGGCCGAGCTTCACCGACGCGATCGACGAGCACGTCGAACTCCGGCGGGACACCAGCCACGGGATGGATCGGACGGAGGTGGTGTGCGCGGAGTGTGACGGGCACCTCGGCCACGTCTTCGACGACGGGCCGGAGCCAACCGGCAAGCGCTACTGTATCAACTCCGCGGCGCTCGGGTTCGACGACGAGGAAGCGTAATCGGCTCGCTGATTCTTTCTACGGTCGAGCGGACTCGTCCGACGAGCGACCACTGGTTTTCGATCGCTCCACGCGTCGGGAGAACTCGGCCTGACTACCGATGGTGCCACGAACCGATCCGATCGGGAGGGAGGTCTTTTCAGCGTCTGAAGTCACGGAGCGGGCTTACAACCTCGGAACGGGTACATCCTCGTGGGGCACGGGAAGATGCCCCACGACCGATGTCGAACGGAGGAACACGGATGGCCCTTCAAGCACCACGTCACGCCGCGGTAACCGCCCGAACGCCGAGTGATACCAATGCCCACCTGTGAACACTGCAATGGACACGTTTCCGAACGGTTCGCCCAGGTCTTCGCCGACGAACACGACCGCGTTCTCGCCTGTCCGAACTGCGCCGCGAACGCCGGCATCGCCGAGGTCGCGCGGGAACGAGCGAGGGCGCGCGGCTCATAGGTAGATACTTTGCACCACCGCTGGTGGCATATGGCCGTGAGCGAAAAACGGGACCCGGACGCGATGTTCGCGGCCCTCTGTAGCGACGACGCCCGCGAAATTCTCGTCGCTGCCCACGCCGAGCCCCGTTCGGCCGAGGAGTTCGCCGAACACTGTGACGTCTCGCTTCCGACGGTGTATCGGCGCGTGAACACGCTCGTCGAACAGGACTTGCTCAGAGAGAACGTGCAGATCGATCCCGACGGCAATCATTACACGCTGTACGTCTCGAACCTCGACTCCCTGGAGTTCGTCCTCGAAGCGGCCGGATTCGTCGCCAGCGTCCGTCTCAGACGGGATATCGTCGACCGGTTCGGGGAGTTCTGGCGCGACCTCGGTGCACACTCCACCCGCGACACGTCCAACCACCCATGACCCTACAGACAACCCCTCGTCCCGAACCCGTCCGATGAGACAGCCACCGGAGCTCTGGTCGACCCTCTCGTTCAACCTCCTGATCCTCCTCGTCGGCGGCGTTCTCGCCACGATCAGCTCCCTCGCCTACCGACGCGAGGGAGATCGGTCGTTTCTGGTCGCGACGCTGGGGTTCGTCGTGACGACCGGCGGCGTCCTCACCATCGCCACCTACCAGACGATGGTGAAGCGATCGTACGTCCTCGGCGGAGTAGAGCTGCTCAGGCTCCAGACGATACAGGGGATCCTCATTCTCCTCGGGTTCTCGACGCTGTTGTACTCGCTCTATCGGTACTGAGCCGCTCCCGCCGGGGACGAACTCCGCTTCGATCTCCCCCTGCAAGCGTCGTTTCACGAAGCCGCGAAGCCGGCGTTTTCACGGATTGAAACCACGCTTGAGTCCCTATGTAGGCGTGGCCCGAAACACCACTCGTGATGGAACGAAAGCGACGATGCGTCTCGAAATCGACCGACCCGACAGCCGTCGGTCCTGCGAGCACGACCAGCGCCGACGCGACCGACGGGAGCGTGATCGGCGGATCATGAGCGAGAAACGAACGACCCGACGACGGTATCTCGGCGGACTCGGTGCGGCGCTCGCCGGCGGTCTTGCGGGATGCACAGGAACGGTAGGCAACGCCGGCGTGAGCGGTACCAGCGAGTCCCGCTCCGCCGAAAACGGGACCGCGACCGGGAACGCGACGAACGCCACCGACGCCGCGAACGGGACTGAGAGTCCCTACACACAGGTCCATCGGGGGACAGTCCAGTCGGTGGTGCTGCTCGACGTGAGCACCGCCGAGGGGACGGGCCAGGGTTCGGGGTTCGTCTACCGGGACGGCTACGTGGTGACCAACGAGCACGTCGTCGCCGACGCGACGGAGATCAGAGTGCGGTTCTCGCGGGGCGAGCGGCGGTCGGCGTCGGTCGTCGGCACGGACGTCTCCAGCGATCTCGCGGTCGTCCAGGTCGACGACCGACCGGACCACGCGAGAGGGCTCTCGATGGTCGAAAACGAGCCAGCCATTGGCACCGAAGTCGTCGCGATCGGGAACCCGTTCGGGCGCTTCGACGGGTCGGCCTCGGCGGGGATCGTAAGCGGCGTCAACCGCTCGATCCCCGCTCAGAACGGGTTCACCATCCCTGATGCGATCCAGACCGACGCCGCGGTCAACCCCGGCAACTCGGGGGGACCGCTCGCGAACCTCGATGGCGAGGTGGTGGGCGTCATCAACTCCGGCGGCGGCGAGAACATCGCGTTCGCCATCTCGGCCGCGCTGGTCGAGCGGGTGGTGCCGGCGCTCATCGAAAGCGGCGAGTACGACCACGCCTACCTCGGCGTCTCGCTGGCGACAGTCACGCCGGCGGTCGCCGAGGCGAACGGGCTCGACCGGCCGCGCGGCGTCTACGTCGAAAGGGTGCTCCCCGGCGGTCCCGCTGCCGACGTTCTCCAAGGGAGCGAGCGCCGCCAGCGGATGGACGGCGAAGTGGTGCCGGCCGGCAGCGACATCGTCGTCGGGATCGGTGGGACGGAGATCGACAGCCGCCAGCAGCTCTCGTCGTACCTCGCGCTGCGGGCGTCGCCAGGCGAGACCGTCGACGTCACCGTGCTCCGGGACGGCGAGCGACGGACCGTCGCGGTGACGCTCGGCCAGCGTCCCGAGCGCCCCGACGCGGGCATCGGTGGCGGGACGCCGCCAGCTCGCTAAGGAGCTGTTCGACGACCTGCCCCAGTTCTTCCGGAGGCCAAGCGTGTCAATCCGTTTATACCGGTTTCGCCGTGGGACAGTAGGTCTATATAGCGCTCACAGTAGGGTGCTTACCGTCCCCATCACTACGTAGTTCCAATGCAGGAGAGTCCTGTGAGTCGACGCGCAGTCCTAGCGACCGGGGCCGGGCTCTGTGCGGGGTTCGCGGGGTGCATCAGTACTGGCGCGACGCCGCCGGGCAACGCCGACGGCGAGGCCGGCGGGGGCGATGTCGACGTCCCGACCCTCCGCGCGGGCGGTTCCTCGACGGTGTACCCGATCGTCGACACGGCTGCCTCGTACTGGGGGACGAGCGAACCGTGCTGGCATTCCGATCGGTACGGGATCAGCACGAACGAGCGCCTCGCGGACTACTGGGGCGGATTGTACGGGTTCGAGACGACCCGGAGCGAGGCCCCGCCGATCGCGGTGCGGGTGAAACTCAGCCACTCGGGGACGGGCCTCGAAAACCTCCGGAAAGGGCGGCTCGACATCGGCAATTCGAGCGCCTCCGTGAAAGCGGAGTTCCCCGACTTCCGCGAAGAGGAACTCTCGAAGTACACCGATCACGTCGTCGGCGTCGACGCCCAGCCGATCGTGGTGAGCGAGGCGATCGCCGAGGCGGGCGTCGACGTGATCTCGGCCGAGACGCTGAAAGCGCGATCTACGCAGGCGAAATCACCGACTAGCGGTCGGTTCCGGGGTACGACGGCCCCGAGAAGCAGATTCCAGGCGGTCGGGCGCACAGAGGGGTCGGGCACCGACACCGCCTTCCGGAACAACCTCTTCAGCGACCCGAACGCGCCGATTCCCGGCGTCGACATCAGGAAGGGGCAGAACCAACAGGTCTGGGGGATCGTCACGAACGCCGACAACGCGATCGCGTACATGGCGCTCGCGTTCGTCGACGACTCCGTTCCCTCGATCGGGCTCACCGTCGAGGGCACCGAGTACGTCCCCGGCGAGAACCTCGCCGAGGGCGGCTATCCGCTCGCACGCGATCTCCACCGCTATACGTGGGACGGCACCTCCGAGCGGGAGGCGGCGTTCCTCCGGATGATCCTCCACGACTACGGCCAGGAGACCTTCGTGAAGGCCGCGAACTACTCGGCGCTGACCGACGACCGTCAGCGAAAACAGCTCGATGGACTCCCCGCCCTGCAGCGATGAGCGCCGAGACCGGACTCGGGGGATGGATCGATGGTTCCGCGGGCGGGGTGAACGCCGTGGCGTGGCTCGTCGCCCTTGCGCTGGTCGTCGCGGCGGGGACGTTCTTCCTCGCGCCCGGTCTCGCAGCCTACCCGCTCGGCGCGGTCGCGATCGTCGTGGCCTACGGGTGGCTGGCCGACGAGGCGACGACCGCCCGCACGCTCGGGCTCGCGGCGACCGTCGCCACGGTGTCGGTGCTCGGGCTCATCACGATCTACCTCGTCGCGAAGTCGCTCCCCGCGTTCCGGCTCATGGGTCTCGACGTTCTGACGAAGACCGACGGAACGCTGTGGGCGTCGAGCGTCCCGGTCTACTCGCTCGTGCCGATGATCTGGGGCACGCTTCTCGCGACGTTGATCGCGGCCGCGATCGCGGCCCCGCTCGGAATCGCGGGCGCGGTGTTCATCAGCGAGATGGCCCCCGACTGGGCGCGGAGCCTCCTCAAGCCCGCGATCGAGATGCTCGCGGGGGTCCCCTCGATCGTCTATGGGTTCATCGGATTCGCACTCCTCAATCAGTTCATGGCCGATGAATTCGGGCTCCCGACCTGCGGCAGTCTGTTCGTCGTCGGCTGCGTCATCGGCGCGATGGCGCTTCCTACCGTGGTCTCGGTCGCCGAGGACGCGATCACGAGCGTTCCCGGTCAGATGAAGGACGGCTCGCTCGCGCTCGGCGCGACCGGCTGGCAGACCACGACCGACATCACCGTGCCCGCCGCGTTCTCGGGCGTCTCCGCCGCCGTCCTGCTGGGCGTGGGGCGCGCGGTCGGCGAGACGATGGCGGCGGTGGTGATCCTCGCGAACGTCACCGAACTCCCCGAACCGCTCTACGACGTGTTCGGCAACACCATCACGCTCACCAGTTTGATCGCCAGCCAGTACGACAACGCCTCCGGCACCCACATGAACGCGCTGTTCGCCGCGGGGGTCGTGCTGTTCGTCACCGTCCTGGGCCTCAGCCTCGGCTCGCAGTACGTCGAGCGCCGGATGCAGCGCAAACTCGGGGGGAGCGGGTGAGATGGCCGGGACGACAGCCACCAGCCTCTCCCGGGGAACGTCGACGCCCTCGTCCAGCCCGCGACCGCGCTGCCACTCCAGCTGTTCGCCACCATCACCGCGGGGGCAAAGGACGTCGCCGAGGGGTTCGCGTGGGCGACGGCCCTCATCCTCCTGTTGGTGGTGATGGCCTTCTACGCCGTCGGCATCGTCTCACGAACGTACTTCCGGAGGAAACTCGACGCATGAGCACGACACAGACCGAACCCGGCGACCGCGACGACCGCACCACCGCCGCCGAGACCGACGAAGCCATCGACCCCGAGTGGACCGAGTACGGCCACGGGGGCCGGACGAAGCTCGCCGTCGAGAATCTGAACGTTCACTACGGCGACGACCACGCGATCGACGACGTGAGCCTCGACATCCCCGAGGAGAGCGTGACCGCGCTGATCGGCCCATCGGGGTGCGGCAAGTCGACGTTCCTCCGGTGTCTCAACCGGATGAACGACCGGGTCAAGGCTGCGAGGGTCGACGGGTCGGTCACGCTCGACGGCGAGGAGATCTACGGCGACGACACCGACCTCGTGGAGCTGCGAAAGCGCGTCGGAATGGTGTTCCAGCAGCCGAACCCGTTCCCGAAGTCGATCCGTGACAACGTTGCGTATGATCCCCGAAAACACGGTGATCTGAATACTGGGCTCCTCGCGCGGCTGTTCGGCCGGAGCGACGGCGAGAACGAGGACGAGCTCGTCGAGCGCTCGCCCCGCAACGCGGCGCTGTGGGACGAGGTGTCGGATCGACTCGACGACAACGCGCTCGGCCTTTCGGGTGGCCAGCAGCAGCGCCTCTGTATCGCGCGCTGTCTCGCGGTCGGTCCCGAAGTCATCCTGATGGACGAGCCCGCGAGCGCGCTCGACCCGATCGCCACCGCGAAGATCGAGGACCTCGTCCAGGACCTCGCCGAGGAGTACGCGGTGGTCGTCGTGACTCACAACATGCAACAGGCCGCTCGTATCAGCGATTAGACCGCCGTGTTCCTCACCGGCGGCGAACTCGTCGAGTACGGCGACACCGACGAAATCTTCGAGAACCCCGCAAGCCAGCGCGTCGAAGACTACAATACGGGCAAGTTCGGCTGAACGACGCCCTTCCTCACTCGACGGGATCGGAGAGGCGGACCCGCGTTCGACCGCTACCGACGAGCGGATCGACGACGCTCGCGTGCGCGAACACGGTCCCATCGCGCACGTCGTCGATGACGTTCGCGACCAGACGCACCGTCCCACGGTCGCTCTCGACCGCGACGCGGTCCCCGTCCGCGACGCCGAGCGTCGCAGCGTCCACCGGATTGACCTGGATCGTCGCGTTGCCCTCGCCCGACGGCCGGCTCTCGTCGACCCGACTCTCGGTTAGGAGCACGAGTTCGTCCCGTGCTCCCGACGCCTGGCTACCGACATCGGCGTTCGCCGCCACGTCGATCGGTTCCAGCGGCGCGCGCCGCCGCCCGGTTCGGAACCGATCGCGGTGGAGCACCTGTTCGCCCTCGCTCTCCCCCTCGGGAAACGGCCACCGTGCGCCGCCGTCGAGGACTCCTGCGAACGTCATTCCCGCGTAGAGCGGGTTCACCCGAGCCATCTCGGCGAACACCGTCCCCGGCCCGTCGTACTCGAAATCGGCGTCGGTCAGCCGAGCGCCGAGGGCGGCAAGTACGTCGAGGTCGCGCCGCGCTTCGCCTGGCGGCGACGCCGCGGGCCGCAGCGCCTGGACCTGGCGATCGAGGTTCGTCACAGTCCCCGATTTTTCCGCCCACGCGCTCGCCGGGAGCACCACGTCGGCGTACGCAGTGGTCTCGTTCGGTGCGACGTCCTGAACCGCGAGGAAGTCGAGATCGGCGAATTTTCGATCGGTGGTCGCGTCGTCGAGCCGGTTCACCGCGGGGTTCTCCCCGAGCACGAACGCACCCCGGACGTCGGCCCCGAACGCTCCGACGAGCGCGGGTTCCGCCGTGCCAGGCTCGACAGGCGGCTCGACGCCCCACTCGGCGGCGACTCGCGCGCGCGCGTCGGCGTCCGAGACGCGGGCTTCGCCTGGCAGGCGGTCGGGGCGCGCACCCATGTCGCTCGCGCCCTGCTCGTTGACGAGTCCGCGAAAGGGGTTCATCCCCGTAGCGCGCTTGCCGAGGTTCCCCGTGACGAGGAGGAGGTCGAGCAGCGCGTTCGGGGTCGCGCCCTTGTCGTCCTCGATCCCGGTCCCGGTGACGACGGCGGCGCGCTCGGCCCTGCCGAACGCTGCCGCGGCTTCCCGCACCGCCGCGGGATCGAGCCCCGCTCGCTCGGCGTCAGCCGCGACGTCGAAGCGCTCCATCGACCGGACGAACGCCTCGTACCCCGTCGTACGCTCCGCGAGGAACGCCCCGTCTTCGAGCCCCGCATCGAGGAGCGCCCGGACGAGCAGCGCCACCGCGAGCGCATCATGGCCTGGATGCGGCGCGAGATGGTGGGTCGCGAGCCGCGTCGTCCGGTTCGCCCGCGGATCGAGGTGGAGTAGGGCCGCACCGTCGTTGACCGCCGAACGCACAGTCCGATCGAACGCGATCGGCTGGCGTGCGGCGGGGTTCGCGCCGGCGACGAGGAACGCGTCGGCTTCGGCGAGATCCTCGAGGCTATTGGTCGTCCCGCTCGATCCGAGCCGTGCTTCCATCGCCTGTGCGGTCGCGTCGTGACAGCTCCGTGCGCGGTTGTCGACGTTGTTGGTGCCGAGCGAGCGCGCGATCTTCCCCAGGAGGTAGTTCTCCTCGTTCGTACACCGGGGCGCACCGAGAAAGGCGAGCGCGTCCGGGCCGTGGCGCTCGCGGACCCGCTCGATCCCGTCGACGACCCGATCGAGCGCTTCCTCCCACGGGACGGGTTCGAGTTCGCCGTCACGCCGCACGAGCGGCGTCGTCAACCGATCCTTATCGAGTCCCTCGAACGCCGCGATTCCTTTCGGACAGAGCCGGCCGTCGCGGTTGACGCGTGCGCTCTCGACCCCGGTTGCGCGACCCGATCCGTCGTCGTATCGCAGGCTGCACCCGACCGCACACTCCGGGCAGGTGGTCGTCGTGGGCTCGTACTCCGGGGCGTCGTTCATCGTGAAATCACGTTCGGACGCGTCCCACGTCGTCGGAGGTCGTTCGTGGATGAACTCACGGGAGGTGTGGCGGTACGCCCTCGTTCATTCCTTCGGGTACTCCCCGGTCAGAACGTTGTAGGCGATCGCGAACCCGGTCACGACGATCACGAACGCGAGGTTGAACCGCGCCCGTGGGGTGGTCGTCCGCTCGTGGAACAGCTGACTATCACACTCCGGACAGGTCGTCGCTGCGGTGTCGAACTCCGCACTACAAAACGTGCACTCGTGGACGGTTCGCTGGCGACTGCCGATCCCAGTCGGGGTCGGATCGAGTCCGACGAGGCGCTTGAGCGCGACCGTTCGTTTCATGCCCGACGTTTCCCGCGTGTGTACTTATACTGTCGGGCGACTCTATCCGGGTCAGTGATCCGGGGACCGACAGTCCCGGTCGATCCGCCGGTGGATGACGCTCGATCGACTCCTCAGAACTCGTCGGTCTCGGCGCCGTCCTCGCCAGGGATCTCCTCGTAGTCCACGGATTCGTGGGCGGCTTCGCTGGCGTAGGACGGCCAGAAGTGGATCCCGTCGTCGGTGACGTCCGCGACCGACGCCCGGACGGCCCCGGCGAGAACGCCGCCGTCGTCGTCAGTGAAGCCCGTCGTCTCGGCGATCTTCATGTCGCTCAGGAGTTCGTCGTCGATGTCCTCGGCGAGACTGATGTGTAGCGTGGGACCGTTCAAACCCTGCAACGTGCCAACCTTCCGCTCCTCGGCGGTGAAAATGGGCTTGCCGATGTCCTCCTCGGTGACGTCTCCCATGGTGGCTTTCCGTTCGTAGTGAGACGGTATAACGGTTGTCGCCCGTGCGGTGGGGTCCGTCTCCTGCCCCGTGCTCAGTCGTCCGACTCCGCGGCTCGGTCGTCGCCCTCCCTCCTCGAAACGCTTGAGGGGGTTGCGGCCGACGCACCCGTGCCCGCAACTGCGATCCGCACGTCGGTCACCTTGTACTCGGGCGTTCTCGCCGGCCCGTCGAGCGGTTCCTCCTTCGTGAGGTTGTTCGCCCCGCCGTCGAGGTAGTGCATCGGCATGAAGACCTCGCCGGGGCTCGGTCGGTTCGTGATCTGAGCCATCGCCTGGGTCGCGCCGTAACGCGAGGTGATGTCGAGGGTGTCCTCGTCCTCGATTCCGTGCTCCTCGGCGGTCTCGGGATGGATCTCCACGAAGCTCCGATCGGAATAGGATTGAATGCCTTCGTCCCGGAACGTCATCGTCCCGGTGTGGTACTGGTAGAGCACGCGCCCCGAGGTCATCACCAGGGGGAACTCCTCGTCGGGCGTCTCCGAGGGATCGACCGTGTCCGCCGGATGCATGTGCGCCAGCCCGTCCGGCGTCTGGAACTTCTCCTCGTACGTATAGGGCGTCCCGGGATGGTCCATATCCCAGACGGGCCACTGGAGCCCCTCACCGTCGTCGAGGGTTTCGAGACGCTCGTGCGTGACGCCACCGTAGATCGGGACCAAATCGTTGATCTCGTCCATGATGTCGCTCGGATGAGAGTAGTCCCAGTCGTGGCCGAAGCGCGCGGCGAGTTCCTGGGTGATCTTCCAGTCGGGTTTCGCGTTCCCGATCGGATCGACGGCGCGCTTGACCAACTGGACGTGGCGTGTCGAGGACGTGTACGTGCCGTTGGACTCCAGCGAGGCGGTCGCCGGCAACACCACGTCGGCGTACTCCGCGGTGTCGGTCAGGAAAATGTCCTGCACCGCGAGGAAATCGAGTTCCTCGACGGCCTCCTTCGCGTGAGCGATGTTGGGTTCGGAGACCAACGAGTTCTCGCCCTGGATGAACATCCCCCGAAGATCGCCCTTCGCGGCGGCGAGGAACATATCCGTGATCCGGTAGCCCTCCTGATCCGGCAGTTCCTCGCCGTCCACGTCGTAGGCGTCGGCGAACTTCTCCCGGTTTTCGTCGTCGGCTATCGGTTGATAGCCGGGGAAGTTGTTCGGCAGCGGTCCCATGTCGCCGCCGCCACCCTGGACGTTGTTCTGCCCACGGAACGGCGACACGCCCGATCTGGGCTCGCCGATGTGGCCCGTCACCAGCGCGAGGTTCGCCATCGCGTAGATGTTCTCGGTGCCGTGGGCGTGCTCGGTCAGCCCGAGCGTCCAGCCGAACACACACGAGTCGGCGTCGGTGATGATTTCGGCCGCGCTCTTCAGCTCCTCGGGGGGGAGGCCCGCCTTCTCCTCGACGAACTCGGGCGTGAACTTCTCGACGGACTCCTTCACCTGCTCGAACCCGGTCGTGCGCTCGGCGATGAACTCCTCGTCGTGGAGGTCCTCCTCGATGATGTATCTCGTGAGGCCGTTGAGCCACGTGTTGTCGTAGCCGGCGTTGATCCGCGAGTACTGGTCGGCGTACTCGGCGATCTGGGTCTTGCGCGGATCGAACACCAGCAGATCCGCCCCCTTGTCCTTCACGTTCTGCTTGATCCGCGTGGCGAGCACCGGGTGGGCCTCGGTCGTGTTCGAGCCGGTGAGCAGATAGCAGTCGGTGTCCTCGAGCGCCTTCATCCCCACCGAGGCCGCCCCGAAGCCGAACGTCGAGGAGAGCCCCGACACGGTGGAGGAGTGACACAGCCGGTTGCAGTTGTCGATGTTGTTCGTGCCGATCACCTCGCGGGCGAACCGCTGCATCGCGTAGTTGTCCTCGTTGGTGGCCTTCGAGGAGGCCACCAGGCCGAACGCGTCCGGACCGTCCTCCTCGATGATCGTCCCCATCTCCTCGACGACTCGCCCGAGGGCTTCGTCCCACGACGCCTCGCGGAACTCGCCGTTTTCCTTCACGAGCGGCTGGGTCAACCGGTCGTCGCTGTTGGTGTAGCCGTGGGCGAACTTCCCCTTCACACAGGTCGAGATCCCGTTGATGGGAGCGTTCTCGGGGTTCGGCCGCGTGCCGAGGAACTCGCCGTCCTTCGTGAGCACGTCGAACCGACAGCCGACCGCACAGTACTCGCAGGTCGTGTCGGTCACATCGAAGTCGTCCTTTCGATAGTCGCCCACCGCGTCCGCGATCGAGAACAGCCGCCCCTCCGACATCGCGTCGCCGGCGAAGTCCGAGAAACCGTGCTCGAACGGTCGGACGATCCGTTCGTTCACCGTCTCTTTCGCCCGATCGCCGGCCTCTTCCT
>PXSV01000093.1 GCA_003022685.1 Halobacteriales archaeon SW_9_67_24 | reverse complement strand
CGTCCACGAACTGCGGGCGGATGATCTCGACGAACAGACCGAAATTGACCTGAAGCGTGATGACCGCCGCGAGGAACGCGGCCACGGTGAGCGCGAACGCACCCGAGATCACGACGCCAAGCAGTTTCAGCTTTCGATCGTCGAAAAAGGGATCGCTCGCTTCCGTTCCCGATTCCGAGTATGAGTCCGCCATCCCTACACATCTGCCGTGGGCCGCAGTATAAAACTGTACGCCCTATCCGCTGAAGTACTCGCCGTAGATCTCCTCGTACGTGCCGTTCTCCCTGATCGCGGCGAGCGCCTCGTTGACGCGCTGGAGGAGGGCATCGTCGTCCTCGCGGAACGCGATGCCGTACTCCTCGACCGTGAGGGTGAGATACGGTGGTGCACCGCTGCTCCCACCGCTCGTGGTCTCGTTGCCGCTCCCTGCGCTCGCGTTCGCCGCTGCACCCTCGCCCTCGACGAAGCGCGCGCCGCTGCCCTCTCTGTCGACGAACTCGGCGTTGACGGTGTTGTCGTTGATGACCGCCACGGCCTGGTTGTTCGTGAGCGCGTCGAACGCCGCGGGGATCTGGTCGTAGCGCTTGATTTCGAGGTCGCCGCCGAACTCCTCCTTCAGCTCCTCGGCGGCACCGGCACCCGTCGTCCCCTTCTGGACGGCGACCGTCTTGCCCTGGAGATCCGACTTCGCGCTGATGTCACTGTTTTCGAGGACGGCGATCGTCTGGTAGGCAGTGAAGTACGGATCGGAGAAGTCGACCTCCTCGTCCCGGTCGTCGTTGATCGTCATCGCGCTCATGATAACCCGGAAGTTGCCGTTGTTGAGCGACGGGATGATGGTGTCGAAGCTCGTGTCCGCGAACTCGTAGCCGATGCCCAGCTGCTCCTCGAAGACCGCCGCGGCGATGTCGACGTCGAACCCGGTGAGTTCGCCGCCCGTTGTTTCGAACTCGAACGGCCGGTACGGAATGTCCGAACCGATGGTGACCGTCTCCGGCAGCTCCATGTCGCCGGCCGAAGCGTTGCCCGACTCGTTGCCGGCCGTCGACTCGGTTCCCTCCGTCCCGGTTTCGTCCATCGATTCGTTGCCCGCGGTCGTTTCGGTTTCGGCGCTTCCCTCGGTCGTTTCCTCACCGCTTTCGGTCGTTGCAGCGCCACCCTCGGTCGTCGTCTCGTCACTACCCTCCGTCATCCCGTCGCCCTCTTCGGTCGTCGTCTCACCGCTGCCCTGGGTCGTCCCGTCGCCCTCGGTTGTTCCGTCGCCGCCACCTAGACAGCCGGCGAGTCCGATCCCCGCCGTCGCTCCAGCGGCCGATTTCAGGTACGTGCGTCTGTCCATGACCGCTACTGGGAGACGGCAGCAACATAAACGCATCGGTGAATCGGCCGTTTCGTTCGGTCAGTCGCCGGTACTCGCCGGTCCCGACCCGGCCGCGTCGGCGTCGGTCGCATGGTCCGTGGTTGCAGGCTCGGCGTACGCCCAGACGGTGGTGGCGACGAGCGCGGCGAAGATCACCAGCGCGGCGGCGTGGTGGGTCACCTGGACCAGCGCGGTGTAGACCGTCACCGTGGCTCCGCCGAGCAGCACCTGGACCGGCAGGGCGACGAGCGCGACCGTGCTCGCGATCCGCGTTCGTCGGCCCTTGCCGTGTCGCCACGCCACGTAGGTCGTTCCGAGGATGAGAAAGCCAGTGACCATCGCCACGAAACGGTGGAACCACTCGATGAAGCTCGGCCAGTTCGCCGGGAACAGCCCGAACACTGCGCCGTTACACAGTGGCCAGCGTGCCCCGCACGCCAGCCCCGCGCCCGCCGCGGCGGTGTACACACCGAGCAGGATGAGCGCGAACGTCAGGCCGGTGGTGACGGCGGCCAGATGCCGAAAGCGGAGTCCCATCGATTGTACTCCGGCCCGAGCACACTTATCTCTGTCCAACCGGTTCCTCGGACGCGGCCCTCCGCGGTTGTTGCGACGCCGAACGGGGGCCACGACCACACCGGTATCGCCCGGTCGTCGAACCCTCTTTGTGGCCGGCTTCCCTTGAGGAGGTATGCACTGGAAACTCTTCGCCACGCTCGCCGAGACCGCCGGCGAACGCGAGGTCGACGTCGACGTGGAACCGGACGCGACCCTCGACGACGCGCTCGCAGCGCTGCTCGATCGCCACCCCGCCCTCGAAGACGAGATCCTCGCCGACGGCGAGGTGCGCGATCACATTCGGCTCCTTCACAACGGGGATGACCCCTTCGTTTCCGGGGACGGCCTCGACACCGATCTCGACGACGGCGACGAACTCGCTGCGTTCCCGCCGGTGAGCGGCGGCTGATCGTCCTCGACCGTCGACTCAGAACCCGGCGGCCGCGTCGAGCGCGATCACGATCGCGCGCTCGACGTTGTCCTTCGCCTTCTCCGGGAGCTCCTCGCCGTCGGTCTCGCCCTTCTGCGTGCCCGCGACGAGGTTGCCGTCGACGGTACAGAGTGCGCCCGCCCGCAGTCCCTTCCGGCGCGCGAGCGTGAAGATCGCGGCGGCCTCCATCTCGACCGAGAGCACGCCAGCCTCCTCCCACGCCTCGACGTACTCGTCGGTCTCGGCATAAAAGGCGTCGTCGGAGGCGATCGCCCCGACGTGGACGGGTTCGGAACGCGACTCGGCCGCCTCGACCAGCCCCGAGAGTACGTCGTAATCCGGGACAGCGGGCAGAGTGTCGCGCTCGTAGCGCCTGGTGGTCCCCTCGTCCTTCGCCGCCCCCGTCGCGACCACCACGTCACCGATCTCGATGTCGGCCTGGAGCGCGCCCGTGGTTCCCACTCGGATCAAGCTCTCGACGCCGACGTTCGCGAGTTCCTCGACCGCGATCGCGGCCGACGGACAGCCGATCCCCGTCGAGCAGATCGTGACCGGCGATCCCTCGTAGGTGGCGTTCACGATCTTGTACTCGCGGTTCTCGGCAACCACCTCGCTCTCCTCGCAGTGGCCCGCGATCCGATCGACCCGGCCCGGATCGCCGGGCAGGAGCGCGACGTCGTTCAGGTCGCCCGACTCGACAAGCAGGTGTGGCTGTTTGGCCATATCGATGCCTCGGCAGGCGGGGAGAAAAAACCGGTCTATCCGTACCGTTCGAGCAGTTCGCGTTCTTCGGCGATCAACTCGCCAACGCCGTGTGTCATGATCGCCTCGCCGAGCGCTGTCACGACATAGTACGAGTACAGTCCGTCAGCGCCGCGCTCCTTGCGCTTCCGATTCGCCACCAGTCCTATGGATTCGAGCTTGTCGAGGTGGTAATGGAGACGATTCGAAGGCACGTCGAGCGAATCTGCGAGCTCCGACGC
>PXSV01000092.1 GCA_003022685.1 Halobacteriales archaeon SW_9_67_24 | reverse complement strand
CGCGGCGGCGTCGAGACCCGCCTGCATCAGGTCGCGCGCCTCGGCCGGCGCGAACCCGCGATCGTCGACGAGCTTCGAGACGAGGCCCGGATGCACACCCAGAACGGGCCACGCCCGACCGTCGAGGACCTCGCTTGCCGCCGCGACGGCCTCGATCGTGGTCTCGAAGACCCCCTCGAAATCAGCACCCCGCTCGGCGTCGATGCCGAGCAGCCACGAGGGTTTGTTGTCCACGAGGAGGTGGGTGCCGCCGACCCGGGCGAAGTCCTTCACGGCCTCGATTCCCTGGCCGTGGGCGGGATCGAGGTGGAGGTGGTTGTCGAGCACCGGCGTATCGAGAGTCATGGTCGTGCTTCGCGCGCGCCGGGAAGTGAATTGTCCATTCGGGCGCGACGGCCGTGGGTCCAACTGTGAGATCTACTCCAGCGTGACGGCCTCGTGGGCGGCGTTTCTGAGTGCGTCCGACCGGCCGTGACTTCCGGGCGCGATCGCGAGCGTTGCCAGCCCGCGGCGGGCGGCGTGTTCGAGCACGGGCTTGAAATCGGTGTCGCGCGACGCGATCGCGAGCGTGTCGAGGTCGTCGACGGCGGCGGTCGCGTCGACCGCGAGCTTCACGTCGACGTCGCCGCTCGTGACGCACACCTCGAACCCGCGGGCCTCGGCGGCCGCACGGACATCGTCGAGGGCGACATCGAACTCGCTCCGGAGGACGTTCGGCCCGTCGACGAACAGCCCGACCGCCGGCTCGCGACTGCCCACACTCGACACCGCCTCCCGGAGCGTTCCGCGCATGTCCCGCTTCGACCGGCCGACGGCAAAGCCGTGGCGGTGTTCGACCGACCGGCGGAGTCCGTCGTCTTCGCCTGACCCGCCATGATCGAATCGCTACGAGGGTTCGTTGCATAAGTTTATAAGTAGATTTAAGCTTTTTCGTACTGAGTGTAGGTCTGGACCATGGTTGAGAAACCCACTCCGGATCGACGATCGTTCCTGAAAGCAATCGGTGCGGGGACGCTGTTCGGCGGACTGAGCGGCGTCGCGTCGGCGACACCGGGTCGCCAACCCGGCCCGAAGACCGAGGAGATCCTCGTGGGGGTGTCGGCGTCGGCGGCCGACATGGAAGGGGCGGTCGCGCAGGCCGTTCCCGGCAACGCGGCGATCGTCCACCGAAACCACACTCTCAGTTACGTCGCGGTGAAGTTCCCGAGCCAGGCCGCCGATCGCGCGAAGGAGAACTTCATCGATGCGGTCACGAGGAAGGATCACATCAAGTACGCCGAGCCGAACAAGACCTACGGGGCGTTCTACGAGCCGAGCGATCCGCGCTTCGGCGATCAGTACGCGCCGAAGCAGGTCGAATCGGATGGGGCATGGGACACCACGCTCGGCGATTCGGGGGTGACGATCGCGGTCGTCGATACGGGCGCACAGTACGACCATCCCGACCTCGCGGCGAACTACGAGGCCGACCCCGGCCGGGACTTCGCCGACAACGACGCGGACCCGTATCCCGACGCCCCGAGGAGGAGTACCACGGCACCCACGTCTCGGGCTGTGCGGCCGCCGTGATCGACAACGGGACGGGAGTAGCTGGCCAGAGCAACTCCTCGCTCATCAACGGTCGCGCGCTCGACGAGAACGGCTCCGGCTCGACCGCCGACATCGCCGACGCCATCGAGTGGGCGGCCGACCAGGGAGCCGACGTCATCAACTTGAGTCTGGGTGGCGGCGGCTACACGGACACGATGAAAAACGCCGTGAGCTACGCGACCGACAACGGGTCGCTCGTGATCGCCGCCGCGGGGAACAACGGGTCGAGTTCCGTGAGCTACCCGGCCGCGTACAGCGAGTGCGTCGCGGTCTCGGCGGTCGACGACAACGGGGGGCTGGCGAGCTTCAGCCAGTACGGCGAGAGCGTCGAGCTGTGTGCGCCGGGCGTCGACGTGCTCTCGACGACTACCGAGGGGCGTGGTTCCTACGAGCGACTCTCGGGCACGTCGATGGCGACTCCGGTGACCTCCGGTGTCGCTGGCCTCACGCTCGCAAAGTGGGACCTCACCAACACCGAGCTCCGGAGCCACCTGAAGAACACCGCCGAGGACATCGGGCTCCCGGCGGACGAGCAGGGCAGCGGCCAGGTCGACGCGCTCGCGGCCGTCACCACCGATCCCGGCGGCAGTGGGGGCGGCGGGGGCGGAGGCGGTGGCGGCGAAACAACGTCCGGCTCGGTCGACGGCACGCTGTACGGCTCCTCGGATTACGACGACTACACGTGGTCGTGGTCGTACTCCGCGCCGAGCAAGGTCGTCGTCGAACTCGACGGACCCGCAGATGGTGACTTCGACCTCTACGTCAACACGGGCACGACGCAGGACGCCTGGCCGGGCGACTACGACTACGCCTCCCGGTCGACGAACAGCCAAGAGACCATCACCATCGAGGGGCCCGACGACTCGACGGCCATGCAGATCGATGTCGACTCCTACAGCGGCTCGGGTAGCTACACGCTAACGATCACCGAGACGGAGTAACCGAGCGGCTCCGACGTTTTTTTCGTTACGACGACTGCGTGCGTCGGCCCGACCCGCGCTGGTTCGACCAGTAAAAGAACACAGCGTTGACCAGCAGTCCGAGGACGAACAGTCCCCACGTCGCCCAGATCGAATTGTAGTAGAGTACGTCGATATAGGCGATTGGGCCCTGAACTACCGGCCAGAGCGGCTCGATCCGGGTCGAGATATCGGGTGCGGAGAGGATGTCGGCGGCCAGATGTGAGAGGGTCGCGGCTCCCACCGCGATCATCCCCATGGCGATCGCCCGATCCGCCGCCTCGCGCGAGAACCAGTTCGTCCTGCCGAGGACACGTTTGAGTAGCCATCCGAGGATTGGCCCGAGAACGACCGTGAACACGATAACTGCCGGGACCGTGTGGACGACGCCGTGGTGGTGGATCTCGACGGGAAACCAGTTCCGGAGGTAGGTATCGACGTCGGGTACCGGGCCGAACCAGAATCCGGTACCGACGAACACCATCGCTGTACGCCAATCGTCGATGAACAACCACGCCGGGGCGAGGAAGATCAGTGCCATGCCGAGATGGCCGAGGGTCTCAGTCATACACGATGGGACGCGGAAAGGGGTAAAAGCCTACCGCAGTCCTATGCCGGGAGGTCTCTCGTCGGTCGATCGTCCCGAACCGACCGTCCGTCACCGTGTGCGAGTCACCGGCCGCTGTGGACTTTTTGATGGATGTATCGTGAAGGGGACCCGGTCCCCCGTGAAGGGGCGTCGTCGGCAGGCCCCACACTCAAGTCACGAGAAGCCGAACGAAGACCCATGTCCGAGGACGATCCCCACGAGCGCGACGTCACGCTCGCGAAGGAGAAAGACGAAGCGGACGACGAGGAGACCGAGGACGCGAAGCAGGCACGCGAGGCCGAAGCCGAGCAAGCGCGAGAGGAGGCCGCAGAGGGCGAGGTCGACACCGAATCAGAACAGCGCGAGGCGGCCGCCCGCGAGGCCGAAAACCCCGACAGTCACCGCGACGAGGAGCCCCACAGCAGTTAGTCGCAGCAGTCGGTCTGTTTCGCGGCTTCGTCGAGCGTTCACTCGCCGGCAGCCTGCCGGGCGGCCGCGAGCACCGCCTCGTGGGCCGTGCCGTTCGAGGCCACCAAGCTAGAACTGTCGTGATGCCACGGCTCGCCGTCGAGGTCGGTCACGACGCCGCCGGCGTTGCGGATCATGTGTGCGCCGGCAACCGTGTCCCACGGGTCGAGCCGGATGGTGGCGATCGCGGCCTCCATCGACCCGCCGGCGACCGCCGCGAGCGTCGCCTGGGCGCAGCCGAGCCGACGGAAGTCCCCGAAGCGCTCGCCGAGCGCGTTCGTCCCGCCGGTTTCCGCCGGATCGCCGAGGAGGATCGGGTCGATCACGAACGCCTCCGGATCGTCGCGCGAACTCACGCGCACGGGGTCGCCGTTCAGCGTGACGCGCCCCGCGCC
>PXSV01000091.1 GCA_003022685.1 Halobacteriales archaeon SW_9_67_24 | reverse complement strand
CCTCGATCACCGATCCCGAAAACTATCCGCGAGTTTATTCCCGGGTGCGAAGCTACTTGTCGCCGGGGTCTGTAATGACCGATCATGGACTACGCGCTTTCCGAGGAGCAACGACAGATCCGCGACGAGGTCCGGCGGTTCGCCGAAAACGAGATCGCGCCGATCGCAAGCGAGTACGACCGCGAGGAAAAATACCCCCACGACCTGATCGACACCGCCGCCGAGATGGGGATGCTCGGCGCGAGCATTCCGATCGAGTACGGCGGCGCGGGCTACTCAACCCTCGAAACTGCCCTCGTCATCGAGGAGCTGTTCGCGGTCGATCCGGGGATCGGCCTCTGTGTGTCGAGCACCGGGTTCGGCAGCGAGGCAATCCGGGAGTTCGGCACCGACGAGCAGAAAGAGGCGTACCTGCGGCCGCTCGCGAACGGCGACGCGATCATGGGCGCGGCGATCTCCGAACCCGACACCGGCTCGGACGTCTCCTCGGTCTCGACCCGTGCGGAGAAGGAGGGCGACGAGTGGGTGATCGACGGCAACGAGATGTGGATCACGAACGGCTCCGTCGGCGATTTCTTCGTTGTGCTCTCGAGCGAGATCCAGAAGAACGTGATCGCGCGCGAACTCCTCGGCGAGGGCTTCTGAGCGTACCTTTTTACTTCGTCGGGTGCGCTCGCTCGTTTCACTTGCTCGCCCACCACCCCTCGCAAAAATCTACGCTAAAAACACCCGCTCACTCGGCCTTCGGCCTCGTTCGCGGTAGAACTGCTGGCGACGACCGCAACCACACCGCACAGCACCGCCGAAGCCCTCGCTCCCGTTGGTCGCTCGCCCTTCATCCGCCAGGCACCGCCACCGCGACCGCACCGCAACCACGACCAAGCTACCGCGAACGCAACTCGTATTCTCCCCCGTCGCGTCTCTATCGACGTGTCCGAGGCTCACGATCACCTCCGCGACGACCCCGTGATGGATCGGCTGATCGACGAACACGGCCCGATCGAACTCGAACCCGCCGATGAGGAGTTCCGGCGGCTCGTGGTTGCCATCATCAACCAGTCCGTCTCCACCGCCTCCGCGGCCGCCGTGCGCGAGCGCGTGTTCGACCTGCTCGACGAAGTCACCCCCGAGACGGTGCTCGCAGCCGACGAGGAAGCCCTCGAAGATGCCGGCCTCGGCGAGACGAAAACCGAATACGTCAGAAACGCCGCGCGAGCGTTCCAGGAACGCGATCTCACGCGATCCGGCCTCGCGGACGCGAGCGACGAGGAAGTGATCGACAGGCTCAGCGAGATCCGTGGCATCGGGGCGTGGACCGGGCGGATGTACCTGCTCTTCGTTCTCGGCCGCGAGGACGTGTTCCCGATCGGTGACCTCGCGGTCCGTCGGGGAATCGAATCCCTGTACGGCGAGATGACCCGTGAGGAGATGCACGACCTCGCGGAGCAGTGGCGACCGTACCGCTCGCTCGCCGTGCTCTACATCTGGGCGCACTACGAGTCGTAGGGCCACTGGGAGTCGTCGCTGTCCTACTCTTCGAGTCGTTCGGCCTCCGCTTCCGCGGCCTCGTCGCTGTCGGCACGTCGCCTCACGTCGACCTGGTAGTGCTGGAGGATGTCCCGACCGAGGAGGAGCTGGTAGCTCATGTGGCTCCGGTCCTCGACGCTCGCGGTCACGGTGTGCTGGGTGCCGCCGATCCCCACCACGAGATCGACCACCGGCCGCGCCTTCCCGGACTTCGAACTTCCCGACCTGACGCGGGTCATGCTCTTGATCGGCCCGGCACCGATCTCGGCCGCGAGCGAGGTGTCGATGCTGGTTCTCGTCGCACCCGTGTCGGATTTCGCGAGCGCCGACCGCGACCCACTGGTGCCGCTCACTACCACGTCCTCGATGTAGCCGATCAGCGGGGTCTGGCCCGGTTTGGGTCGCTCGGGCCTCGGCATACTGGACGGCGTGGAGTCGTCGAGCGTCGTCGCGATCCCTTGCACCTGGTCGTCCTCGACCGACCCGCCGACTTCCTCGATCGCGAGTTTCGCGATGTACGGCGCGGGACTCCGCCCGGTGGCCTCGTAGAGCCCCTTGAACCCCGCCGTCGGGTTCATTTCGAGAACGTGCCAGCCCTCCGTGCCCTCGATGAGGTCGACGCCAACGTAGTCGAGATCCATCACGTCGGCGGCGTAGAGTGCGGTTTCTCTGGCCTCGTCGCTGATGTCGTCGGTGACGTCCTCGACCGCACCGCCGAGGGCAACGTTGGTCCGCCAGTCGCCCTCGGGGGCATACCGGTGCATCGCACCGATCATCCGGTCGCCGACGACGTACACCCGGAGATCGCGGTGTTCGGTCGCGTCGCGCTCGACGAGTTCCTGGAGGAACGCCTGGCGATTGCCCACCTTCGGGTTCACGGGCTCGTCGAGGTCGACTTTCCACGTTCCGCCGCCGTGGGTGCCGATAGCAGTTTTGTATACCCCGACGTCGCCGAACTGCTCGCGGCCACGATTCAGCCGGTCGTTCGAGAGCGCGAGCAGCGCGTCGGGCACGCGGACGTTCCAGTCGGCGAGCCGCGCGGCGGTTGCGAACTTGTGGATCGCGGTGAGCGTCGGTCCCGGACGATTCAGCATCGGGCGGATGCGTTCGAACGTCGCCGCCAATCCCAGGCCTTCGGCGGGCTCTTCGGTGTTCGAGAGCAGAAGTCGGTTCGCAACCACGTCGACTGCGGGCTCGACGCCGACCTCGCTGTCGCGTATCGAAACGGCGGTGTTCTCCCGCCGGAGCCACACCGGCGTGTGGCCGAGGTCCTCGATCGCATTCAAAATGGCCTTCGTCTCCTTGCTGTTGTGGAGGCTCAACACCCCCACTCGAACGGGCTCGTCGGCGTTCGGCATGGAGTTCGATCGCCGGCTCGGGGGAAAGCTGTGACGCTTCGTCGAGCGAGCCACCGCCGACCGGAGACGACGGTCAGCGATGGACGACCGGGACGCGAGGGTTTTATTCCCGGCTTGCTGAACGGGGGTTGATGAGTCACGAGGGGGCCTTCACGTACGACGGCGGGAAGGTCGCGCCTGGCGAAACCCGGAACATCCGATACGGTATCAGCGAGACCTACATGGGCGACCCGGTCAGGATCCCGGTCACGGTCGTCAACGGGGCGGAGCCGGGCCCGACCGGGGTGCTCACCGCGGCGGCCCACGGCGACGAGCTCAACGGCGTCGAGGTCGTCAGGACCGTAGCCCACGAGTGGAGCCACGCCGACCTCCACGGCACCCTCGTCTGTCTTCCCGTACTCAACGTTCCGGGCTTCCTCGCCCAGCAGCGCTATCTCCCGATCTACGACCGC
>PXSV01000090.1:11066-22888 GCA_003022685.1 Halobacteriales archaeon SW_9_67_24 | reverse complement strand
GGGATATGCCGATCCTGCCGGAGATGGTCGGGCTGACCTTCGCGGTGCATAACGGCCAGAGCTTCGAGCGGGTCGTGGTCGAGCCCGAGATGCTCGGCCATTATCTCGGCGAGTTCCAGCTCACGCGCCAGTCGGTCGAGCACGGACAGGCCGGCATCGGGGCGACCCGGTCCTCGAAGTTCGTGCCCCTCAAGTAACACATGGGAATCAGCTACTCGGTCGACGCCGACCCGGACACGACGGCCAAAGCCATGCTCCGGGAGCGGCACATGTCACACAAGCACAGCAAGGCCATCGCCCGCGAGATCAAGGGGATGACGGCCGGCGAGGCCGTCGAGTACCTCGAGAGCGTGATTGCGGGCGAGCGTTCGGTCCCGTTCCGGTCGCACAACTCCGGTGTCGGTCACCGCAAGGACATCGACGGCTGGGACGCCGGTCGCTACCCCGAGAAGGCCTCGAAGGCCTTTCTCGACCTGCTCGAAAACGTCGGCGCGAACGCCGAACACCAGGGGTTCGAGCCGGATCCGATGACGATCAAACACGTCGCCGCCCACAAGATCGGCGAGGTCCAGGGCCGCAAACCCCGGGCGATGGGCCGCGCGAGCGCGTGGAACACGCCCGAGGTCGATGTCGAGCTGATCGTTGAGGAACCCGACGAGGCCGACAGCGAGAACGGGGCGGGCGAGAACTGATGGGCTCCGAGCAGACGTTCATCGAGGACGGGATGCAGCGGACCCAGATCGACGAGTTCTTCGGCGACGAGCTGGAGCGCGCGGGCTACGGCGGGATGGATCTCGCCAAGACCCCGATGGGAACCCAGATCGTGCTCCGCGCCGAGAAACCCGGGATGGTGATCGGCAAGGGTGGGAAGAACATCCGGAAGATCACGACCCAGCTCGAGGAGCGCTTCGACCTCGACGACCCCCAGATCGACGTCCAGGAGGTCGACGAACCCGACCTCAACGCCCAGATCGTCGCGGATCGGTTGGGCAACGCCCTCGAACGTGGCTGGTACTTCCGGAAGGCGGGCCACACCACGATCGACCGGATCATGGACGCGGGCGCGCGTGGTGCGGAGATCACCCTCAACGGAAAGGTGACGGGCGCACGTTCGCGCAACGAGAAGTTCAACCGGGGGTACATCAAGCACAACGGCGAGCCGGCCCAGAGCATCGTCGACCGCGGCGACGGCGTCGCGGTGATGAAGCTCGGGACGATCGGCGTCACAGTCAGAATCATCCCGCCGGACGCCGAACTCCCGGACGACTTCCGCATCCAAAAGGACGTCGACACCAGCGTGCTCGAACCCGAGGAGGTCGAGGGCGACGACGTCGAGGAACTCCTCAGCGGCGAGGGCGAGGCCGACGAACCGGTCGCCGGTCCCGAGGAATCCGAGGGCGAGGCGGAGTTCGAGGTGACCGAGACACCCTCCGAGGACGCGACCGAAACGACGGACGCCGGGGCCGAGGAGATCATCGAGGAGGAGATCGAGGCCGAGCAGGGTTCGGCCGAGACCTCGCCGGACGAGCCCGAGGCGAGCGAGGACATCAACGAGGAACTCTCCGAGGAGACCGACGCCGAAGCCGAAGCGCTCATCGACGAGATGGACGACGCCGACGCGACGCCCGACCTGACCGCCATCGACGGCGTGGGCGACGCGAAGGCCGACGCACTCGCCGAGGCCGGCTTCGAGTCGGTCGCGGACGTGCGCGAAGCAAGCGAGGACGACCTCGCCGAGGCCGAGGGCGTCGGCGCGGCGTTTGCCGAGCGCATCAAAGACGGTGCCGAGGACATCGAGGGAGGGACCGCCTGATGGCGATCCTCCACGCCGCGGAGATGCGCGACATGACGCCGGCCGAGCGCGAGGCCGAGCTCGAAGAGCTCGAAACCGAGCTCCTCAACACCAAAGCCGTCCAGGCCGCTGGCGGCGCACCCGAAAACCCCGGCCGGATCGGTGAACTCAAACGCACCATCGCCCGTCTCAAGACGATTCGAAACGAAGAGGGCGATCTCGACGAGAACGGGGAGAGTGCCTGATGGCGCTCACCCCGAAAACGCTCGCGCGACACGAACTCTGCGGCCTGCACGCGCGGGTCGCGACGGCGGACAACCCCGCCCTCGCCGGTATCGAGGGGCGGGTCGTCCGCGAAACGAAGAACACGCTGTCGGTCGAGACGGACTCGACGGACAGCGGGGTCGGGGCCACGAAACAGGTGCCGAAGACGGGCGCGACGTTCGAGTTCGCGCTCGGCGGCGAGTCGGTCGCTCCGGCTGACGTGACGCCTGCCGACCCCGAAGCCCCCGAGACCGTCCACGTGACGGTCGAGGGCGAGCGGCTGGTCACAACGCCGGCCCGCCGCACCGAACGGAGCAGTGATTCGACATGGCGCTAGGACTGAACGTCGACGAACCCGAGACGACCTGCGACGACCCGAACTGTCCGTTCCACGGCACGGTCTCCGTGCGCGGCGGAACGGTCGACGGGATGGTCGCCTCGACGGAGATGCACAGATCGGTGATCGTCGAACGCGAGTACGACGTGACGGTCCCGAAGTACGACCGGAAGATGAAGCGACGCTCGCGCACCCCCGCGCACGCGCCCGACTGTCTCGATCTGACGGTGGGCGACGCGGTGCGGATCGCCGAGACCAGGCCGCTCTCGAAGACCAAGGCCCACGTCGTGGTCGGCACGCTCGATACGACGCGGGATCTCGGGGCGAGCAGCTTCTCGGGACCCTCCGATCCCGAATCGGAGGTCGCCCTCGACGAGATCGAGGCGTCGACCGGGGAGTCCGGGGGTGACGCCTGATGGAAGCGCTTGCCGCCGACGTCACCCAGGGTCTGGAGAAAGGGTCGCTCGTGACGTGTGCGGACAACACGGGCGCGCGCGAACTCAAGGTGGTCAGCGTGTCGGGCTACTCCGGCGCGAAGAACCGCCACCCGAAGGCGGGTCTCGGCGACAAGGTGTCGGTCTCGGTGACCAAGGGCACCCCCGAGATGCGCCGCCAGGTGCTCGAAGCCGTGATCGTCCGCCAGCGCAAGCCGATCCGGCGACCCGACGGCACCCGCGTGAAGTTCGAGGACAACGCCGCAGTGGTCGTCGACGAGAACGAGGACCCTCGGGGTACGGAACTCCGCGGGCCCGTCGCGCGCGAAGTCGCCGAGCGGTTCGGCTCGATCGCGAGCGCGGCCACGATGATCGTCTAGGAAAACAAGACATGAGCAAACAACCATACAAACAACGGACACGAACGGAGCGCGCACCGCTCCACGAGAAGCATCGCCAGGTCCGGGCGACGCTCGACGACGACCTCCGCGAGGACTATGGAAGGCGGAACGCCCGGGTCAACGAGGGCGACACCGTCGAGGTCCTGCGCGGGGACTTCGCCGGCGAGGAAGCCGACGTCGTCAAGGTCGACCTGAAGGACGCGACCGTCCACGTCGAGGACGTCGTCACCGAGACCGCCGACGGCGAGGAGGTCGCCCGACCGCTCGACGCGAGTAACCTCCGGATCACCGACCTCGATCTGGAGGACGACCGACGCGAGGAGCGCCTGGAGGCCGACAATGAGTAAGCACCAGAAGCGCCTCTCGGTGCCGAACTCGTGGCCCGTCGAGCGCAAGACCGAGACGTTCACCGTGAAGGCGGGCGCGGGCCCGCACGGCGAGAGCGGGGTCCCGCTCTTGGTTGTTCTGCGGGACGTGCTCGGCTACGTCGGCTCCCGGAAGGAGGCGCGCTATGCGCTGAATCAGGGCTCCATCCTCGTCAACGGCGACGCGCTCGACGACGAGGAGCGCCCGATCGGGATGTTCGACATCCTCGAGTTCGACGAGCGGAACGAACACTACCGGGTGTTCCCCGACGAGGGCGGTCGCCTCGCGCTGACGCCGATCGATGCCGAAGACGCGGACTCGAAGCTCGGCAAGATCGAGGGCAAGCAGCAGGTGCCCGGCGGCGCGACACAGCTCGCGCTCCACGACGGCCGCACCCTCGAAGTCGAGGACGGCAGCGAGTACGCCGGCAGCGACTCGATCGTGGTTGACGCCGAGGACGAGATCCTCGCACAGTTCCCCTACGAGGAGGGCGCGCTGGTGACCGCCGTCGAGGGTCGCCACGCCGGCGAGGTCGGCGAGATCGAGGAGATCCAGGTCACGCCGGGCAGCTCGTCAAACAACGTTACCGTCTCACAGGACGACGACGGGTTCGAGACGGTCGCGGAGTACGTGGTCGTCATCGACGAGAACTTCGTCGACGAGGACGACGCCGAGGAAACCGTCACGGCGGCCGGCGAGGACGCCGACGCCGCCGACGATCCCGCTGAAGCGTCCGATTCGGACGACGAGGCGGACGGCGAAACCGAGACGGACGACGACGCAGCCGGCGACGGAGGTGACGACGAGTGAGCGAAGCCGCGGAGTTCCACGAGATGCGCGAGCCCGTCGTCGAGAAGGTCGTCGTCCACATGGGCGTCGGCGAGGGCGGCCGCGAGTTGGCGAACGCCGAGGAGATCCTGGAGGCCGTCACCGGCCAGGCGAGCGTTCGCACCCGCGCCCGGGCGACCGAGCCCGAGTTCGACATCCGGGAGGGCGACCCGATCGGCGCGAAGGTCACGCTCCGTGGCGAGGCCGCCGAGGAGTTCCTCGACACCGCGCTCGATCTCGCCGATATCTCGCACACCCAGTTCGACGAGACCGGGAACGTCAGCTTCGGAATCGCGGAACACACCGAGTTCCCGAGCCAAGAGTACGATCCGAACGTCGGGATCTACGGCCTCGACGTCACGGTCACCCTCAATCGACCGGGCGCACGGGTGAAACGGCGGAACAAGGCCACGCGCCAGCTGCCGAGCCGTCACCGGCTCGATGTCGAGGACGCGATCGCGTTCCTCGAGAACGAATTCGATGTGGAGGTACGATGAGCGAGAGCGAAACCGACACCGGCGAACACGCGACGAAGCGCACGGGACAACTGGAGGACTGCCAGCGCTGCGGGCGCAAGCAGGGCCTCGTCGGGAAGTACGACATCTGGCTCTGCCGACAATGCTTCCGCGAGATCGCGCGCGGCATGGGGTTCAGGAAGTACAAATGACGAACAATGATCCGCTTGCGGACGCTTTGTCGGGGCTCGACAACGCCGGCCGCGTCGGCAAGCTCGACTTGACCGTGCAGCCCGCCTCGAACACGATCGGCTCGGTGCTGGAAGTCATCTACGACCGGGGCTACATCGACGGCTTCGAGTTCGTGGAGGACGGCCGGGCCGGCGAGTTCGAGGTCGAACTCAGCGGCGCGATCAACCGCTGTGGCGTCGTCAAACCCCGCTACTCCGCGGGGGCCGACGAGTTCGAGAAGTGGGAGAAGCGCTATCTCCCGGCTCGGGACTACGGCACGCTGATCGTGACGACGAGCCACGGCGTGATGAGCCACTACGAGGCCCGAGAGCAGGGCATCGGTGGCGAGGTGCTCGCGTACGTCTACTGACAATGACAGAACAACGAATACGGATTCCCGAGGACGTAACCGTCGAAGTCGACCGCTTCGACGTCACGGTCTCCGGGCCGAACGGCAGCGTCACGCGACGGCTGTGGTACCCGAACGTCAGCGTCACCGTGGAGGATAGCGAGGTCGTGATCGCGAGCGACACCGAGGACGCGAAGACGACCGCGACGACGACCACCTTCGAGAGCCACATCGCGAACGCCATCCACGGCGTCCGCGAGGGGTGGACCTACGAGATGGAGGTGTTCTACTCGCACTTCCCGATGCAGGTCCGCGCCGAGGACGGCGACGTCGTGATCCAGAACTTCCTCGGCGAGCAAGCGCCGCGCCGGACGCCGGTCCACGGCGATACCGAGGTCGAGATCGACGACGAGCGGGTCACGCTCTCCGGGCCGAACAAGGAGGACGTCGGCCAGACCGCCGCGGACATCGAACAGCTCACCCGCGTCAGCGGCAAGGACACGCGGGTGTTCCAGGACGGCGTGTACATCACCGAGAAACCGGGGACGGCGGAGGTGAGCGCCGATGGCTGACGACGGGTTCGAGTATCCGGCCGACGATCTCACGGCGATCGACGGGGTCGGCGAGGAGAAAGCCGAGGACCTCCGGGCGGCGGGCTACGAGTCCGCCGACGACCTGCGCGACGCCGACCAGGACGACCTCGCGGAGGTCGAGGGGATCGGCAACGCGCTCGCCGCACGGATCAAGGCCGACGTCGACGAACTCGATGTCGACGACACCGCAGCGCGAGGCGAAGTCTCCACGAGCGAAGCGAGTGGAGGCTCGTCGGAACAGGGTTCCGACGGTGCCGACCGCGAGGACGAGGACGCCGATGTCGACGACGGAGACGAAGCCGACGAAACCGACGCGGCGTCCGAGGCCGACGGGGAAGCCGATGCGGCGGACGACGAAAGCGACGACATCCCGGACGAACTCACCGAGGTCAGCGGGGTCGGCGACGCGAAGGCCGATACGCTGCGCGAGGCGGGCTTCGAGACGGTCAACGATCTCCGTCGCGCCGACCAGGACGACCTCGCCGAGATCGAAGGGGTCGGCAACGCGCTCGCCGCGCGGATCAAGGCCGATGTCGGCGGGCTCGAAGTCGCCGAGGAGACCGAGACCGAGGTCGCCGAGGAGACCGAACCCGAGGAGAGCGAGGACGTCGAAACCGAACTCCAGCCGCGCGGCCTCGCCGACAAGACGCCCGACCTCGACGACGAGGAGGGACGACTGCTCGCCGAACGAGGCCGCGATTCGGGACCGGCGTTCGACCGACAGAACCACCACATGAAAAAGCGCGTTGCGACCTCGTGGCGACGACCCACCGGGACGCTCTCGAAGCAGCGCCGAGGCGTCAAGGGCAAGGGCGCGACCGTCGAGGCGGGCTACCGGACGGCGAAGCGGGTCCGAGGCCGCCATCCGAGCGGGTTCGAGGAGATCCGTGTGGAGAACGCGGACGATCTCGAAAACGTGGACGGCGACACCGAGGCCGTGCGGATCGGGTCGTCGGTCGGCGGCCGGAAGCGCGAACGCATCGAGGAGCAGGCCGAGGACAACGGGATCAGAGTACTGAACCCGACCTACATCGAAGTCGAGGTGAACGGAGATGACTGATCTGACTGCACAGCGACGCCTGGCCGCGGACGTGCTCGATGTCGGGAAGAACCGCGTCTGGTTCGACCCCGACGCACAGGGCGAGATCGCGGAAGCGATCACCCGCGAGGACATCCGCGAGCAGATCGCCAACGGAACAATCGAATCGAAAGCGGCGAAGTCGAACTCCCGTGGTCGCGCGCGCGAGCGCGAGGAAAAACGCGCCGCCGGCCATCGGAGCGGCCCCGGCACGCGGAAGGGGACCGCCGGAGCCCGCGAGGACCGCAAGGACGCGTGGGTCTCGCGGATCCGGGCCCAGCGCCGCCGGCTGAAGGAGCTGCGGGCCGACGGGACGCTCGATCGAACCCAGTACCGCGCGCTCTACGACAAGGCGGGCGGCGGCGAGTTCGACAGCGTCGATCGGCTGGAGACGTTCGCCACGAACGAGTTCGGTGTCGAGATACAGGAGGAGTAATCATGGCAACAGGACCACGATACAACGTTCCGATGCGCCGCCGCCGGGAGGTCCGGACGGACTACCATCAGCGGTTGCGCCTGTTGAAATCAGGCAAACCCCGACTGGTTGCTCGCAAGAGCAACCGCCACGTCAGGGCGCAGCTGGTGACTCCCGGTCCCGACGGCGACGAAACGCACGCGAGCGCGAACTCCGGCGACCTCGCCGAGTACGGCTGGGAGGCTCCAACGGGGAACCTGCCGAGCGCGTACCTCACGGGGTTGCTCGCCGGGCTTCGCGCGCGAGACACCGACGTCGACGAGGCAGTTCTCGACATCGGTCTCAACGCCGCGACGCCGGGTAACAAGGTGTTCGCGATCCAGGAGGGCGCGATCGACGCCGGACTCGACGTTCCGCACAACGACTCGGTGTTCGCCGAGTGGTCGCGAACCAGCGGCGAGCACGTCGCGGAGTACGCCGAATCGCGCGACAAGCCCCTCTACTCGAACGGGTTCGACGCGACCGAGCTGCCAGAGCACTTCGAGGAGGTCAGAACGACGATCATGGACGAATTCGACCACGAGCTTGGAGGAACCGATGAGTAGACGCGGCTGGGAGCCGCGAACGCGGCTCGGCAAGCAGGTCGCCGAGGAGGAGATCACCACGATGGACGAGGCGCTGAACTCGGGCCTCCCGCTGAAGGAACCCGAGATCACCGACCAGCTCCTTCCCGGGCTGGAGGACGACGTTCTCGACATCAACATGGTCCAGCGGATGACCGACTCCGGCCGCCGGGTGAAGTTCCGGTGTGTGGTCGCGATCGGCAACCGCGACGGCTACGTGGGCTACGCGGAGGGCCGTGACGACCAGGTGGGTTCGGCGATTCAGAAGGCGATCGGGATCGCGAAACTGAACATCGTCAACGTCTCGCGGGGCTGTGGCTCGTGGGAGTGTGGCTGCGGCCGCCCTCACACCGTCGCGCTCCGTACCGACGGCAAGGCCGGCAGCGTCGAGGTCGAACTCCGGCCCGCGCCCCGCGGACTCGGACTCGCGGGCGGGGAGACCGTCCGCTCAGTGCTCGAACTCGCCGGGATCGAGGACATCTGGACGCGCTCGTCCGGGACGACCCGGACGACTGTCAACTTCGCGAAGGCGACGTTCAACGCGCTCCGGGCGACCGGCGAGGCGAGAGTGCCCGAGCCCACCCGAGAGAAACGGGAGGTGATCGAGTGATGCAAGCGCTTGTTCAGCTCCGGGGCGAGGTCAACATGAGCGAGGAGGTCGCGGACACCCTCTCGATGCTCAACGTCCACAGCACGAATCACTGCGCACTGATCCCCGAAACCGACACGTATCGGGGAATGATCACGAAGGTCAACGACTACGTGGCCTACGGCGAGCCGAGCCAGGCGGTGCTCGAACGCACCCTTCGGACCCGTGGCGAACCCGCCGAGGGCACGGCGGCGATCGACGACGAGTGGGTGACCGAGAACACCCCACACGACGATCTCGCAGGGCTTGCGGAAGCGCTGCTCGCGGAGGAGACAACGCTGCGGGAGGCGGGGCTCGCCCCCGCACTCCGACTCCACCCGCCGCGCGGCGGCCACGACGGCGTCAAACACCCGACGCCGGAGGGCGGCGAGCTCGGCAAACACGACACCGACGGCATCGACGCGCTGCTGACGGCGATGCGGTGAGCACGATCCGGCTCCGATCCACACTACTCAGATCACAACGATGACAAGCAAGAAACGACGCCAGCGCGGCTCGCGCACCCACGGCGGCGGCTCCCACAAGAATCGACGCGGGGCCGGCCACCGCGGCGGGCGCGGGCGCGCGGGGCGTGACAGTCACGAGTTCCACAACTACGGACCGCTCGGCAAACACGGGTTCGACCGCCCGGAGAAGGTCAAAGAGGAGGTCTCCACGATCGACGTCCGCGAGCTCGACGAGGACGCGGCGCTGTACGCCGCCGACGATCTCGCCGAGGACACCGAGGACGGCTATCGGCTCGACGCGCGCGATGTCGTCGAGGATGGCCACGAGGCTGACGTCGTGAAGGTGCTCGGCGGCGGCCAGGTCCGGCAGTCCCTGACGGTGACCGCCGACGCGTTCTCCGACAGCGCACGCGACCTGCTCGACGAGGCGGGTGGCGAGGCCGTCCTGAGCGACCGTGGGGAGGAACGCCTCGCCGACCGCGAGGACGACACCGCAGCGCGAGGCGAAGCCGACCGTGAGGACGCCGACGAAGACTCGGACGAAGAAGCTACAAGCACGGAGTCCTGACCTCGCGAAAATGGGTTGGAAGGAAACCGCCGAACCGGTGTTGACACGGATGCCCTCCGTCCGGCGACCGGAGGGTCACGTCCCCTTCAGACGCAAGCTCGGCTGGACGGCAGGCGTGCTCGTCCTGTACTTCTTCCTGACGAACGTCACGCTCTACGGGCTGCCGTCCGCGGGGTCCGGGAGCGATCTGTTCGGCCAGTTCCGGACGATCCTCGCGGGGGCCACTGGATCGATCCTCCAGCTCGGGATCGGCCCGATCGTGACCGCGAGCATCGTGCTCCAGTTGCTCGGCGGGGCCAACCTCCTCGGGCTCGACACCAACGACCCGCGGGATCAGATCCTCTATCAGGGACTCCAGAAGTTCCTCGTGATCGTGATGATCTGTATCACGGGGCTGCCGATGGTGTTCGCGGGCAACTTCCTGCCGGCGAGCGAACAGCTCGCGGCGTCGCTCGGCATCGGCCTCGTCGGCGTGAAGTGGCTGATCTTCACTCAGATCTTCGTCGGCGGGGTGTTGATCCTGTTCATGGACGAGGTCATCTCGAAATGGGGCGTCGGCTCCGGGATCGGACTGTTCATCGTCGCCGGCGTGAGCCAGAAGCTCGTCGGCGGGTTCATCAGCGCTGAGGGCTTCTTCGCGAGTTGGTTCGGGATCCTGACCGGTTCGATCGAGGTCTCGCCGCTAACGAGTGCGGGCCTCCAGACGCTGCTGCTCGGTCAGGGCCAGCTCGTGGCGCTGCTCACTACCCTGCTGATCTTCGTGGTGGTGGTGTACGCCGAGAGCGTCCGGGTCGAGATCCCGCTGAGTCACGCCCGGGTCAAGGGTGCTCGCGGGCGATTCCCGGTGAAACTGATCTACGCGAGCGTCCTGCCGATGATCCTCGTGCGCGCGCTTCAGGCCAACATCCAGTTCCTCGGGCGCATCCTCAACTCGCAGTTCGGGCTGCCGGCGTGGGCAGGCGTCTACTCGAACGGCCAGCCGGTCGCCGGGCTGTTCTACTACTTCGCACCGATCTACACCCCGAACGACTGGATCGGGGTGAGTCAGGCGGCGTGGCAGGTCGCGCTCCGGATCGGGGTCGATCTCACGTTCATGGTGATCGGCGGCGCGATCTTCGCGATCTTCTGGGTCGAGACCGCCGACATGGGCCCCGAGGCCACCGCAAAGCAGATCCAGAACTCCGGGATGCAGATCCCCGGCTTCCGGCAGAACCCAGGGGTGATCGAGAAGGTCCTCGAACGGTACATCCCCCAGGTCACGGTGATCGGCGGGGCGCTGGTGGGCCTACTCGCGGTCGGCGCGAACATGCTCGGCACTATCGGGGCAGTCGGCGGCACGGGCCTCCTGCTGACGGTCTCGATCACCTACAAGCTCTACGAGGAGATCGCCGAGGAGCAGCTCATGGAGATGCATCCCATGATGCGCCAGATGTTCGGCTGAACCTTTTTTGCAAGCGGGGGTCACCGAAGGCGACCCTCCGCAGTAAAAAGGTTCAGCAAAAACACCCGCTCACTCGCTGCGCTCGTTCGCGGTAGAGCTACTAGCGCTTTCAGCACCGCTCTTCACCACTCCGTACCGAACAGCACCGCCCTGCACCGCCCCCGTCGCACAGCCCCGCTCCACATCGGACAGCCACGCTCGGCTCAAATCACCGATTCTGCAGCCCCGGGTGAACCAACCGCAACGCGGATGGGGTTCGGTTTCGACTGTCAGTGCATGGCGAACGACGCGGGAATCGGCGGGCGCGACGAACCCTCGCGCGGTGCGGACGACCACTCGGCGTTGCTGTCGACGCTCGACTCGCACGACCTCGCGACCGCGATGGCTCCCTCCGCGGCGAGCGATACGGCGGTCTTCGACTTCGACCCTGGGGCCGATCCGGCCGGGACCTTCCCCCAGTCGATCGCGAGCGGCGGGCCGACACCGACGGACGTCATCCTCTGGACACGCATCGCGCCCGACACCTTCGACGCTGCCGAACCCCTGGCGGTA